>CAKQSI010000003.1 GCA_934272745.1 uncultured Clostridia bacterium | reverse complement strand
TCGTTTGCGGCAGCGCCGCTTTTTGCTGTCCTCGGGTTCTCTGTGCAAAACCCTGCTCTCGTTTGCGGCAGCGCCGCGTTTTGCTTTATTTGACTTTTGTATAGGAAGCCCGGCTTCTATGCGCCCGGGAATTTTCCGCTTGTCCGCACCGGGTTTTCCGCTTATAGCGAAATCCCCCGCCGGCGGGCAAAAATTACAGAATATACTTGGTCAGGTTCTGCCCGGAAATCATCTTGCTTAAGTGCGATTCGACGTAAGTTTCGTCCACCGTTACGGTGAAATTCGCCCCGCCGTCCGCCGAAAACGAGATCTCCTCCAGCAGATATTCAAGCACCGTATGCAGCCGGCGCGCGCCGATATCTTCCTTGGTCAGGTTGAGTTCTTCCGAAATTTCGGCGATCTTTCTCACCGCGCCGTCGGTAAAAACCAGATCCACGCCGTCTACTTTCAACAGTTTTTGATACTGTACGGTAGCGGCGTTTTCGGTCGCGGTCAAAATACGCACGAAATCGTCCCGTGTCAAGGAATGGAGTTCCACTAAAATGGGAAAACGTCCCTGCAGTTCGGGGATCAGGTCTTCCACTTTGGCAACGTGAAACGCGCCCGCCGCGATGAACAGCATAAAGTCGGTCTTGACCGGTCCGTATTTGGTCATGACCGTGCTGCCTTCCACAATGGGCAGAATATCGCGCTGTACCCCCTCGCGGGAAACGTCTGCGCCGCCCGCCGAACCTTTGGCGGCGATTTTATCGATCTCGTCGATGAAGATGATGCCTTCCTGTTCGGCGCGCTTCAAGCCGCGCGCGGTCACGGCGTCCGCGTCGATCATCTTTTCGGATTCCTCCGCGATCATGATCTGCATGGCTTCCTGCACGGTGACCTTGCGTTTTTTGCGCTTTTTTGGCAGAAAATCGCCGAAAATGCTGCCGATATTGATCTCCGCCCCGCTCCCCGGGACGACTTCCATATTCTTCGGCTGATCGGGGACGTCGATTTCCACCAACATTTTATTGTAAGTGCCTTTTCTCAGGTCGCTCAAAAGTTCCGCCTTGAAAAGATCTTCCGGCGTTTCGCCTTTCTCGCTCTTTTTGGCGTCGTATAAAATACGCACCATTTTATCTTCGGAAACGGCGGTGGCTTTGACCGAAACGTCCTTGTAGCACTCTTCCTTTTCCAGTCTTACGGCACATTCCACGAGATCTCGCACCATGGAATCGACGTCGCGCCCCACATAGCCCACTTCGGTAAATTTAGTGGCTTCTACCTTGATAAAGGGCGCTTTGACCAGTTTTGCAAGGCGGCGGGCGATTTCGGTTTTCCCGACGCCCGTAGGACCTTTTAAGATGATGTTTTTGGGCGTAATTTCTTCCCGGTCGGCGTCGGACAAAAGACTTCTTCTGTACCGGTTGCGAAGGGCGATGGCGACCGCCTTTTTCGCTTCCTGCTGACCGATGATGTATTTATCGAGTTCCGCAACGATTTGTCTGGGGCTTAAATTCATACGTTTCCTCCCACGCTTTCGCAGATAATGTTATCGTTGGTGAAGATACAGATCTCGCTTGCGATTTTAATGGATTTTTTGGCGATTTCCTCTGCGGAAAGATCGGTGTTCTGGATAAGCGCGCGCGCCGCGGCAAGCGCGTAATTTCCGCCGCTGCCGATCGCAACCACGCCGTCGTCCGGTTCCAGCACCTCGCCGGAGCCGGAAACGACCAAAAGACTTTCCTTATCCGCCACGATCATCATGGCTTCCAGCCGTCTGCCCAGTTTGTCGAGGCGCCAGAGTTGCGCCAGTTCCACCGCGCTCCGCATCAGGTTGCCGCCGTATTTTGCCAGCATTTCTTCAAACCGTTCGCAAAGCGTAAACGCGTCCGCGACCGATCCGGCAAAGCCCAGAATCACCTCGCCGTTAAAAATGCGGCGCACTTTTTTTGCGTTGGATTTCATCACCACCGATTGCGAAAGGGTGACCTGTCCGTCCCCCGCCAGCGCCGTAACGCCGTCTTTTTTTACCGCAACGATGGTGGTACCTTTCAATTCGTCACTCATATATTTGCTCCTTGATTTTTTCGATTAACGAAAGCGAACGCTCTTTTATCGCCGCCTTCTTTGCTTTTTTGTCGTGATCGAACCCGTACACCGGGCGCACGATCCCGTAATTTGCGTTCATAGGCTGAAAATCAACGTTTTTCCGCACCACGTAGTGCGAAAGCGCGCCGATCACCGTTTCCGCGGGGAAGTCGATCGGAGGCTTTCCCTGCAACCGTCTTAAGACTTGCACGCCTGCAAGGATACCGCTCGCCGCCGATTCCACGTACCCTTCGACGCCCGTGATCTGTCCCGCAAAAAACAGGTCGGGATCGGAAACAAGCGACTGATCGTAAGACAGCAGTTCCGGCGACCGTAAATAAATATTTTTGTGCATGACCCCGTAGCGGAGGAATTCCGCGTTTTTTAAGGCGGGGATCATGGAAAACACGCGTTTTTGTTCCGGAAACTTGAGGTTGGTCTGAAAACCTACCAGGTTGTACATGGTTTTGTTTTCGTCTTCCGGCCGAAGCTGCAGACAGGCGTAAAGTTTCCGCCCCGCCTGAAAGGAAAGCCCCACCGGCTTTAGCGGTCCGTAGCGCAACGTGTCCCCTCCGCGCTTTGCCATAACTTCCACCGGCATGCACCCGTCGAACACTTTGTCGTTTTCAAAGTCTTTCAGCGTTGCGGTTTCGGCGGTGACGAGCGCTTTATAAAAGGCGTCATAATCGGCTTTTTCCAGTGGGCAGTTGAGGTAATCGCCCGTGCCGTCGCCGTAGCGGTCGCCGAAAAACGCCTGCGCCATATCGATACTTTCCGCCGCCACGATGGGTGCCGACGCGTCAAAAAAGTACAGCGGCGTCCCCGTTTTTTTGCCGAGGTAGTCCGAAAAATTTTCCGAAGTCAAAGGTCCGGTACAGACCACGTTGATGGCGCTGCGAAAGGCTTCCCCCTCCAGATCGTCCACGCGCTCTGCATGGAAAATAATGGGGAGTTGCTTCAATTTTTGCGTAACGCTTGCCGAAAACTTGTCGCGATCGACGGTAAGCGCCGCGCCGCCCGCGACCCGGGCTTCCTCCGCGGCAGCCATCGTAACGCTATCGAGCCTCCGCATCTCCTCTTTTAATAGTCCGCAGGCGTTTCCCGCCGCGTCGTCGCTCTTTAAGGAATTGCTGCACACGAGTTCCGCAAAGTTTTCGCTTTTATGCGCGGGGGAAAAATTGACGGGCTTCTGCTCGAAAAGATGCACTTCCGCGCCCGCCTTGGAAAGAAACGCCGCGCATTCGCTGCCGGCAAGCCCGCCGCCGATGACGTTGACCCGTTTTGCGGAGAAATGATTGCCGCTCTTTTCCGTCACCTCAGTTTCCGTCCTTTTGGTCTTTATCGGAGAAAAGCACCTTATTTTCGCCCACCGCAGCGGTTGCGGCGGCGTTTTCCGCCTCGGTTTCGGCGTCTTTTCCGTAGTCGCACTTTTTATCCACGCACTGGACTTTGCCGCCGCGTTCCACCAAAAACTTGCCGCACTTGGGGCAGGTTTCGCCCGTGGGCAGATCCCAGCTCATAAAGCTGCAGTCTGGATATTTAGAGCAGCCGTAGAAAGTCTTCCCCGCACGGGAAACCATCTTTTTGGCAGGCGCGCCGCACTTGGGGCATTTGCCGGCGGTTTCAGTCACGTTTTTGGTCGCCCCGCAGGAAGAGCAAGCCAGATACTTGCCGAATTTCCCCGTCTTGACGTACATATCGCCGCCGCACTTTTCGCACTTTTCTTCGGCTTTTTCTTCGCCGTACGGCTTGATATTTTTACATTCCGGATAGTTGGGGCAGGCAAGGAATTTGCCGTATTTCCCCTCTTTTATCACCATGTTGGCGCCGCATTTTTCGCACTTGATCTCCGAAACGTTCTCTTTCGTCGATTTGATGTTTTTGCAGGTCGGATAGTTGGAGCAGGCGAGATATTCGCCGAATCTGCCGTGCTTTCGGATCATGGGGCTGCCGCACTTGTCGCACAGGATATCGGTTACTTCATCGCCGTCCGCCTGCGCTTTTAAGAGATTTTCGGCAAAGCCGGGATAAAATTCCGCAATGATCTTGTGCCAGTCCTTTCCGCCCTCTTCGATCTCGTCCAGTTTTTCTTCCATATTGGCGGTAAACGAAACGTCCATGACGTCCTTGAAATATTTACAAAGCACGTCGGTGATCTCGAACGCCGTTTCGGTGGGAACCATATACTTCCCTTCCTTTTTGACGTAGGCGCGCTTGTTGAGAACCGCGATGATGGAAGCGTAGGTGGACGGTCTGCCGATGCCTTTGTCTTCCATCGCCTTGACGAGGGAGGCGTCGGTGAACCGTTCGGGCGGTTTGGTGAATTTCTGTTCCTTTCTGAATTCCAGAAGATCGACCTTGTCGCCCTCGTTAAAGTCGGGCAGCAGTTTTTCGTTTTCTTCTTCCGCGGGGGCGGAAACCTCCTCCTTTACCTCCTGATAGGCGGCGGTAAAGCCGGCAAACAGCAGGCTTCTTCCGCGGGCGACGAACCCGTATTCGCCGGAGGAAAGGTCGACGGTCATAGTATTATACTGTGCTTCCGCCATCTGCGAGGCAAGGAAACGGTCATAGATCAGTTTATACAACCGGTAGTGGTTGCGGTCGAGCAGGTTTTTGACGCTTTCGGGCGTGCGCGAAAGATCGATAGGACGGATGGCTTCGTGCGCGTCCTGCGCTTCTTTTTTGGTGCGGTAGACGTTGGGACGGGCGGGAACGTATTCCTTGCCGTAAGTGGCGCGGATGTAGTCCAACGCCTTTTCCTGCGCTTCTTTGGAAACGCGGACGGAGTCGGTACGAATGTAGGTGACGAACGCGATATGCCCCTCGGTTTCGGTATCCATACCTTCGTACAGGTGCTGCGCGAGCGACATCACCTGCGGCGCGGTGATCCCGAGTTTGGTAGACCCCGCCTGCTGCAGCGTACTGGTGGTAAACGGCGCGGGCGCGTGCGTCTTTGCGACCGTTTTTTTGACCCCCGTTACCGTAAATTCGGGTAAAACGGCGTTTTCGATCGCCGCGGCTTCTTCGGCGCTTCTGACCTTGATTTTCTTTCCGTTCTGCGTTGCGAGCGCCGCTTTGAACGCGCCCGTCTTTTTGCTTTTTTCCTGCAGGGTGGCGGATAAATTCCAGTATTCTTCGGGTTTGAACGCGATGATCTCGCGCTCTCTGTCGCACACCATACGGAGGGCTACCGACTGCACGCGCCCGGCGGAAAGCCCGTCTTTGATCCTTTTGCAAAGGAAGGGCGAGAGTTTATAACCGACCAAGCGGTCAAGCACGCGGCGCGCCTGCTGGGCGTCTACCAGATTCTGGTCGATCTCCCGCGGGTGTTTTAAGGCTTCGGTCACCGCCTTTTCGGAAATTTCGTTGAATTCGATGCGGTGCGGTTCTTTTTCGTGCAACTTCAGGACCTGTTCCAGATGCCAGGAAATGGCTTCTCCTTCGCGGTCCGGGTCGGTTGCGAGATAGACTTTCTGCGCCTTGGCGGCTTTTTCGGAAAGGCGGGCGATGGTCTGTTTTTTGTCGGGATTGATGACGTAGTGCGGCTCGAAATTGCCGGTGATGTCTACGCCCATCTGCCGTTCGGGAAGATCCCTGACGTGCCCGCCGGAAGCGTCGACTTTATACTTCCCTTTCAGGTACTTTTCGATGGTCTTTGCTTTGGACGGCGATTCTACGATGATTAAGTCCATAAACTACTCCTCTTGGCGCCCCGGAGATTCCCCCGGGCGTAAAATATAAAAGAAACGTTTTTTTGGCAGAACGTGCCTGCCTTTATTTCAAAGCGCGATAAGTATCCGCGCCCGATTTTGCGATATAACCGGAAATTTCCAGCGACGAAAGCGCCGGCAGTACCAGAAACACGGGGATTCCCGCCTTTTCGGAAAGGACGTCCGCGGTCGATTCCTCTTCCCGAAGCAGGGCAAGCACGCTTGCTTCTTCCGGACTTAAAGGGAGGTCGGGCGCGGCTTCTTCCACCGTAAAACCGTAGGAGGAAAGGACGTCTTCCGGCTTGTCGCACAGGGCGGCGCCTTGTTTGATGAGCGCGTTGCAGCCCTTGCCAGCCGCCTCCCCGATGCGATAGGGAAAGGCAAACACGTCTCTGCCGTAGGTTGCGGCGTAAGACGCGGTGTAAAGCGCGCCGCTCTTTTCCCTTGCGGAAACGATCAGAACCCCCTCCGAAAGTCCCGCGATAATGCGGTTCCGGACGGGAAACTGCGATTTGAACGCCGGCACTTCGGGCGGGTATTCGGTCACGACCAAGCCGTTTTTTTCCGCTTCCTGCAACAGTCCGCGGTTTTGTTCGGGATATACGTGGTCGAACCCGTACGCAAGTACGGAAATGACGTTTTTCTTTTTCAGCGCGCCGCGGAGCGCCGCACTGTCCGCCCCTTCGGCAAGCCCGGTGACGACGGTCATGCGGTCGGCGATCGCCGCCGAAAACTCCTCGGCGATCTTCTGTTCCGCCTGCGGCGTTTTTCTGCTGCCGACGACGGCGAATTTGCGCCCCTTCAGTAGTTCCAGATTGCCTTTGGTGTACAGCACCCACGGAGGCGCGGCGGACGCTTCCAGCGCTTCCGGATAATATTTGTTTCCGCGCGTGACGGGCATAATGCCCTTTTCTTTCAGGCGGGAAAGCACGCGCTCTTCCCCCTCTTTGTTTGCTCCGCGCAACAGTTCGTCCGCGCCCTCGCCCATGGCTTTTACGAGAAGCGAACGGTAGGAAGGCAGCGCTTCGTACAACTTTTCGATATCGCCCACGTCGTCGAGGATCGCGGTTTTATATTTATAATCCAATTTGGGGAAACTGTCAAGATAAATGACCGCCCGCTGCGCCTCTTTGGAAAAATTTTTCATGCCGAATTCCTCTTATTTTGTCGAACGTAGATTTTTCGTGATTTTCGCCCTGCGGAAGGCGACGTTTATTTTGCCGAATGAACTCACGCCTTGCGGAAGGCTGCGTTTATTTTGCCGAATAAACTCACGCCTTGCGGAAGGCGGCGTTTATTTTGCCGAATGAACTCACGCCTTGCGGAAGGCTGCGTTTATTTTGCCGAATAAACTCGCGCCTGTAAGGCTGCGCTTTAATTTTGCGCCCTGCGGAAGGCTGCGGCGTTCGTTTTCCGCCTTGCGGAACTAAGGCTTTTATTCCGCCGAATGCTGAAAGGAAAGCCTCGGGCTTTTAATCCCTGTCCGAAACGGCGCCGCATTCAACTGCTTCAATCCCTGTCCGAAACGGCGCGGTACCCGACCGCTTCCAACAAATGCGCGCGGGTAATGTTTTCTTCCCCCGCGAGGTCTGCAATCGTCCGTGCGACTTTTAATATTCTGCTCCGCGCACGGGCGGAAAGGTGCAACTGGATAAACGCGCGCTTTAACACTTCTTCGCATTCCGGCGAGAGAACGCAGTACTTTTTCAGATGCTTTTCTCCCATTTCGGAATTGGTAAAAATACCGTCGTTTGCAAACCGTTTGCGCTGAATTTCGCGCGCGGCGTTGACACGGCGTTTGACCGATTCGCTGGATTCCCCCTCGGCGGAAGAAGACAGTTCGCTGTATTTGACGGCGTCCACCACCAACTGGAGGTCGATCCGGTCGAGCAACGGTCCCGAAACTTTCGCCCGGTATTTCGCGATCGCGGAAGCCGAGCAAGTACAGACGTTTTCCCTGCTGCCGTAATTGCCGCAGGGACAGGGGTTCATGCTGGCGACCAGCATAAAATTGGCGGGATAGGTCACGGTATTTGCGGCGCGCGCCACGGTGATAACGCGGTCTTCCAGCGGTTGCCGGAGCGCTTCCAGCGTGGAACGGTTGTATTCGGGCAGTTCGTCTAAAAACAGCACTCCGCCGTGCGCGAGGGAGATTTCCCCCGGTCTGCAGTTGGAACCGCCGCCGGTCAACGAAACGGTGGTCGCCGTATGATGCGGCGTGCGGAAAGGTCTGCGCCGGGCAATGCCGTCTTCGTCCAGCTGCCCCGCCACCGAATGAATCTTGGTGACTTCCAGCGCCTCTTCAAAGGGCATGTCGGGCATAATGGTGGGGATACACTTGGCAAGCATGGTCTTTCCCGCGCCGGGAGGGCCCACCAGCAGCAAATTATGCCCGCCCGAAACCGCGACTTCTACCGCGCGGCGCGCCGCCAGTTGCCCTTTGACGTATTTCAGGTCGGCAGAATAGGGATTTTCCGTCCCGCCCGCCGCGTATTCGGTATGCGGCACGGGCGAAAGTTGACTCTCTCCGCGCAAAAACTCCACCGCTTCCGCAAGGGTCTGCGGCGCGTACACTTCGATGCCCGAAATGTACGACGCCTCTTTTCGGTTGGCGTAAGGAACCATAAACCGGGTATAGCCCAGATTCCTTGCCGAAATCAGCAGCGGCAGAACGCCGCGCACCGGGCGAAGCGTGCCGTCCAAAGCCAGTTCGCCGAAAAAGACGACGTCTTCAAATCCCTTGGACGGGATTTGCCCGCTGGCTTTTAAAATGCAGATCGCAATGGGCAGATCCAGCCCCGACCCTTCCTTTTTCAAATCGGCGGGCGCCAGATTGACGGTCAGACGATTGTTGGGAAACAGGTATCCCGCGTTTTTGATCGCCGCGTGGATGCGTTCCTTGGACTCCTTCACCGCGGCGTCGGGCAAGCCCACCACAAGGTAGGCGGGCAAGCCTTTGGCGATGTCGGTTTCCGCCTCGATGGGCTTTCCTTCCAGCCCGACGAGGGCAAAACTCAAAACTTTTGCAAGCATAGTTCTCCTTTTTCTTCTTGTCTGTGAAAACCCGATTTCCGGGGCAACAGGCGTTCTCCTTTTCGTCCGGCAAGCCGGAAGGTTTCCCCTTCGTCCGGCAAGCCGGAAGGTTTCCCTGCCGGGCGAACGCCTTGCGGCAAGCGGATAGTTTCCCCGCTCTTTTCCGGGGCAGGATTTCCCCGCCGGAAAGCAAGCCGGCTTCTTTCCCCCTCCCGGATCCCGCGATCCTCCCGCCTTCTTTAGCGGAAAATACCGGAAAGGAAGCGCAACGCCCCCATGTTCGGCCGCAAAAACGTCCCCGGATTGAGGTTCGTCCAGCCGTAGAAAATCAGCGCCATCAGTTTGGGCAGCGGAACGCCCGCGTACGAGGGGTACGACGTGATAAAGTTCAGTCCGCAGACGATCAGCACGCCGATCAGGATCTTTTTCCCGAAGCGTTTCCACTCGTTCAGCGCCGCATACAGGAACAATACTAAAAATCCCACGTAGAAAATGCTGGGCGGCAGGAAGGTATACGTGTACATCGGGCGTTTGACGAACGCCCACGGCAGATAGCAGCCGAGAAAGGCGATCAGAAGATAAACGTACGGGCGCAAAACGCGCTTGACGTAAGAAATATCCGCTTCGCCCGCGTTTTTATTGAACACCGTGGTCGCCACTTCCAGCGTCAGATACAAAAACGACACGAACGTGAAGAGGTACAGCAACAGCGTCGCGTTGCAAAGAATGCGGACGTGCATTTTCGGGTTGGTATATTCGGTATAGAAGCACGCCGCCTTATAGCCGATGGGCCAGCCCCACCAGGGGGAAGAGTTGTCGTCCGTCCCGAAGTTGGAAGTGTGGAAACTCCAGATATATTTCTGGTTCTCCAAGAAGGCTTTTAAGGGGCTGTTCGTTTCGTACAGCGCGCAGTAAGAATTGCCCGCGACGAGGTACGAAAGGAGATAAATAATAAACGCAAAGACCAGAAAACCGACCCCCGCAAACAGAACCGAAAGCAGCAGATCGCAGGTCAAAGCCTTTTGTTCCTTTTTGGCGACGGCTTTTCCCGCGGCTTCGGGATCGGGGTCGCTCGTTCTTGCCGTTTCCTCAGCCGAAAGACCGGAAAGCGCAGGCGCCTCCTCTTCCTTCGCGCCCCAAAGCGCTTTCACGCGGGTCAGGAAGGTGACTTTTTCTTCCTTCGCCATGCCGGAAGAAAGGCGCTTGACTTTGCCGATCCCGGCAAACAATCTGACGAAGAAGAAGCAGGCAAACAGCAAAAACAGTCCGATACCCGCCGTGATACCCGACCATTTGACCGCGGCGCCGAACCCGAAGAAGATTCCCGAAAGCAGCAGCGGAACGAAGGAAAGCAGCCGGTGGTTGCGGTCGATTCCGTTTTGCAGAAAGATCAGCATATAGTAGTAAGACAGCGCGACGAAGAAGGTCAGAAACGCGTCGGTCGTGCCGATTCTTCCCAGCGAAATATTGATACCCGAGATGGCGAACAACAGCGCGAACAGCACGCCCATGCTGCGATTATTTTTCCCGAACAGGCGCTTGCCGATGGCGTAGATGACGAAAATGGTCGCGATGGAGAACAGCGCCGGCATAACGCGCATGCCGAACGTGTTCATACCGAAAATGCCGATGCCCGCCGCCAGAATGATTTTTCCGAGCGGGGGGTGTGAAGATTCCTGATAGCAGGCGTCGCCGCGGAGGAAGTCGAACGCCGTCCGCGCAAAGTAATATTCGTCGAAAATAATGCTGTTGAAGCGGGTGTTGACGGTGGTGAATTTGTCCTGTTCGTCAAACATCTTGGCGGCGGACGCGTCGCCCGAAACCACTTCCACCTGCATCAGATCGTCGTTCTTGTCGCGGAAAACCAGTTCGTGAATATACACCGGGTTCTTGGTGGTAATCCGGATAAACTGGTAACTTTTGTTGGGCAGATCGAGATCGCCGAAAAGTTGCGTCCATTTATACATGCGGTAAATGGTCTTTTTATAATCGGGATCGCCGTCGTTCGCAGAGGAGTCTTTCGCCCCCCAGGAATCCTTGGTCTTGATCGTTCCCATTTCGGCGCTCAGCCAGTTGGATGTGGTGGCGGAAAGTCCGTAGGAGAATTTCATCTGTGCGACGGCGCTTCCCTTCATGTTGGAAGAACCGAAATACACCCACACGTTGTCCAGCATGACGGGATTGCCGGAAGCGTCCAGATTGTAGTTTAAACGAAGGACGACTTCGTTATCGATCTGCGCCCCGCTTTCATCGTACTTTTTCCGGAACTGATAGTAACTGTCCGGCATGGAAAAATTGCCGATGCCGATCAGCATGAAAAGCGAAAACGCAACGACGATCGCCGCCAGACAGTACCGCTGCCAGTTGGCGGAAAAGTCGGTTTTCAGTCTTTTGCCGAAAGTCCCCTTTGCTTTCGTTTCCTGGTGTTTGTTCGTTTCTGCCATAGTTACCTCTTTTTCCGGGGTTTTGCTGACTGCAAACGCCCCGTTTTTGGTTTTGATATCCCCCGAGTCGCCTGCGCGCCGGAATGCCCGGCAACGACTTGGGCTTTTGCCTCGCGGTTATTTACCTCGCGAAAACTTCGCGGGCGAGCACTGGTCGCCCCTACGAGTCTTTTGCCCCGCAGATTTCCCGCGCGAAGACCTGAAACCGTTCATCGGTTGCAATCACGACAAAAGTTCCGGCGTATTCGTGCAGCCCGGAGGTTTCTCCTGCCGGCAACGCTTTCGGCACCGGTTGTCTTCTGCCTTCCGGAGCCATACGAAGATCCGGGATTTTTCCTTGCCGGCACCCGAAAGCGACTCGTCCGGCTTCGCGCTCTATAATATAGATAGGGAGATACGGAACTATTGTACTCCATCTCACGCCGTTTGGCAACCCCTTTTCTATAAAAAGTCGCCCGAAATCTTCGTCTTTTCGTGAGGAGTTGCAGTTTTTCTGCCAGTTACATCATCTTAAATGCCGAAATTCCGTCGTTCGTAAAGAACAATCGCCACCCTTGCGAAAAATTTCGCTGCGGCTGTCCGGTCGCCGGGTGATGGCGAAAAATTTCGCTGCGGCCGTCCGGTCGCCGGGTGATGGCGAAAAATTTCGCTGCGGCTGTCCGGTCGCCGGGTGATGGCGAAAAATCCCGTTGCGACTGTCCGGTCGCCGGGTGATGGCGAAAAATTCTTCCGGTATGCAAAAAGGCGACCCGCAGGCCGCCCGCTATTTTCGTTGTTATTGTTGTTATTTATCCTGAAGTTTGATTATTTATCCGGAATTCTGCCGGCTTGCCCCGTTAAAACCGAACAAGCGCCTGCGCGCCTTTGCGCAAAAATCCGCCGTCTTTCTTAGGGCTTGTTGTCGGCGCTCCTTGATTTTCTGCTTTCTCCCCGTTCGGAATTTCCGCCGGTTCTCCGCCCGCATTTTGTGCGATCTTCCTCAATTTTCCGCCGGCTCTCCGCCCGGAGTTTGCGCCGGTTCCCCGCCTAAGGTTTCTGTCGGCGCACCGTCCGGAATTACCGCGCCGTCCACCGCTTTTGTTCCCGATTTTGCGGGACGTCCGGCAAAAAAGCCCCAGATGACGACCAAAAGATACCGCAGCGCGTTCGCTCCGACCGACGCCCACAAAAAGCCGGAAAGTCCGCCTTTCCACGTCCCGAGCACGGTCAGAAGGAAGAATGCCACCCCGTATACAAGGTTCAGCAAAAACTGTTTTTTCTCCCCCGCGTAGCGCAGCACCACGATGAGCAGCACGCCGGATACGAAGAACAAAATCTGGCTTCCCACGGCGGGAACGGCAATTTTCAGCGCCGCCGCCGAAAGGTTCTTGTATAAAACCGGAAGAATGATCCACGATCCCAAAAGACAGCCGCCGAACGCCAAAAGTCCGATCCCCGTCGCAACGGCGGTGAAAATCGTCCACAGTTTTTTGGTAAGCGCCGCGTCCGACCGCACCAGATAGCCGATCAGAAGGGCGTTGACCGGCACGGTTAAAAGAGCCACCACTTTGCCGAACAGCGACGCGACGTAGTACGTCGAAACAGCTTCCCCGCCCAGAAACGCCAACAGCACGATGCGGTCGGCATTCAGCGTTAAATTATCGAACAGGTTAGAACAAAGCAAAAGCGCGTTGCTTTTCCATACCGCTTTCGCTTTCGGCGAACAGACAAACGGTTTTTTGTAAATGCCGCTGCGAATCATCGCATATAAAACGGCAAAAACTTCCCCCGTCAGGATGCCGGTCATCCAGTTGCCCGTCCATTTCGCAACCGCAAGTCCTAAAACGTAACCCAGCGAGATGAAAAAGTAAAAAGCAAAATAGCGCAGCGTATTGCCTTTTAATTTAAATTCCGCGTCCGAATAATACCGGAAAGCGGAAACGAAGGTCAATAACGCGTAAAATATCGCGTTTGCCGCCGTAAAAAGTCCCACTTTCCACAAAACGATCAGTCCGACGGCGACCGAAACCAGCCCCCCGGTAAGCAGAAACAGCGTATACTCGCCGTTTTTCGGGTGCAGCGTTTTTTCGCTGACCAGACGGGAATAATTGGCGGCGCTGCCCACCGAGTTGCTGGTGATAGAGATCACGGCAAGAAGCGTCAGCGCAACGCCGTACGCTTCCGCCCCCAGCTTGCGCTCGATGGAAGGATATAACAGGAATTGCAAAACAACGTTCATCAGCACGATGCCGGAAACGCTGAAAAGCAAATCCTTGATTTTATTTTTCATATCCATACCTGCCATAACCCTTTTGCTCCTTTCTGCCGCCCGTCGATTTTTTCGTCCGATTCCAAGGCAACGTTCCCGTTTTCGGCACACGTACCGCGTTTTTTGAAACATTCCCAGACGAATCAATCCCTTCCTTAATCGCAGCTACTCCGCGTGAATGGGTTTTCGTTCCTCTTCGGGAGGAGGCGTCATATAATCGCCGTACATCACCGTCAAAGTTTTGTCGTAATCGACGGGGCACGGCAGCATTACGCCGCAGAAAGGCAGATCGACCGCCGCCCGATAACAGATTTTCGGAAAACGCTTATCCAGCCAGGATAAAATGCCGTTGCTCGCGTAATAATCCGCGCCCCTTTTGCCGGCGTACTTCACGTCCAGTTTTTCTTTGTCTTTCAGAATGCGCGGCAACTTGCGGAACCGCCCCAACGTGCGCAGAACCGCAACTTTCAGACGGTCAACGCCGTGATAGGAATGCAACTTCCGGTCGTAGCGATACTGCATCGCTTCCCCGTACAGCATTTTTTGGCGGAACACCGTGCGGCGAAAAGCACCCTTTCCGTCCGGCGCGTCGTCCAGCACAAAAATATCGAGCGAAGCGCGGTTTTCATAACCGTGCTGCGCTTCGTCCGCCGCGGTTTCTTCCCGCAGGCGCGTAGCGGTGTCGATCACCCGCACCGAGAAATCAAAAAAATACGGGGCGAAATCGGAAGGCAACACCACGCGGTAAGGCGCCGGCATTTCCCCTTTGACTTTTAAAAACTTTTCGTATTCCGAACGCTTCATCGCGACGTCCAGATCGTCGTCCCAAGGGATAAATCCCCCGTGCCGGACCGCGCCGAGCAGCGTGCCGGAATCCAGAAAATATTCGATTTCGTGCCGTTTGCAGAACGCGTCGAACGCAAGCAGCAGTTTCAGTAATTTTTGGTGCAAACCGGCAAGACCGTAGCGATCTTCGTCGCTTTGCTTGGAAAGGGCGATTTTTCCGGTCACGGCGCCGACGCTTGCCTTTTTATCGGCTTCCGCACGGGTAGCACAGGCGCCTGCTTTTTCGCCGGTCGAAGCGCCGGCTTCCGTTCTTCTCGTCTCGCCGCGTTCTTCGTTTATCATACCACTTTCTCCTGCTGCCGGCTGCAATGACCCAGAATGCGCATATAATCCTCGATATAGTCCACTTCCGCCCAGAATTTCCCGCGGACGTCCGAAACAGGTACGCGTTCTTCTTCCGCAAAGGCGTAAATCGCGTTTTCCCACCACACCGAATGTTTTTGATTGTCGATCATTTCGTCTATTTTTTCCGCAAACCGCGGCAAAAAAGCACCGGAAAGCAGCGCCGCGCCGATATATTCGCCCGAAGTTTCCTCGTCGGTCAATTCTTTCCCGTACTTTTCCAACATACCGTCCCGCACGGCGAACCGATAGTCGGCTTCTTTAATGCGGGAAGAATCCATATACAGCCGAACCGGCAGCGCGTCTTCCGGAAACGGCTTTTTTGCCGAATCCAGTATTTCTTTCAACAACGATTCCTCAAGGTATACGTCCGCGTTCATGATGAGGACGGGTTCGTGATACCCCCCCCCGTAAACCTCTCTGGCGAACCAGGCGGAGGCGATGGAATTGGTGACGTCAAAAAACGGATTATAATAAAACTTGCAGTTTTCGCCCTGCAGTTCCTGCTGAATATCTTCTTTTTTATAGCCGACGGAAAGCGAAATATCGCTTACGCCGTACTTCTTCAATAAATCCACGGTATAGCGGATTAAAGACGTATCGCCGATACCTACGGTACACTTCGGTCGGTCGTTCAGGCATCTGCTGATCCGCGTTCCCCTGCCGGCGGCAAGTAGTAAACATTTCATCGATCTCTTCCTTTGTGACAGCGTATTGCTAATTTCTCCCCGTGTTGCCGGCGTTCTCCGGCGATTGCCCCCGGTCTTATCTCCGGCGCCGACCCGTATTGTCCTGTTCTTGCAGACAGTCCCGCGCCTCCCGGCAAAAGTTTCCGGTTATTCGCCGAGAACGCCGCGTTTTTTCAGATCCAGCAGCGCGGCGATGAGCCGATCGTTATCCTTTTCGGTCAGATTGCCGAGATGTCCGACGCGGAACACGTCCTCTTTCAATGCGCCGCCGTTGGGGCAAACCCACGTATCGTACTCGTCTTTCAGAATTTCAAAAATGCGATAGGCGCACTTCCCTTGCACGAACAGCGGCGTCACCGCGTTGGAAAGGCGGTCGGAAAACACGGTAAAGGGCAGCGCTTTGACCTTTTCGCGGAAGTCCGCGGCGAGCGCGGCAATGCGCTTCTGCTCGGCTTCTACCCCCACGCGGTCGATCGAGTTCAGCCTTGCCGCAAGTTGCAGAATGGTTCCCACGGCAGGCGTAAAAGGCGTTTGTCCGCGCTCCCCGTTGGTAAGCGCCGCTTTCAGATCCATATACAGCGAAAAAGTCGCGCTGTTTTCCACGCGTTTTACCGCACGGGGCGAAAGCACGACGATCGACAGTCCGGGCGCCAGCGCCAGCGCCTTTTGCGAACCGATAATCACGCAATCCGCGCCGCAGGCAAGCATATCGAGCGGGTCGGCAAGAAACGAACTGATCGCGTCCACGACCAGAATCAGTCCGTTCCGTTTGCAAAACGCACCGATCAGGTCAAGATCGTACCACACGCCGGTGGAAGTTTCGTCCACATTGACCAGAAAGCCGGTGAACCCGCGATTTTCGTACGGGACGAGATCTTCTGCACGAAGCGTTTTTCCTGCAGGCAGTCGAATTTCTTCGTGCGGGATTGCGTGAATACGACAGATTTCGGCAAACCGCGCGCCGAAACTGCCGCCGTTGACCACCAGAAGTTTATCCGAAGCGGTAAACAGGTTGGTGACGGAAGCCTCCATAGCGAACGTTCCCGACCCCGTCAGAAGCAACGCGCGGGCGTTCTCGTCCGCGTGCAGAAATTTTTTCAGCAGTCGTTCGCAATCTTTTACGACAGCCGAAAATTCCGGCGTGCGGAAGTACGGGACGTCTTCCGCACCGACTTTTTTTACGTCGTCAAACGTCTGCACGGGTCCCACGGTAAAATTAAGCATTTCCTTTTTTTCTCCTGTATTGACAGCGCAGCGAGATTTTGATATCGTCAGAACCGCACTGCTTTTTTATTCGATTTTTGATATACGTACGCCGATTTTTGATACGCGCTTCGCTTTTCACGCGCGCCGCCCCGGCGGTTTGCCTTTCAAAAGTCTACGAAGCCTTTTTCGCCGCCTTTTTCTTTGCCGAAGAAAGCCGCCGTAAAAACCGCTTGCCGAGAGGTTGATTCAATAAATACCAATCGCCGCTTGCCTTTTCGAATCTCCGGACGTGATCTTCTTTCAGAGCGCGCACGGTATCTAAGCCCGAAAGCGCCAAAAGTCCGTATAAAATCAACGTTACCAAGGCGTAATTCAACACCCAGTTGAATCCGGGAATGAACAAAAACGGTTCTACCGAAAGCAAAAAATACAGCCAGTTGTTCTCGTTCAGTCGCTCGTTTTTGTTGCAAAGAAGGATGACGGGCGCAAAAAACAGCGTCCAGGAATAGTTGGAACTCAGCGCCGGATAGACCCGCAAAAGCGCCATGCCGAACAGCCAGACTTTACAGCGATCCTTCTGCATAAAGCAGGCGATGATGTAAAATATCGCGCCCGCAAAGAACAGGAACGACCCAAGCCCGTTCCCCGCGTTGGAGGAAAAATTGCGGATATTTTCGTAAATCCAGAGGAAGCATTTGGGTCCGCCGAAGCAAAACGAGGGCAAAACGAGCAGTGCGATTCCATAAACCGCGCAGCGCGCCGCGTCTTTATACCTTCTGTCCGCAAGCAGCGGAAGCCCTAAAATTGCCGGGTACAGTTTGAGCGAAAAAGCGAACGCCAGCGCGACGAGCGCGAGCTCCCGTTTCCAGACGTTTTCGTCGTCATAGCAAAAAAGATAGGCGGAAACGGCAAGCACCGTCCAGATCAGGCTGTTGCCGCGTTCGTACAAATACAGCATGGGAATGCTGAAAATCAGCAGGAAAATCGCCAGCCATTGCAGGTTGTCCCGCCCTTTCATATTCTTCCGCGCCAGAAGAACGAGCAGCACGGTGGGAATTGTTAAAAACAGAAATACCGATAAAATTGCCGACGGATACTCCACCCAGGTCTGCCGATTTTCCCACGAGGACATGAGATACTCGTTCGGAACGATCCTTGCAAACAGCAGAAAGATAAGGTTTGCCATCGGCGGATAAATCACGTTCCGGTCGGTATAAACGCCCGTCCCCTGCGCCGCGTCGCGAATGGAATTGAAATAATCCATAAACAGATCGCCGCTGTCGCGGAAAAAGACGGATAAAAATCCGGACGGACCTTTGATCAGGGAATAAATCGCAAAAACCGTAATACTTACTGCCATGACGCACACAAGCGCCACGGCGGGATCGATTTTTTTGATGACGGAAAACGCTTTTGCCTTAAACGCTTTCCTCCATTTTTTTTCTTCGCGTTGTGTTTCCATTTCTCGTTCTCTTTTTATGGATTTTTGCTTTTTGAATTTTCATCTTCCGGCGCACGCCCGACCTGAACTTTATTGCAGGCGTTCGCTCCTTTGCGCGGAAGCGTTCGCCTCTGTCGCTTTTGCGCGGAAGCGTTCGCTTTTCTTGAGTGGAAAGACTTTTCATCTTCCGGCGCAACAAATTCCGCTGCCGAAAAATCCCCTATTATGACAAAAACGGACTTGAATTCCTCCAAATCCGTTTTCCTCTGGTTTCTTTTTCATTGTCGCCGGATAATCCCGGCAGCCGAACGGAAAGATTGTCCGCCGAATTTTCGGCTTTGTACCCTTCTTTTCGGGATCGAAAATGCGCTTACAGAACTTCCTTGATCTTGGCGGCTTTGCCGGTCAGACCTCTCAGGTAGTACAGTTTCGCTCTTCTTACCATACCGCGCTTCACCACTTCGATCTTGCCGATCTTGGGCGAATGGAGCGGGAACGTACGTTCTACGCCGACGCCGAAGGAAATTCTTCTGACGGTGAACGTTTCTCTTACGCTGCCGTTCTTTCTGGCAATGACGACGCCTTCAAACGCCTGCAGTCTTTCTCTCGTACCCTCGACGACCTTAACGGATACCTTAACGGTATCGCCAACGCGGAAATCGGGGATATCAGAGCGCATGTTTTCTTTTTCGATCGCTTCGATAATTCCTTTCATAAAAAAACCTCCATAGACGTTCGTAATCCGCTTTGGGACAAGAGGACCGCCCGTAATCCATAAGAGTATATCACGTTGCGGATAAAAACGCAAGCGTTTTGACGTCGCAATTTTTTGTTTTTCGCAAGAAAAGCGCCTTTTCGGGGGGAATTTTGCAGCTTTTTCGTTTTTAAGGTGAAAATCGCCTTGTTTTGGGGTGAACTTCGCGCTTTCGGGCAAACGAATCCTCCCGCAGGCTTTCGTCGAACGAATCCTCCCGCAGGCTTTCGTCGAACGCCGCGAAAAAATATTCCCCGGCAACCGACGACGAAAAACGCTTTCAACCCTCAGTCAAACGCCGCGGGGAGATGGCGAATCTTACTTTTACAATGCTTGCCGTCCTTTTTTAAGCGGGCGGACGCGCGTTCTTCCCCGGTCAGTTCTTCCGCGGGGACGCCGCCGGGATAGACTTCGACAACGTCAAACCGCACGAAATATTCGTCCGCAAGATTCTCCTTTTGCAGGTACCAGGACGCGATTTTTTGATACCGTTCTCTCTTTTTCGCGTTCACCGCTTCGGAAGCGGCTCCGTAATCTTCCCGCGTTCTGGTTTTGACTTCCGCAAAGATCAGCGTTTCGCCGCACAGCGCGACGACGTCCGCCTCCCCGAACGGGGTACGAAGGTTGGTTTCTAAAATCTCCGCGCCCTGTTTTTTTAAGAACTTTTGCGCGGCGCGTTCGCCTCTTCGTCCCAAAAGTTTTTTATGAAGGTCTTCCTGTGAATGGGGCACGGTCCCACCTCCCGAATGGCGTCGATATGTTCTTTCGTGCCATAGCCTTTATTTTTTTTGAAATTGTAAGCAGGATATAACGCGTCATATTCGTCCATCAGTCTGTCGCGGTAGACCTTGGCAATGATGGAAGCGGCGCCCACCAGATAACTCTTTGCATCGCCCTTGATGATGGACTCGTGCGGGACGCAGAACGTGGTATCCACCGCGTCCACCAGCAAAAGATCGGGGCGGGGCGAGAGGCGTTCCACGCAGGTTTTCATGCAATTTTTGGTGGCGTTCAAAATATTGACGCGGTCGATTTCCTCGGGTGAAACCTCGCAAATGGCGCAAGATATGGCTTTTTTCTGCAAAGTTTCCGCCAAAGCCTCTCTTTTTTTGGCAGAAACTTTTTTACTGTCGTCAACCCCCAAAACAAGGTCTTCTTCCCCCAGCGGCAGAATAACGGCGCAGCACACCACGGGACCTGCCAGCGGTCCCCGCCCCACTTCGTCCGTCCCGGCGACAAACGTACAGCCGGCGGCAAGCGCCTTTCTTTCGTAAATCAGTTTTTCGGAAAAATCCTGAACTTTTTTCATTTGCGAACCTTTAAACAATCGAATTTGTATGGCGAAAAGATTTTCGGGCAGACCGGCGCGCGAAAGTTTTTCCGGGCGATCCGACCGGCGCGCGGAAAATCACTCGATCAATCGGAAGCGCGCGCGAAAGTTTTTCCGGTCAATCGGAATGTGCGCGAAAAATTTTCCAAACAGCCCGACGTCCGCGGAAGTTTTTCCGCAACGACCGCTTTCATTACTCCCCCTTTTCGGAAGCAGTCTTTTTATCTCTCGCGGCGGCAAATTCTTCCGCAGTAGCGGTTTCGAGCGCGATTTTGCCCGTTCTGCCCTTTCTGAAATCGTTGATGACGGCGCGGGCGGCGCGGTCGTAGTCGATTTCCCCGCCGCGCAGTAAAAATCCGCGGGAGGAAGCGACCTGTTCCAGCATTAAAAGCGGCGTTTCTTCCTGCCCGGTCACGCCGTATTTTTCGGTCAGGAGCGGCAGATAGGGGCTGCCGGCAATCTCCTCCAAAAAGCAGAGCGAAAGGTCGTCGAAATCCAGAATATCGTCGTTGATGGAGCCGACGTACGCCAGATGCCGGGCAAAACGCTGGCTGTCGAAATAGGGCGGCATGGTGCCGGGGGTATCCAACAGGTCGAGATTTCCCACGCGGATCCACTGTTTACCGCGGGTCACGCCCGCTTTGTCACCCGTCACGGCTTTTTTCTCGCCCGCAAGGGCATTGATCAGCGTGCTTTTGCCGGTGTTGGGAATGCCCGCCACCATGACGCGCATGGGCAGATTGACCCCTTTTTTGCGGTTGCGTTCCCGCTTTTCCGCAAACAAATCGTCGATTTTTGCGCGCAGAAGGGGGACGTCTTTCTGCCCGTTTGCAGAAACCGCCGCCACGCGCCTGCCCGTTTTTTCAAAAGAGGCGACGAACGCTTTTACCGTCTGTGGCGGAACTAAGTCGGACTTGTTGAGAATGTACAGCACCGGTTTATTTGCAAACAGCGCCTCGTGCCGCCGATTGAGGCAGGCAACGGGGCAGCGCGCGTCCAGCACCACGACGGCGCCGTCGCAAAGTTTTAAGTTGTCCTCCATCATGCGGAGGGCTTTGGTCATATGTCCGGGGAACCACTGAATGGTTTTCATTCTTCGTCCTCCTGTTGTTTCTGCGGCGCGGGGAACGCGGGGGCTGTCGTATTATCTGCCGCCATATTGTCCGCCGCTAAATTATCTGCCGCCATATTGTCCGCCGCCGACAACTTTTCCGTCTGCGCCGACGCGGTTGCAATGCCGGAAGTTGCCGCACCTGTTTCCGCACTCGCGGACTTTAGATGAGAGGTCGAAGACCCGCCCTCAGCCGCACCTGTTTCCGCGCCCTCGGACTTTAGATGAGAGGTCGAAGACCCGCCCTCAGCCGCACCTATCTCCGAACCCTCGGACTTTAGATGAGAGGTCGAAGACCCGCCTTCAGCAACGATCTCCCCTGCGCCCGTGGACTTTAGATGAGAGGTCGAAGACCCGCCCTCAGCCGCACCTATCTCCGAACCCTCGGACTTTAGATGAGAGGTCGAAGACCTTCTTCTTTTCGGCTTTTTTTCGGGGTTCAAGGAGCAAGTCAGTTCCTCTTCGGTCAAAAGGTCGGGACGGAGCGCGCGGGTCAGAATCAACGCTTCCCGTTCCCGCCAGGCGTCCACCTTTTTATGATCTCCCGAAACCAGCACTTCGGGCACGCAAAGCCCCATAAATTCCTGCGGGCGGGTGTATTGCGGGTATTCCAGCCGCCGCCCGGTATGGCTCTCGTTTTTCAGCGAATCGGCGCTGATGACCCCCTCGACGTAGCGCGCAACCGCGTCGGTCACCACCATGGCGGGCAGTTCGCCGCCCGTCAAAACGTAGTCGCCGATGGAAAGTTCTTCGTCCATGGTCAGGTCGATGGCGCGCTGATCCACCCCCTCGTAATGCCCGCAAAGAAACAAAAGCCGGGGGTATGCGGCGTATTCTTTGACGTATTCCTGCCGGAACACTCTGCCTTTCGGCGAAAGGTAAATGCGGCGCGCTTCGTGATCGGGGTCCACCGCGTTCACACAGGAAACCACCGGCTGGGGCGTCATCAGCATGCCGGCGCCGCCGCCGAAGGGGTAATCGTCGCACTTTTTGTGCTTGTCAGCCGAATAGTCGCGGATATTCCATACGCGGATATCCAGAACGCCCGCTTCCGTCGCGCGCTTTAAAATGCTTTCTTTCAATGGCGCGAACATTTCCGGAAACAGCGTCAGTACGTCAATCCTCATAGCAAAGAACCTCTTCCATTCGCCTTTTCACGACGGAAATGCGCTTTTCTTCCACGTCCACTTCGGCAACCGCCTGTTTTAAGAAAGGGAACCGCGCGACTTTCCCGTCCGGGGTCTGCAGCGTATAAATATCGCGCGCGGCTTGCGTGACGTCGGTCACGACGCCGTAGTCCGTACCGTCTTCCGCCACCACGCGGCAGCCTAAAACGTCTGCGATGTAATAGGTGTTTTTCTTGAGCGGCGTCGCGTTTTCGCGCGGGACGAACAGTCTTTTTCCGCGCAGAAGTTCGGCGGCGTTGCGGTCGTACACGCCCGAAAGCGCAAGGAAAACAAACCCGTCCCCGCCCACTCTGGCACGGAGAATTTTATGCTCCTCCTCTTCCAGAAAAACGGTTTTGAGTTTTAAAAACCGTTCCGCGTTGTCGGTGTACGGTTTAATTTTGACTTCCCCTAAAATCCCTTGCGGCTTTAATACTTCGCCGATGAAAAATCTCTGTTCCATAATTTTTTCCCTTTGCTTGAAGCGGAATCGCTCCCCGCGCGGGCAGTCCCCTTATTTCGGGTGAACCCCTCGCGCGGCAGAACGCCTCGCTTTATTTTGGCACGACCTTATCTTTTCTAAGGAATCGCTCCCCGTTTTTCTCGTTTCCGGCAGCGGCAAATTTTTTGCTTTATAACAAAACGCCACTCGGCAACCCTTGCCGCAATCGGAAACGCCGCCCGAACTTCCGCTAAAAAGCAGACCCCGGGCGGTAACGCGTCCTTTCCTTTCAAGGCAATTCCGCACACGAAACAGCCGTGCGGCGTTGCCTTAGGGATTCCATCCGTCATCACTAACTATTTTTGCGGTGACAAACCGATTTATGCAACGTTAAACGTCGCTCGTAGTACGAAAAGTACAACTTCGGGCGTTTGCCTTGCCCAAACAAGCCGCGTTGCGGTCGGTTTCTCATCCGTAAAAATGCTTCGCACCGAAAAAAGCGCATTTTTTGATGATTTTTTGTGAGCGTGAGAGTTGCCGTACTGCACGAAACGATCGCAGAAAAGAACGAAAAAGGCGCCTCTTCGGTAACTATTGACGGCGAATGGAATCCCTAATAGAAAAAAAGGAGAAATTATTTCATTTCTCCTAATTCCTTGATTTCGATATTGTACTTTTTCCCTTCTTTCTGAGAAGCGGTTTTAACCAGCGTGCGGAGCGCTTTCGCCACTTTGCCCTGTCTGCCGATGACCTTGCCCATATCGGATTCTTCAAGCAAAACGGTAACGTCTACGTTGTTGCCGTTTTCGATGGTTAGGTACTGAATGCTTTCGGGCTTTTCGGCGAACTGTTCAACGATGAATTTGATCAGTTCCAGCATGGTGATTTACCCCTTACTTCTTTTTCTTTTTGGGATTGGTTTTCGCGGGAGAAAGTTTTGCGGACTGTTCCATCGCGCCGACTTTCACCAGCAACGATTTGACCGTTTCGGTGGGCTGAACGCCTTTCGCGAGCCAATCCTTGGCTTTCTCGACGTCGATCACGAGTTCCACGGGGCTAACCGTAGGATTGTAATGTCCGACTTTGTCGATGACCTTGCCGTCACGCGCGGTTCTGCTGTCCGCAACGACGATACGATAGCAGGGGGACTTGTGGTCGCCCAGTCTGGTCATTCTCATTTTTACTGCCATGATGCTGTATCCTCCATTAAAAAATTTTCAATTTATTTAGAAAGGCAAACGTTTTTTGCCGTTTCTGAACTGTTTCATCATTTGTTTGGTCTGATCGAACTGCTTTAACAGCTGATTGATCTCCTGTACCGAAGTGCCGCTGCCCGCCGCAATTCTTTTTTTGCGGCTGCTGCCGATAATGAGCGGATTGTCCCGTTCCTTCGGGGTCATGGAAAGAATGATGGCTTTGGTGCGTTCGATCTTGTTTTCGTCGATCTTGTCGGCGGAAATGCCCATTTTGGAAGCGCCCGGGATCATCTGCACCAAGGAGTCCAGATTGCCCATTTTTTTCAGCGCTTCAAACTGCTGCAGATAATCGGTCAGGGTAAAAGAAGCGTTTTTCAACTTCTTTTCCATGGCTTTCATTTCCTCTTCGGAAACGGCTTCCTGCGCCTTTTCGATTAAGGAAAGCACGTCGCCCATGCCGAGGATTCTGGACGCCATACGGTCGGGATAGAAGGGTTCCAGATCGCCCGGTTTTTCGCCCGTGGAGCAGAATTTGATGGGTTTCCCCGTGACGGCTTTGACCGAAAGAGTCGCGCCGCCGCGCGTATCGCCGTCCAGTTTGGTGAGGACGACGCCCGTAATCTCCAACCGTTTGTTGAAGGTATCCGCCACGTTGACGGCGTCTTGTCCGGTCATGGAATCGACGGTCAATAAAATTTCGGTAGGCGAAACTTTGGCAACGATGCGTTCGAGTTCCTGCATCAGCGCGTCGTCGATATGCAGTCTGCCCGCGGTATCGATGATCACGACGTCAAACCCGTAGGACTTGGCGTATTCCACCGCCTGCGCGGAGGTCCTGACGGGGTCCTGCGTGCTTTTTTCAAACACTTCGCAACCCACTTTGCCGCCGACCACTTTCAACTGGTCGATCGCTGCGGGACGGTACACGTCGCACGCGCAAAGCAGGGGTTTTTTGCCCTGTTTTTTAAGGTAAAGCGCCAACTTCCCGCAAAGAGTGGTTTTGCCCGCGCCCTGCAGACCGCACATCATAATCACCGTGGGCGGTTTGGGAGAGATCACCAGTTTCTGGTTGGTGGAACCCATGAGAGCGATGAGCTCTTCGTTGACGATTTTGATAACTTGCTGTGCGGGAGTCAGGCTTTTTAAGATCTCCTGCCCCACGGCTTTTTCGCTGACTTTGGCAATAAAATCTTTGGCGACCGCAACGTTGACGTCCGCCTCGAGCAGCGCGATGCGGATTTCCCGCATGGCTTGCTTGATTTCCAGCTCGGTCAGCCTGCCGCGCTTGGTCATCTTGCTGAATATATGCGATAATTTTTCCTGTAAGGAACCGAATAACGCCAAGGCTTTATTCCTCCGCTATTGATGTAAGCAGCGCTTCCGCTTCTTTCGCGGCGTCGTCTTTGCATA
Source organism: uncultured Clostridia bacterium (assembly GCA_934272745.1). Classification (GTDB taxonomy): domain Bacteria; phylum Bacillota; class Clostridia; order Christensenellales; family Borkfalkiaceae; genus SIG402. Next base: position 64,141 of record CAKQSI010000003.1, on the reverse strand, counting down.
AAGCGAGGAGCGCCGCCGCACGCGCGCAAACGGTACGTATGTGACAGGCGTGCAGTTTATTTTCTAATTCGTCCAGTTTCTGGCGGGTTTTGCGGACGGCGTCGCTCGCCGCCTGTTTGGTCATTCCCGCGTTTTCCGCGATTTCGCCCAGACTGCAATCGCAGCAAAAGTACTGATCGGCGACTTCCCTCTGTTTTTCGGAAAGAATCGCGCCGTAGACCGCGTAAAGTTCGGCATAATACAGATCTTTTTTTTGCATAATGCCCCCTTTGCCTTGCGGAAAGGCGTTGTCGCCCTCTCGCTTAGCGCGCGGAAAAGCCGTTTTCTCTTTTCTTCGACAATGCACGAACGCGGCGCCGGCATTGCAGCGCGGCAACCGGCGGCTCGCAAATGGAATTGTACCATAAAAAAACCCGCCTGTCAAGCATTTTTACTTGACCCCGGCGGGGAAATTTTCTTACGGTTTTGCGGGGATCCGTTCTTCACCCCGAAAAACAGTCGTTTTTCGACCCGATTATAAAATCGCGTCTACGAAACTTTCGGAATCGAATTCTTCGATGTCGTCCAACTTTTCGCCGGTGCCGACAAAAAGAACGGGAATTTCCAGTTCGCTGCAAAGCGAAATGACGAAACCGCCCTTTGCCGTGCCGTCCAGCTTGGTCAGCACGATGCCGTCCAGCCCTACCGCCTCGTTAAAGGTTTCCACCTGCGAAACGGCGTTCTGCCCGGTGGTCGCGTCCAAGACGATCAGGGTGTACACGTTGGCTTCCGGATACTCGCGGTCAAGCACGCGGCGCATCTTTTTGAGTTCTTCCATCAGGTTGGCTTTGACGTGCAGCCGCCCCGCCGTGTCGATGATCAAGACGTCGGTTTTTTTTGCTTTGGCGCTCGTGACCGCGTCGAACACGACGGCGGAGGGATCTGCCCCTTCGACCGACCGCACGACGCGCACTTTGGCGCGATCTGCCCAGACCGAAAGTTGGTCTGCCGCCGCCGCACGAAAGGTATCCGCCGCGGCGATGGTGACGCTTTTCTTTTTATCGGTAAAATAATGCGCTAACTTGCCGATGGAAGTGGTCTTGCCCACCCCGTTGACGCCCACCACCATAATCACGGTGGGATCGACGAAATCGTAGACTTCCGCCCGGTCGAGATGTTCGATCAGGATCTCGCGCAGGGCTTGTTTTACACCCTCTTCTTCGCGGATCTTTTCTTCTTTGACGCGGGTTTTCAAGTCTTCGATGATCTCTTCCGCCGTGATGACGGAAATATCCGACGAGATGAGAATTTCTTCCAGATCGTCGTAAAATTCGTCGTCAAAACGGTTTCTTCGGAAAAGATCGGACAGTTTGCTTGCAATGCTGTCCTTGGTCTTTTTCAGCGCTTTGAATATTTTGGAAAAGAAACCCATTCTTCTCTCCTCACGGGTCTTCGACCCTTTCTGCTTTACTGACGCCTCAGATCTTTGACCCTGCACTTAATAAATTATCGTAGGCGTTCCGTGGGGTCTTCGACCCCTTTTTGCATTTTGAAACCGCAGGTCGTTGCCTCGTCGTTAGTTATAAATCGCAGACGTTTCGCCCGGTCTTCGACCCGTCCCATTATTAAATATCGTAGGGCTTCCGCCCTATAAATCAGGCGGGAACAGCCCTTACGCTACCGGCTTTTGCGGTTCGATCATGCTGTCGTCGATGTCGGACAGTTTGACCGAAACCATCTTGGAAACGCCTTTTTCTTCCATCGTAACGCCGTACAGCGCGTCCGCCATTTCCATGGTCGGCTTTCTGTGCGTAATGACGATAAACTGCGTCTTTTCGGAGAACTTCTTCAAGTAGTGCGCAAAGCGATCGACGTTGGCGTCGTCCAGCGCGGCTTCGATTTCGTCCAGCACGCAGAACGGCATGGGACGCATCTGAATGATCGCGAATAAAATAGCGATTGCGGTAAGCGCGCGTTCGCCGCCCGAAAGCAGCGAGATCTTCTGCAACTTCTTTCCGGGGGGTTCCGCCTTGATTTCGATACCTGCGGAAAGCGGGTCGCCGCCCTCTTCCACTTCTTCCAGTTCGAGCGTGGCGTTGCCGCCGCCGAAGAGTTCCTTAAAGGTCTTCTGGAAGTTTTCGTTGATGGCGTTGAATCCGGCGTTGAAGGTGGAAACCATTTCGTTGGTCAGTTTTTCAAGCGCTTCGGTCAAATCGTTCTGCGCTTTTTGCACGTCTTCTTTCTGGGTCAGCATCTCTTCGTAACGGAGGGATACTTCGGCGTAGTCCGATTCGGCGTTTAAGTTGACGTTTTTGATCGCGCCGCGCTCTCTCTTAAGCCGCGCGGTTTCGGCAAGGCTGCCGTAGTCGTCGAAGTTTTCGTCTTTCATCGCAAGGCAGGCGTCGTAATCCAGTTCGTACGTTTCCTTGATGTTTTCCGCTAAATGCTCGAGATCGGAATCGATCTTGGCAAGCGCCACGTCTTCTTCCGCGCGGCGGTCTTTCAGGGCAAGGAGCGCAGCCTGTACTTCCTGCTTTTCGCGGTCGATCTCGCCCTGCGTTCTGAGAAGCGCCGCCTTGGATTCTTCCAGCGTTTTCAGTTTTTCTTTCATGCGGGCGATCTCGCTCTGTTCCGCTTCGGAAAGGGCGACTTTGGATACCTCTTCCGAAAGAACCAGCAATTCTTTTTCCCGCTCCGAAAGCGCGGCTTTGTTCTGCGCGATTTCGTCCGTCAGGCGCGCGATGGTTTCGGTCAGGCGGTCGATGTCGGTGGAAATCACGCCCAGTTCCGCAACCAGCGCGCCGCGGTCGATGCGGCGTTTGGTGGAAAGATCGACCAGTTCGTCGCGGCGTTTTTTCATCGCGTCGAATTTTTCCTGCAGCATCTTCTGATCGCTTTCGCCCAGTTCTTTGGCTTTTGCCATGGCAAGGCTGCCTTCCGCCGCTTTGTTTTCTTCCATCGCGATGGAAGAAAGGGTGGCGGAGATCTGCGCGATCTCTTCGCTGTAACTGTCGAGTTCGGTCTTTAATCTCTGATATTCCGCGGCAAAGGTCATCGCCTTTTCGTTGAAGATCAGGATATCCTGTTCGTTGCGGGCGATGTTCTGACGGATGGCGTCGATTTCTTCCGCCATCTTCTGCTGGCGCACGGTGAAATCTTCTACCAGACGATTGCCCTTTTCCAGCGATTCTTTGGCGCGTTCGATATCCCCTTCCACGGCGGCAAGTTGTTTGTCGCCGCCGAGCAGGTGCAGGTTTCTCGCGCTGCCGCCCGTGATCGCGCCCTGCGTGGAGAAAATTTCCCCGTCCAGCGTGACGATTTTGAAAGCGGACGCGTATTTTTTGGAAATAGCGATGGCGTTGTCGATATGGTCAACCACCAGCGTATTGCCGAGCAGGTTGCGCATAACGCCGTCGAACAGCGGATCGTATTTTACCAGTTCGGTAGCAAGCCCGAGCGCGCCGTTTTCTTTTGTGGCGCGGCGGACGCTTTCCCCGTCCGATCTCGCCCGGACGGTGGAGATGGGAAGAAAAGTCACCCTGCCGCCGCTGACCTTTTTGAGGTATGCGATCAGCAGTTTGGTATCTTCGGGCGTGTCGGTCACGACGCTTTGCATAGAGCCGCCCAGCGCCGTTTCGATTGCCGTGACGTACATTTTATCGGTTTTCAGCACCTTGGCGATGACGCCGCGGATCCGCCGCGCGATTTCGCGGTCTTCGTCCGCGCCCCGCATCAGGGTCTTGACCGATTCGCCGAAGCCCTCGTACGAAGTCTTCATTTCCTTCAGGAAATTCTGCTTTGCGGTGAGGGAGGCAAGCTGGCTGTTTAAGGTGATGAGTTTTTCGTTGTAGTCGCGCACCTTTTCGCGCAGGAGATAACTCTGCGTCTGTTTTTCGGCGACGACTTTATCGAGATCCTCGTTGTTTTTCTTTAATTCTTCCGCCTGATGGGTGAATTTCTGCCCTTCGATCTCGGCGCGCTGCATCGCGGCTTTCAGCGATTCCACCTTATCCACGACCTCTTTCTGGCGGGAAGAAAGCATATCTTTCTGCACGTTGAGCGAAGCGGCGGAAACCTTGGCGTCGGAAAGCGATTCGATGCTTTCCAGCATCTTTTTGCGGTTTTCTTCCGAAAGGCCCTCGCCGATGGAAATTTCGCGCACGAGGGAAGCCAGTTCCTGCTGCTCGGAAGCGGCAAGGGTATCAATCTCCGAAAGTTCTTTGCTCTTCTGCTCTTTTTCCGCCTGCTTCTGGGCAAGGTTGGTTTCCGCCCGCGCCTTGGTGTTGTTGGCGGAAGCGATGGCGTCTTTTAATCGGTCGATTTCTTCCCTTCTCGTGCGGATCTTTTCGCCGAAAAGTTTTTCGTCGCCCAGACGCTTTTCGTTGCGGACGGAGTTTTCCAGAATCTCGTCGTTGAGTTTTTGCGTGGCGGCGTCGTTCAATACGATGTCAACGCCCGTCTGCTCGTAACGCTGCTGCGCCGAAGAAAGCGCCTCGTCCTTTTCCTTCGCCTCGTTTTCGATGGCGTCGATCCGCGCCTGCACTTTGGCGCGTTCCTGTCCGACGTTTTCGGCTTTGAAGATAAAGTGGTTGACTTCCTGATACTTGATCTTTTCGGAAAGATCTTTATATCTGATCGCTTCTTCCGCCTGCCGTTTCAAAGGTCCGATCTGCCGTTCCAGTTCGCTTAATATATCGGCGTAACGGATGAGGTTGTCCTTGGTGCGCGCCAGTTTGCGCTCGATATCCGCCTTGCTGCCTTTGAATTTGGAAATGCCGGTGGCTTCCTCGAAAATGGCGCGGCGTTCCTCGGGTTTGGCGGAAAGTATTTCTTCTACCTTGCCTTGTCCGATGATGGAATAGCCTTCCTTGCCGATACCCACTTCGTGCAGCAGATTGACGATATCTTTCAGTCGCGCGATCTGGTGGTTGATGTAATATTCGCTTTCTCCCGAACGGTACAGTTTACGGGTAATGACGACTTCGTTATAATCCAGAGAGAACATCCGGTTTTCGTTGTTGAAGTGCAGCGAAACTTCGCAGTACGAAAGCGATTTCCGGTTTTGCGTACCGCTGAAAATGACGTCCTGCATGGTGGTGCCGCGCAAGGTACGCGCGGACTGTTCGCCCAGAACCCAACGAATGGCGTCCGCAACGTTGCTTTTGCCGCAGCCGTTGGGTCCGACGATCCCCGTAACTCCCACGTCAAAACTGATTTCCAACCGATCGGCGAACGATTTGAAGCCGATGATGTCGATCTTGTTGAAGTTCAATTTCGTCTTCCTCCTTTTTGTTTTTGCGTTTTCTTCTTTCTATAATCTTTTGATCAAGCGCCGAGGGCGCCGTTTTTATATCTTTTCGCCGACCGGAGGCAAAACCTTCTCTGCCGCCCGGCTTGCCGGGGTAAATTACTTTTTCGCCCGGCTTATCCGGGCGAGTTGCTTTTTCGCCCGGCTTGCCGGAAAAACCATTGAAAGAGCGTTTCTCTCAATGCCCGGCTTGCCGGAAAAAAACCTTAAAGCGGGGTCCCCTCGCCGCCTGTTTTGCTGTTGCCGATAAAGCCGAGCAGCGTGCGCTTTTTCTTTTCGGGCTTTACCTGCTTTTCGGCAGGGGCAGCCGGTTTTTCGGTTTTTCCGGAAGCCTGCTTTGCCGCATTACCCGCGGGCGCAGCCGGTTTTTCCTGCTTTTCGGCGAGCGATTTTGCCTTTGCCGCTTTGCCCGGCTTTGCGCCGGTTTTTGCGGAATTTTCCGCAAGGTTTGCCGCCGGTTTTTTATGGAAAACGGAGCCTTGCTTTTTGTCGCCGTTTTTCTTCTTTTTATCGGATTTCGCGGCTACGTCCTGCGTTTTCGCGCCCTTTTTGCCGGCGCCGTTTTGCGCCTTTTTAGTAAATCCCGCGTCCGTTTTATCTTCCGCGGCGCCTTCGTTATAGTCTTCTACCAAAGAAAGGACGCGCACCTCGCCGGGGCGTTTTTCCTTTCTTCCCGCGCGCTTTTTTTGCGCCGGTTCGGCGGGCGTTTCGGTCTTTGCGGCGGGTTCGGGTTTGACGGAGGCTTTCAGTTGCGCGAGCGCAAGCCTTGCCGCATCCTGTTCCGCCTGCTGTTTTTTGCCGCCTTTGCCGCGGGCAAGTTCGGTTCCGCCGAGGGAAACCGAACATTCGAACATCGGGCTGTGGTCGGGCCCGCTTTTGCCCTCTTCGCGGTACGAAACCGCACCCATGTGGTTTTTCTGCACGAATTCCTGCAGTTCGGTCTTATAATCGCCCGAAGCGCGCAGAATGTCGTCCGCGTGGCACAAAATGCGGTTTTCCACAAACCGACGGGCGGGTTCCATACCGCCGTCGAGATAGACCGCCGCCAGCGCCGATTCGATCAGGCTGGAAAGAATTTTGTCGTTTTCCCGTTCTCCGCTTTTTTCGCCGCCGTCCCCGAGGAGAACGCAACTCCCCATATTGAGGTTTTTCGCGATCTCTTTTAAGGGCGCCTGCGAAACCAGTTTCGCGCGTTTGGTCGAAAGTTCGCCTTCCCCCGCGGCGGGATATTTTTTATAGAGGTACTCTGCCACGATAAGGTCGAGCAGCGCGTCCCCGAGGTACTCCATGCGTTCGTAACTTTTGGAATTATGCTCGTTGGCATAAGAAGTGTGCGTAAACGCCGTGCGGAGCAGTTGTTTGTCGCGAAAAGAATATCCTACGATCTCTTCGCATTCCGCTAAATCAAATATCATATCGTTTCCTTCTTGTTTTTCGTTTGCCCTGAGGTTCCGGCGCCGAAAGCAGCCGTCCCCTTTGCCCTTTTTACGCTTCCTCTTCCGCGGGGGCAAGCCGCGCAAGGTCTTCCGCAATGCGGTCGTTCATGCCGTAGTCGCGCAGGGCTTTTACCTGCAATACCGCGCCCGTCACCGCTTTCGCTTTTGCCGAACCGTGTACTTTCAAAACGGGTTTTTTCAGCCCGAGGAGGGGCGCCCCGCCCTGACCGTTGACGTCCATACGCTTTTTGAGGTCGTAGAACACGGGTTTTAAGAGCAACGCGCCCAGTTTTGCGCGGAAAGATTTTTTAATGCCCGCTTTTAAAAGCGTCATCACGGCGGAAACGCCGCCTTCCGTCCCTTTCAGCGCCACGTTGCCGGCAAATCCGTCCGCAACCACCACGTCGTAATTGCCGGACAAAAGGTCGCGCGCTTCCATATTGCCTTTGAAATCGATGCCGGGGATTTCCGCAATCAGAGGGAATGCTTCCTTGGTCAAAAAATTCCCCTTTTCGTCTTCCGTCCCGTTGCAAAGAAGAGCGACCCGCGGTTTTTCCACTTTCAGCGCCGCCCGGCAATACGCCGCCGCCATCACGGCGAAATGACACAGATTGACCGGCTTGCAATCGGCGTTGGCGCCGCTGTCGCAAAGCACTACCTTTCCGCCCGTGAGCGTGGGCAGAATGGGCGCAAGCGCCGGACGGGAAACCCCTTTCAGCCGCCCGATCTTCATAAATCCGCCCGCAAGAACCGCGCCGGTGCTGCCTGCGGAAATCAGCCCCGCCGCTTCCTCGTCGGTGCGCAGCACGTCGAGCGCTTTCACGAGCGAAGATTCGGTCTTTTTCCGGACGGCGACGGTGGGTTCGTCGTTGCAGGTGATCTCTTCCGTCGCGGTGAGGATTTCCACCCGCGCTTTGTCGTAAGCCATTCCCTCGAGAACTTTCCCGATCTTTTCGGGATCTCCCGCCAAAACAATGGTGAACCCTTCCCCTTCCGCAAGGGAAAGAATCGCGCCTTTGACTACTTCTTCCGGGAAATCTCCCCCGCATACGTCGACGATAATTTTCATTTGCAGTTTCTCCGTAGGGATTTCATCCCTCATTCCGTCTACCGAAAAGACGTCCTTTTCGCACTTATGCGTGCGGCGCTCGGGCGCCGCACGCAAAATTTACTCTTTGGTTCAGTTTTTCCGCGCCTGCTGCTTGCAGTAAACTGCCCGCGGAACGCGCAGCCGCGCCGCATATCGCCGCAAGCCGCCGCAGACTTTTCCTCCCGGAAACCCGCCACGTATCGCCTCAGTCCGCCTAAGGCTTTTGCCGCTCGTCCTGAAACTTTCGGCGTTGCCGCCCGCCGGTAAAAGCCGGGGGGTTCGCCTGTAAAAAACCGAAAGCCTCCGCTAAAACGCCCGCCCCGCAAAATTCTTTGCCTGAGCGGGAATCGAACTCCCGACCGCTTTTCGCAATCGCCGTAAATCCTCCGGCTTATGCGGTACCTTTTTAATACTCGCAGTTGTTGACCGTCCGCGGGAAAGGCACTACGTCGCGAATGTTGCCGATGCCGGTTAAGTACATGATCATGCGTTCGAACCCGAGACCGAAGCCCGCGTGCTTGCAGCCGCCGTATTTTCTGAGATCGGTATAGAACTTGTAGTCTTCGGCTTTCAATCCCATTTCTTCCATGCGATTCAGAAGGACGTCCATGCGCTCTTCTCTCTGGCTGCCGCCGATCAGTTCTCCGATGCCGGGCACCAGCATATCCGCCGCGGCGACCGTCTTTTTGTCGTCGTTCAGGCGCATATAAAAGGCTTTGATCTCCTTGGGATAATCGGTCAGGAACACCGGCTTTTTGTACACTTCTTCGGTAAGGTAGCGCTCGTGTTCGCTCTGGAGATCGGCGCCCCAGTAAACGGGGAATTCAAACCGATCCTTGACTTTTTCGAGAATCCCGACCGCTTCGGTATACGAAAGACGGACGAAATCGTTGCTTTCCACGTTTTTCAGCCGTTCCACAAGTCCCGTATCCACGAAGCGGTTTAAAAACGCGATCTCTTCCTTGCAGGATTCCATCACGTAACGAATGACGAATTTGACCATGGCTTCCGCCGTGTCCATATAATCGGTCAGGTCGGCAAACGCCATTTCGGGTTCGATCATCCAGAATTCCGCCGCGTGCCGGGTGGTATTGCTGCGTTCCGCACGGAAGGTCGGTCCGAACGTGTACACTTTACCAAACGCCATGGCGTAGGTTTCGACGTTGAGTTGCCCCGATACGGTCAGCGAAACGGGCTTCTGGAAGAAGTCTTTGGTGTAATCCACCTTGCCGTTTTCATTTTTCGGCAGGGCGTTCATATCCAGCGTGGTGACCTGAAACATCGCGCCGGCGCCTTCGCAGTCGCTGGAAGTGATAATGGGCGTGTGAACGTACACAAAGTTGTTGTCGTTAAAGAATTTGTGAATGGCGAACGCCGCTTCGCTCCGGATGCGGAAGACCGCTTCAAACGTGTTGGTACGCGGGCGAAGGTGAGCGATCTCGCGCAGGAATTCCAGCGAGTGGCGCTTTTTCTGCATGGGATAATCGGGCGTGGATTCCCCTTCGACAAAAACGTCCTCGGCCTTGATTTCAAACGGCTGCTTGTTTTCGGGCGTCAGAACGACTTTGCCGGTCACGACCAGCGCCGCGCCGACGTTCTGTTTCACGACCGCGTCGTAGTTGGAAAGCAGGTCGCGCTCGGCAACGATCTGGCAGTTTTTGAGGTAACTGCCGTCGTTGAGTTCGATAAAGGCAAAAGCCTTTCCGTCGCGCAGGGTGCGCACCCAGCCGGCAACCGTTACGGTCTGATCGCCGAATTTTTCGGGCGCTGAAAAAATTTGCTTGAGTTCGGTTCTTTTCATACTCTTTCTCCAAAAAGCGGAAGCGCCAAGACAAGGCTTTCCGCGGTTTTTTGTCGGTAAAATTCCGGAGTGCGGTCTGTCGGACGGCTGCCGCGGTTTCGTGTAACCGAGCCGGCGGAACTATTGCGGCTTTACATAGCCGAGCCGGGCGCCTGCCGCAGGTCTTTTGCCGGGACAATGCTATGAAACGACTGCCGTGGTTTTACATAGCGTAGCAGTGTCGGGCGGCTGCCGCGGCTTCTTGCCCGCGCAGGGGCTTTCCGTCTTGCAAAAACAGACTTCCGCCACCACGCGGCGGATCGCGAAAGCGGCAAAAACAGCCTTCCCATGCGCTTATCATATTATAGCGAAGCGTACCCCATACTTTGGCAGTATACCATATCCCCGCGGAAAACACAAGTAAAGAGAAAGAAAATTGCAGGTTTTTTTCGCATTCCCCAAAATGCGCGGCTTTGCGACGGAATACGTCTTTTTCTCCGGTTTTTCGTAAACGGTTCTGCCGGGGATAAAAGAACGGCGCTCGCGGAAAATTCCGCGGGCGCCGCCCCTTGCACACTTATTTTTCTTCCATATCCCAGTCCAACCAGCAGACCGAACCGGGACTCTCGCTGAAATTCTTACTTTTCCCAACCGGCAGACCGAACCGGGACTTGTGCTAAAATTTGAGGGGTTATCCCGACCGCCAGACCCCGCCGCGGCTTTCGCTGAAATTTCAACTTTCCCGCCGGCAAGCCAAGCCGGGACTTGTGCTAAAATTTGAGGGGTTATCCCGACCGCCAGACCCCGCCGCGGCCCTCGCTGAAATTTCAACTTTCCCGCCGGCAAGCCAAGCCGCGGCTCTCGCTGAAATTTTGACCTGATTCCCCGGCAGACCGGGCGCCCGCGAGAAAGGGGTTTGGTCGCCTTTTCCCCGCAAGAAAGGGGTTCGGTCGCCTTTTCCCCGCAAGAAAGGGGCTCGGACTCCCTTTCGATAATCGGCGCACGGAAGATAAAATTCCTGACGAAACGCCGAATCCCCCGCAGCCTTATTCCGGGTTCCGCAGCCTTATTCCGGCTTCTTCCCCCGCGAGGATTGCGCTTCGGAAAACTCCAGTTCATCTTTCGTGAAAACGGGGCGTTCCTCTTTCAGCGCCATCAGGTATTCCCCGTACTGTTTTTCGGTGATTCTTTTTACTCCGGATCTCTTTTTTGACATAGCGTCCCCCTGTTTTTCGGTTTTTTGCGGAAAATTTTTGGGTCCTGACGCCGGGTAATCCGCCCGCACGCCAGCCCCTTTCCCTGAAAATAGCATTACCGAAAGACCGCCGCTTCATACGGAAAGACGGGATTTTGCGCGCAAATTTCCGCCCGTAACCCAACGCCCGGCAACGTTTTTACAAAATTTCCGAAACCGGGTTTCATTTTCGCCGCACGACGGCATATAGTAAAGGTATGCTGTTCGATCTTCATTCCGACACCTTGTCGCTCGCCGCAAATTGCAAAGGCGAAAAAGAATTCCGCCTGCTGTTCACCCGCCCCGCCCTGTTTTCCCCGCGCGGGGAATGCAAAATTTTTGCCCTGTTCGGGGGCGACCAACCCACGAAATACGCCGCTTTTTTAACCGTGCAACGCCAGTACGAAGCCTTGCTGCGTGCCGAAAAAGAGGGGTACGTCACCCGTTTTTCGGTACCAGCGCCCCAAAATCCGGCAATTTCCGCCCAGCCGCAGGTTCTCCTTGCCTTAGAGGGAACGGCAGGACTACTTGCAGACAAACGGCTGCTTACCCTATGGAAAAGCCGCGGCGTTTTTTCGGTTTCCCTGTGCTGGAAATCCAACGAACTTGCCGCCGGCTGGGACGCCGAAACCGATTACGGGCTGACCGGAAAAGGAGAGGCGTTTTTGGAAGAATGCAACCGGCTAAGGCTTATCCTCGACCTGTCGCACCTGTCGTTTTCGTCCGCGGAACGGGTGTCGATCGAAGCAAAGCGCGGCGTATACGCTTCCCACTCCGCGTTTTATGCGGTCACGCCCCACCCGCGGAACCTTTCCGACCGCACGGCAAAACGGGTGGCGGACCGCGGCGGCGTGATCGGGATTCCGTTATATCCTCCCTTTCTTGCTTCCCGTGCGGAAAGTTCCCTTTCCCGTGCGGAAGACGCGCTTTCCCTTGCGGGAAACGGTTCGCCCCGCTGTTGCCTTGCAAAAAATGCGGCAGACAGCCCCTTTTTGGCGCACGTCCGCTACGGGATCGACCGGTTCGGCGTGGAAGCGATCGCTCTCGGCAGCGATTTCGACGGAACGGGCGGCGTTTACGCCGAAGAATACCGCGCGGACGCCCCTTTGACCGAATGCGTTTTTGAAGCGATCTCCGGCGCGTTCGGCTCCGCCGCGGCGGAAAAGATCATGGAAAAGAACGCGGAGCGCTTCCTGAAAAGTTGTCTTGACGGCTGACTTTTCCGGGCGCAGTCCGGGGTAGCGCAGCACCCCAGCATGCCGCCATAGCGAGGCAAACCGCACGGAACTTTACCCCCGCTCTGGCAGAAAAATCCCCTTTTACAGACGGCATAAAAGGAGGAAATATCGATACACCCCCGTAGTTTTCCACACCGCAAATACAATTTGTGGAAAATTTTTATGGCAAAATTGTGGAAATTCCCTTTTCCTTATGGTATAATGCCGACACCCGAATGCGGAACGGCGCGTCGTCTTGCGCCCGCCATCGAAAACCGGGAATATCCCGAAAGGAGAAAAATTTATGGCTAAAAGAAAAAAGAAGGCATCGTTCTCGATCGCGGCGGCAATCGCCCTGATCTTTACTCTCGCAGGCGCCGTAATGGCAGGCGTCGGACCCTTTCTCGACTGGATGTTCTTCAAAGTAAAAAACATTCCCTTTGTCGGAGACAAAACCTATCACCTCGCCATGGGCGATATGAATCAGGATGCGGAAGGCTTCAAAGCCATGCAAGCGTTTGCGTACGTTTTGATGGGACTTGCGATTTTAACCGTCATACTGGTCGTCGTCTGCAGATTTACCAAGATCAAACTTGACCTGATCGGTCTGCTTGCCGCTCTCCTGACCATTGTTGCGGCAGTGCTTCTGATCATTTTTACCGTAAAATGCTTCGGCGAATACAACCTCAGCGAGTATCTGGGCGACTCGGCGAAACCCCGTTGGGACGTCGGCGTGCTGCTTTCGGTTATCGGCGGCTTTGTTGCCGGACTGGGCGGCATGGCTGCGCTCCGCGTGAAGTAAGGATTTTCGGAACACGGAAGGCGGAAAGGTTTTATCGTCCGTTTCAGCGTTTATGGACCGTTCGCTTCACCGTTTCCGAGCCGGTTGTACTTAACGCCCGTACCCGATTCAAAAAGCGGAACGCGCGATGAAAACAACAAATAGAAGGCGCCCGCGGATAAGCCGCTCGCCTTTCCGCGGTACGGAATTTTATTTGTGCAGTACGGAATTTTATTTATAAAATGGGGGGGGCGCCCATTTTATGACCCCCCTTTTCTTTTTACGTTATATCTTTTCTTTTACGTCCGGTATATTTCGCGCGCCGCGCGATATCTTTTATTCGCCGCACGCTTTCCTTGCGGCATTACACGGTTTCTTAAAACCACCCGCTTCTGCCTGCCCGGCTGACGGCAAACGATCGCCTTACGTCCTCGTTCACTTCAGGGCAAACGGTCGCCCAGAACGTCGGTCGAAAAGGCGGGCGTTTTCCGCGCCTTGTACGGCACGCGCACCGAAACGCCGCCGGACTCCGTTTCAAACACGTACACGCGGGAAATGACGATATCGTCCGCAACGATCCCGTCGTTTTCCCCGCCGAAAGCCGAATCGCCGTCCGGATATTCTCCCGTCCCGCCTTTTTCCGCCGCAACGTCCACCGCGTAATACGCGTCGCAGGTCAGAATTTCTTCCTCAAGATAGCGGCTGCAGCCACGGTAAACCGCCCCTTTCCCGTCCCCGACGGCAACGAAAAAGCCGCCCGTATACAGTTCTACGGAGTCCGACCCCAGCCCTGCGGGGTAGACGATCTTGCCCGCTTCCACACGAAAAACCACATTCGCTTCGCCCCGTTTTGCCGCATAATTCCCGTCCGAAACCGCCAGAATTTCCGAAAATTCCGCGGCAAACAGCGGCGTTCCCGCCTCGTCCGTCGCGCCGGAATTGCCGTTTTCTTCGTACACGTACCCGCCGCGCGCCCCGTCCTCGTCCCAAAGATAGGCGGTAAGAATCGCACTCGTTTCGGCTTTTTTCGTGACGGAGGAAGCGACTTCGTACACTTCGCTGCCCGTTTCCGTGTGCGTGACGAGCGTTAAAAAGGGCGTCAGAAAGGCGGGCTGCCCGTGAATTTCGCGCACGAACAGGCGGCGACCGTCCGTTTCTTCGTCAAAAAACCCCTCCCGCGTGAGCGCAAAGCGGAACACTTTTTCCCCGGCGGAAGCCTTCAATAAAACCACCGGTTTTGCCACGCCCGCAGCCATATCCGCGGCGTTTGCGGCAAGTTCGATTTGTACGGAAATTTCCGAAGCGGCGGCGCCTGCAAATTCCGCGCGCAGTTTTTCGGAAGAAGAAATGCCGTTCGGGTCGAACGCTTCCACGGCTCCGTCCGAAACGCCCACCGCATAGGTTACGCCGCAATCCCGCCGCACGGAAACGCTGCGATATACCGCGCTCGTCTTCCCCGTAAACGCGGAAAATACACGGACGTCCTCCCCTTTTTTGAGCAGAACGAAGCCGGTACAGGCGGAAAAGGTCAGCGTTTCCCCCTCCGCCGGGGTCAGCGTTTTCACCCCGCCGGATTCCGTGCGGAAAGTATAGGTTCTTTCCCCGTCGAACGCGGCAAAAAATCCCGACGTCGGCTCGCTGAACGAAGAAAGGCGCACGTCGTCCGGCAAATTTTCGGCAATGACCCGAAAGTTCCCGTCTAAAAGATCGAGCGTGTGATGCGAAGTTTTCGGGTACGCCAGATAGCAACTCCCCGACGAGTTGGAAACGATATTGCCATAGGGCAAAACGCGGTTTTCGCCGTCAAACACGCCGTAATTTTCGCCGTCGAAGTACAAAACAGCGCTTTCGGCATAGCCTAGCACGGCAGCGGAAGCGGAAAGCGTCAGCATTCCGTTTCCCCTGATAAAATAGTATTCTTCTGCGGTTTCGCCGCTCTCGTCCGCCCTTACCGCCATCAGATAATCGTATCCGCCCGGATCGGCAACTTCGTCCGCGCCCGAAAGAAGCAACGTGCCGTCCTCGCCGTACACGGCGTATTTTTTCGCATTCGGGTCGTAGGTTTTATAGAAATATCTGCCCCCTTTTTGGGTAACGGAAAGGGGATCTTTGCTTGTAAAGACCTTTTTCCCCGCAGCGTTTACCGCGACGTAATTTTCACCGTCAAAGGTGGAAACGACGTCCGGCATGCCGCTTTCCGCGCTGTAATAAAGGTCTGCCGTCACCGCAAAATGCAGCGGAATTTCAGCGTTTTCTTCTACCCCTGAAAGCAGTGCCGTAACCGAAAACAGCGATACGTATGCGTTTTTCGTGACCGTTTTCGGATTTTCAACCGCGCTTACGGAAGGACTGTCGTCCGCCCCGGAACCCACCTCGGCACTTGCCCCGTTTGAAACCGCCGTTTCCGTCCGCGTACCCACCAAAAAGGGCAGATAAAAATCGTAACTTGCGTTTCCGGGCAAACGGTACGCCTTGCCGTTTACGATAAAATCGGTGCTTCCGTCCGCATTTTCGCCCAAAAAGCAATCGAAAAAGGTCAGTTTTTCGGTATGTGAAAGCAGCGCGTACGTAGAATAACCGTCGTTTGCGCTCTTTAATTTTTGGTAGCCTTTGCCCGTCTTTTCACTCTTTTCCGCGCGGTAATACAGGTCTCCCTCCCGCATCACGCCGACGCCGGAAATAACGTTTCCCGTATAGCGGACGCACTCTGTTTCCTCCGTCGCGGGCACGGGATCTTTTTTGCCGCAGGAGCAAAAAAACACCGAAAGCGACAGTAAAAGCGCGACCGCAAGCATTGCGGTGCCGATTTTGCATATGAATTTTCTTTTGTCCCTCATAATTCCCCCGTTTGTCCGGATAAAACGATAGTTCGCGATACCGGAAAGTTTTCCGGCGGCGCTTCGCTTACGCGAAGCGCCGCCGGACGGAAATTTTCAATCGCCGCGCTTTTTATCGCTTTTATTTTTTGCGCCCGCAAGCGCTGCGACGCTTTGCCGGATACGCAAAGGCGGCACGCTTTCCACAGGCTCCCCCGCCCGCGCGCTACGACTTCGGTTATTCCGCCCGCAGCGCCGCACGCCGGTTATTCCGAGCGGAGCGCTACGACGGGATCCTTCTTCGCCGCAATGCGGGAAGGAATCAGCCCTGCGATAAAGGTCAGAAGCATACTGATCACAACCAGAATAACGCCGCCGGCAACGGGCAGTTTCGCCACCGCGCCGATGTCTGCAAAATGATTGATGATCAGATTGACGGGAATATTCAGAAGCACGGTCGCAAAAATCCCGATCATGCCCGCAAGGAAGCCGACGATGAGCGTTTCCGCATTGAACACGTTGGAAATATCCCCTTTCGACGCGCCGATACTGCGCAGCACGCCGATCTCCTTGGTGCGTTCCAGCACCGAAATATAGGTGATGATACCGATCATAATGGACGAAACGATGAGCGAAATGGACACGAACGCGATGAGGACGTAGGAAATGACGTCGATGATCGTGGTGACCGAACTCATCATCAACCCGACGTAGTCGGTATAAGTGATCCGGTCTTTTTCCTCTCTGCCTTCGTTAAACGCGGTGATCAACCCCGTGACGTAATCTTTGTTTTCAAACGAACTGGGATAAATATAGATCGCAGAAGGCGAATCCTCGCTCGCAACGCCCAGTTTTTTGAGGTTGCCCTCGTACGTGACGGTGGAATCGCGATAGGAGAACGCGT
This sequence comes from uncultured Clostridia bacterium, assembly GCA_934272745.1. Taxonomy (GTDB): domain Bacteria; phylum Bacillota; class Clostridia; order Christensenellales; family Borkfalkiaceae; genus SIG402. The sequence goes on along the minus strand of CAKQSI010000003.1, from coordinate 47,596 downwards.
TGCCGGTAAACACGTCGTCGTTGGGATTGTCTTTCTGCATGCGAATAATCTCGCTGCTTTCCTGATCGGCGATCAGCGCTTTGGTCAGCGAAGACTGGTACACGACCGCGCCTTTCAAACTGCCGGAAGTAACGTTTTGTTTCAACCGCAGAATACCCGCAACTTTCAACTTGCGGGAAGAAGCCGCCACTTTATTCTGCACGAATTCCGAATTGCCGTCCCGTTTTTCGTAACCCGTTCCCGATTTTTCGTAGAAATCGTACCCTTGCAGAATGGTAAATTCCTGCGAAAGCAGTTCGGCAAAAGTGAACGTGGGCTTTTCGGCCGCGGCGTCCGGATCGTATTCGATGCCGTAATAGGTGCGAAGATACTGCAAGGTGACGGTCTTGATCTCCTGTTCGCTCGCAGTCGGGCGCTGCATGCGCACCGAATACGCCACCATTTTATAGTAGATTTCCGCCTGATCCATCAACCCTAAATAGTACAGGGTGTAGTCCGAAATGCGGTTGTATTCGTCCACCATGATCATGACTTCGTCGGGGGAATCGGGATTGCACCATCTGCCGGCAAGCACGTCGTACTGCGAAAGCAGAAGGTCGCGGTTAGCCACCATTTCCGAAAACGCGGCAATCGACAGCGCTTGCAGAGAAGTGTTCATCTGTTCGGCGTTTCCCGATCCGCTTTCCGAATCGGAGCCGGACATCGCCATGATCACCTGCAAAGGGTCTTTCAGAAGCGTATATCCGCCGCCTTCTTTGGGCTTGAAAAAGTTCATATTCACGTCGTAAGTATACTGAATAACGCTGATCTTTTCCATATCCGCATTGGTATCGAGGTAGGATTTCAGCGACTTTAAGTCGTTTTGCCTGGACGAGAAAACGAAGGTATCGAGCAGCGACGAAAGCCCGTCCCGCACGGTGACCGTGCTTCCGTCGGGGTATTTTTCCGCGTCTCCGGAAGAACCCATATTCATCATCGAACCCATCATGCCGGTATAGTCCGAAGCGCTCCGGTTGATCTGTACCGGGTAATTGCTGAGCGTGTCGCGCTGTACGCGGTCGATATAACTCTGAAACCCGGACGACAGCGACAAAATAAGCGCGATGCCGATAATGCCGATACTCCCCGCAAACGAAGTCAGAAACGTGCGCGCTTTTTTGGTGGCAAGATTCCTTAAACTGAGCGACAACGCGGTAAAAAAGGACATCGAAGCCTTTTTGCGCTTTGACTTTTTATACTTTTTACCCTGCTGTTCGGCAGCCGCAACGCGCGCCGCATCTTCCTGCTCTTTGGCGGCCTTGTCCGCCGCCTCCTGCGCGTCGGCTTCCGCAAAAGTATAGGGGTTGCTGTCCCCCGTTACCAGTCCGTCGGCAAGGGTAATGGTGCGCGTGGCGTATTTTTTGGCGAGTTCCGGATTGTGCGTGACCATCACGACCAGCCGGTCGGCAGCAACTTCTTTCAGTAAATCCATTACCTGCACGCTGGTTTCGGAATCCAGCGCGCCCGTCGGTTCGTCCGCCAGAATGACGGACGGATTGTTGACCAGCGCCCGCGCAATGGCAACGCGCTGCATCTGCCCGCCCGAAAGTTGGTTGGGGCGTTTTTTAACGTGATCTTTCAAGCCCACTTTTTCTAAGGCTTTCAGGGCGCGTTCCTTGCGCTCCTTGGGGGAAATGCCCGCAAGCGTCAGGGCAAGTTCTACGTTCCCCAAAACGCTTTGGTGCGGAATGAGATTGTAACTCTGAAACACGAACCCGATGGTGTGGTTGCGATAGTCGTCCCAGTCGCGGTCGCGGAAGTCTTTCGTGGAAACGCCGCCGATCACAAGATCGCCCGACGTATAACGGTCAAGGCCGCCTACGATATTGAGCATGGTGGTTTTCCCGCAGCCGCTCTGCCCTAATACGGCGACGAATTCGCTTTTCCGAAACGCCAGCGAAACGCCTTTCAGCGCCTGAACGCTGAAATCTTCGGACGCGTAAGTTTTGGTAATTTCTTTCAGTTGCAACATTTCGCTCCACCTCTTTTTCTTTTGCGCTGTGAACGGATTGATATCTTGCGGTTTTACAATTCTGCCATTTGCGGTTTTGCATCGCGGTTGATAATCGCGGGGGTTTCCGGTTTTCGCGGGGTTTCCGGTTTTCGCGCGGAGCCGTTCAGGCTTGGTTTTCCTTTCGCGCCGCTTCGGCGACGTTGCTATTTACGCGGGGCGCTTTTTATACGGGGACTTTAAGCCCCGCATGTGGAAACTTAAATCCCGCCCGCGGCAAAAAACAGTATACTTTTTCCACGTGAAAGGAAAATGAAACAAAGTTTTCCTTTTTTTAGGAAAAACAAGGGCGGCAAGTCTCCCCGAAAAAACCCTGCAGCACCTGCCCCAAAAGTCCCATTCCGCGCGTTTTAAAGAAAAACAAGGGCGGCGGTTTTGCCGTCGCCCACGCGTAAACTGCGCGTAAATTATTCGCCGTCTTTGTCTTTTTCGTCGTCTTTGTCCTTTTTGTTGTCTTTATCCCTCTTGTCGTCGTCCTTTTCTTTATCCTTGTCGCGATCGAACAATTTCAAAGGTCGTGCGCCGTCGTCCTCTTCTTCCGCCTTTTCGTTTACGGTCAGGCGCACTTCGATCACGCGGCGCGCGTCGGTTTTCGTGATATCGATATGCAGGTTTTCATAATCGAACCCTTCCCCCGCGACGGGAATGGCTTCCATCATTTCGGTCACCCAACCGCCGACGGTGGTCGCTTCAAACTCTTCCTGCGTTTTGAAATCGATCAGTTCGAACAGTTCGTGCAAAGGCGCGTTGCCGTCCACCAGATAAACGCCTTCTTCCTGCTTCTGGAAATAGGTGATGACGTCGTCGTGTTCGTCCCAGATCTCGCCCACCAGTTCTTCCAGAATGTCTTCCATGGTCACTAAGCCCAGCGTTCCGCCGTACTCGTCGGTCACGATGGCAAGATGTACTTTTTCGCGCTGCAATTTGCTCAAAAGCATGGAAATTTTCATATGCGGGGTGGTGAAAACCACCTTTTGAATGATGCGGTCGATGTTCTTTTCCAGATTGAAATAGACGGTATAGAAGTCTTTTTCGTGGATCATTCCCACGATTTTATCGATACTGCCGTCGTAAACGGGCAGACGGGAAAATTCGTATTCCAGAAAGATCTTTTTGATCTCTTCCATCGGGGTGGTTTTCTCCACCGCAATGACGTTGACGCGCGGAATGATGATATCTCCCACGTCGCGGTCGTTGAATTCGATCGCGGAGGAAATGAGTTCGGTTTCCTCCCCCGAAAGGTCGCCGTTTTTTTCCGCCTCGTCCACGATGGTCAGAAGTTCTTCTTCCGTAATGCCCTGATCGGACTGAATACGGAACATTTTTTTGAGTAACTTTTTCCACCCGACGAAAATGATGTTGACGGGATAAAGCAAAATATAAATAAACCGGACAACCCCGGCAATCGCCATGGCGTACTTTTCCGGATTTTCTTTTGCCAGCGTTTTGGGCGTAATTTCGCCGAAAATTAAAATGACGACGGTAAGCACGACGGTAGAAAGAGTGACCGCCGTCCCCTCGCTTGCGGGGAGAAGGTATTTGGTAAACAACACCGTGGCAAGCGAAGACGCCGTAATATTGACAATGTTATTGCCGATTAAGACGGTGGAAAGCAGCCGGTCGTAATTATCTACGAATTTAGAAACCAGTCTGGCTTTTTTATTGCCGTCCGCGGCAAGCGTTTTGATGCGGATTTTGTTAAGAGACGAAAATGCCGTTTCCGTTGCGGAAAAGAAGGCGGAGAGGAAAATTAGGATGAGTAATACCACAAATATGGGTATACTGTCGCTGTTCATTGCTCTGCTCCCGATTAAAAAAATAGAATGATTTTCCTTTCCGGCGAAAATTTCTTTGGGGTTCCCACGGTTCAGCCGCGGAAATCTCCGGTTTTACGCACCCGCCGAAACGGAATTATATCTATTTTAACATATCCCGCAACTTTTTTCAATTCTTTTGTCACACTTTTTCGTAAAATCACGCTTTTTTCGCTTTTTTTGAGAAAAAATACCGTTCTGAGCGAAGCCCGGACGGTCTTTCTTTCCCGCAACGATCTTTACGTCGTAAATTTTTCAGCGCGTCCGGGTTTCATTCCCCGTAAATCACCGGCTGCGGCGCGGCGTTTTTCGGCGAAAGCAGCAGATCGAACTCCCCCGAAAGATCGAACGCGGTCACGTCGTCGTAGGCGGCAAGTTTGCTGACCGACACCTCGTACGCGGTCATGGAATGCACTTCTCCGTTTTCGGTTTTTTTCTGATACTCGCGGCTCTGGATTCTTCCCGAAAGCGCAACGCGCTCCCCGACGCCTAAATTTTTGACGAACCGCGCGTTTCTGCCCCAGGCGATGCAGGGAATATAGTCGGACTTGTTATACGCCCGGTTGACCGCGATCAAAACGTCCGCGATCTCGCGCGAGAAGGGCGTCGTACGATAGACGGGCGGCTTGCAGATATAACCGCACAGCACGATGCTGTTGGGGTTTTTGTATTGCTCTTCGCTTACGATTTCGCGGACGAACACGGTCAGCATCAACCGGCTTTTGCCGTCCACGATCTTGTTATAACTGCGGAACTGCCCTACGGCGGACAGCGTTTGCCCCACTTTCAGGTCGCTTTCCGCAATCAGCCGTTCGGAAACGGTGACCGGCAGAATATCCGCCTGCCCGGAAAGGCGTCTGACTTCCAGTTTCATTTCGTAAAAGCCTTCGCCGTAGACCTCGTGCGAAAATTCGGCGTCGCTTACGATTTTGCCGGAAACGTACACTTTGTTGTTTTTCTCATAGCCGTTCGTTAACATTTTCTCTCCTCCGTTTTTTATCGAAGCGCCGTTTTTTCTTTTTTCACGCTTCGGCTTTCTTGTTCGGGAAACGCGTTCCCGTTTTGTTTTTCATGGTACGTCCCGCGTTTTTCGGCACGCGGACGGGTTTATAGGGATAAAATTTCTGCCACTCGATGGCGGGTTTATATGGGTGAAAGTTTCCGCCCTTGCGGAAATCCTGCCGCAGCGGTACGCTTTTGCGCGGGCGGATTGCCCGGCGGGCTTATTTCTTGCCCGTCGGGCTTATTTCTTGCCCGGCGGGAAGTCCCGCCACGTTTTGCGCCCGCGGCGGGTTCTGCCGCCCCTTGCGGGCAGATACCGGTTGCGCGCCGCTTCTCTAAGCGGGAAACTGCCTGCCGTTTGCGTCCATCTGATAGTTCTCTTTATAAATCAGTTCTTCCACCGTCACAAAGCGGTAACCGGCGTTTTGCAGCGCTTCTAAAATCACGGGGAGCGCTTCCGCCGTATGCTTGCCGTTGTTGTGACAAAGAACGATCGACCCGTTTTTGACTTTGGGCACCACGCGCTTTGCGATATCGCCCGCGGAAAGATCTTTCCAGTCCAGACTGTCCACGTCCCACTGAATGGAATACAGCCCCATACTTTTCGCAGTTTTCATCAGCCGGTCGTTATAATCGCCGTACGGCGGGCGGAAGAGCGTGACGGACTGCCCCGTAATCTCCGTGATCGCCGCGGAAGAAGTGGAAAGTTCCTTCTGAATAACCGCTTCGCTCATCTTGCTCATATGCCCGTGCGTTGCCGAGTGGGTACCGATCGCATGACCAGCTTCCGCAATCTTTTTGACGTAATCCGGATACTTTTTCGTCCAGAATTCCACCAGAAAAAAGGTCGCTTTGACGTTTTTTTCCGCAAGACGGGTTAAAATTTCGTCGGTGTGTTCGGTTCCCCAGGCGGCGTCGAACGTGATCGCCACCACCTTTTCTTCGCGTTCCACCGAATAAATGGGCAGTTCGCGCACGGTGCGATTGTAGAACACCGCGTAGGCGCCGGACGCGGACAGCGCCCAGACCGAAAGGACGAACGAAAGAAGAAGCGCCGCCCCCAAAAACAGCGTATTCCGCTTTGCGACGAGAATTTTCATATTTCCTCCTCATTATAGCAGACGGATGAGCGCAGATTTTCGTAACCTTTGGAAAAAGAGCGCGATTTTTGTCGAATTTGTCTTTCCCTGTGACGTTTGCCGCATGCTTTTGCCGTGTCTGCGGGGCGTGATATTCCGGATTTTCCCTTGTTTTACTCTATCCCCTGCTTTGCACCGGAAACCGCGCGCCCGTCGTGCCGGGCACTCCAGCCTGACTTGCGCCGTGCGCTTTCTGCCTTTACTTTATGCCGAGGCGTACCACAATAGAACGGCAAGCGGAAGATTTTCTCTCCGGGAAAACACGAAGAAAGGTCGCCGGGCGCGCCGCTTTTTCAGGGTGTTGCCCTGAATTGCAGGTCGCTGTCGCCCTCCTGCGTTTTCCGGGCAATCGTCCGTTTGCGAAACGGTCGGTCGTCCCGACCCGCCGCTTTCTCAAGCGGTTATTCTCTCCCCGAAATAGTCGGTCGCCATTGCCCGTTTTTTCGGTTAGTCGTCCGCTTTCCGCAGAAAAAGCGCCTTCCCCTTGACAAAACGTGTCCTTTGCCTTACAATATAATAAACGCCGGGATTTTATTCACCCGTTTTCGGGCACGACCCAACACAGGAGGGAATTATGAAAAAACGCAAGTTGTTTACCGCTGTTACGGTACTTTTGCTTCTATTGACCGTTCTTTTTACCGGTTGCGGAAAAGGCGCGCCGAATGACGGCAACGGCTCCGCGGGCAAAACCGGCGGATTTGTTTCCGCTTCCGGCGACCGGAAAATCGTTTACTCCGCCTCCCTCACCCTTTCGGTAAAAGAAGTGAGCGCGGGCGTGGACGCCGTTACGGCGCTGCTTCCCGAGGGGAGTTATCTGGAAAGCCGCACCGTGTACGACGACCGCGCGTACCTCGTTCTGCGCGTAAAAACTACCGAATTCGACGCGTTTCTCGGTTCGCTTTCGGGCGCGGGAAAGGTTTCTTCCCTGTCGCAGACGGCGGAAGACGTCACCGACGCGTATGGTTCCCTCACCAGAAAAAGAGAGGCGTTGCTTGCCGAACGCACCCGTCTGTTAGCCCTGATGGAAGCCGAAAGCAGCGAAACCATCGTGAAATATATTTTACCGCAACTTGCCGAAATCGAAGCCTCTTTAAGCGAAATCGAAGCGAAGTTAAACGACTACGACGACCGCATCGATTACAGCCGCATTTCGGTTACGGTGATCGAAAACGGCAATACGTCTGCCAAAATCGAGATCAAGGAAGCCTTCCTCAGCGGCTGGAATTTCGTCAAAAACGTCTTCTTATTTTTGGTGAACGCCGTCGTCTTCCTGTTGCCGGTTGCCGTCATCGCGGTACCCGTCGTACTGATTATTGTGTTTACCGGAAAGAAAAGAAGAAAGAAACGCGCCGAAAAGCAGGCTGCGCTTGCCGCCGCCCGCCCGGTGACTGAAGGCGCCGGAATGACGACCGCATCCGGCACGACCGGAGAAGCCCCTGCGCAATCCGCATCGCCGAACGCCGCGCCCGGAACAAACGCCGCGCGAGTTGCGCCCGATCAGCCCCAAAGCGGCAACCCTTACGCAAAAGGTAACCCTTACGCGCCGAACGATCGCCCGGACGAAAAATAAGACGGGCACCTTACGCAAAAGGTAACCCTTACGCCGTTTCGGCACGACTTTGCTTTCCGGACGACCTGAAAGTTTGTACAAGCAAAACCGATAACTTTTTACGGGAAGCGCAAAACGACGGTCTTGCGGAGCGCGGCACAAGCAAATTTTGAACCCTTTCAAAATTTGCTTCCCGTAATAAATCGGTCGGATTTTTACTGCGGGCGATCGATGATCGCCCCTACAAATTTTGTCAATATTTTTCAGACACCCTAAACGTTACACAGGGGCGCCCGCAAGAAATACTTGCGGGCGCCCGGTGCTTTTCAATAAAAACATCTCAAAAGGTCATTTTCGCTTAAGGAATTTTTTGAGGTTTTTAAGACCTTGCTTTATCATATTAGGGATACGTCGCAACTTGACCGTCAAAGATTTTATCCAATTTCAAACGGAAAGCGCAAAGCGTGGCTTTGCGAAAACCCTGAAAGGTTTTCAAATATTTTTGCAATCGCAAAAATATTTGCTTTCCGTTGTTTTATTACGATTACATCTCAACTTCGGGCGATCAATGATCGCCCCTACGAAAGCGATCGACGTTGCAAAGTGCCGCTAGATCCTGCACGGCAGTACAGGCAACAGATTTTTTACTTGCCGGCAATTTCAGGAAGGCAATCGTCCGCACGGTAAAGGCAAGATAAAACAAAGTGGCGCCCCCCGCGGAAAATCCGCGGCGGGCGCCACTCCGTTTTTATAAATTTTATAAAAGAAGTCCCCTATGTTTTTATAAATTTCACGCAAGAAAGCCCGCACCGCTCATTTGCGGCTTTCAACTTCGCCGCATTTCAAACGACAACCAAACCGCAAAATTCGCAAAACCGGCGAAAATTTCCGATTTTACAAACAGGGAGTCCCGCCTCACAAAAGTAACGGCTTCTCTCCATTCCTCCGCAATTCCCGGTCGTTATTTTTCCTCGTCTTCTCCCACGGAAGCGTCTTCCTTCTTGTCGGAAAGCGAAGCGGGTTCCTCCGGCAGTTCCACAAATCCCGCGGGCAAGGTTTCCTTTTTCCGCAAAAACAGCGCCAGAACAAAGAACAGCACCGGGAAAATAATGCCGACCAAAATGCCCGCCTTCATGGCGATTTCGGTCACCGAGCCGCCTTTTAAAAAGTTTTGAAACACGCCGCCGTTTTTCCCTTCCACCGCGTCCGAAACCAAACCCACCAGCACGGGACCCAACGTACAGCCGACGTCCCCCGCAAGTGCCAGAAGAGCAAACAACCCGGCGCCGCCGGCAGGCAGTCTTTTCGCGCCCACCGAAACGCAACCCGGCCACAAAATGCCCACCGCAAAACCGGTCATAGCGCAGCCGAGCAGCGAAACCACCGGTACGGGCGCAAATACGGTGACGAGATAACACACCACGCACAGCGCGGCGGACAGACAAAGCGCGCGGCAAAGGCGGAATTTTTGCCCTTTCACGCCGTAAACGGTACGGCTGACTCCCATTAAAACGGCGAACGTGCAGGGTCCCAGCAAGTCCCCCGCCGCCTTCGACACGCCCAGTCCCTTTTCTGCAAAGAACGACGCCCACTGGCTCATGAGTTGTTCCGCCGCCCCGGAAAACGCCATCAGGCACAGCAGCAAATAGAATACCGGCGCCTTAAACAGGTCGATCAGGCGGGAAGAACGCGCTTCTTCCGAAATCTCGGGAAGGGGGATTTTGCAAAACGCGACCAGCGTAAACAGCGGAATAGTCGCCAAAGTCATGGGCAAAAACCGCCAGTTTTTGGTAGAAAACAGCGCAAAATAGCCGGTAGCAAGCAGAATGACAAACACCGTCCCCCAGCAGAAAAAGGAGTGCAGCAGGCTCATTTCGGAAGCCTTGTGTTCGGACGGAATATCCTCGATCACGGGACTGACGACGGCGTCCACGAATCCGCCGCCCGCCGAATAACAGGCAACCGCGATTAAAATTCCCGCAAAGGGGTTCATAACGTAGGGCAAAAGTCCCAAAAGCAGCAGTCCCGCCGCGGACAGCGCCGAAGACAGAATCACCGCCGCGCGGTACCCCATCTTGCCGAGGAATTTTGCGGAAAGCAGGTCAATCGTCATCTGGCAGACGAAGTTGACCACGACGATCATGCTGAGTTTGGTGAGGGAAAGCGAAAATTCCGCCTCGAACGCCGAAAACAGCAGAGAGGCGATACAGCATACCGCCGCCTGCGTGACGTACGAAACGTAACATACGATTTTTGTGTGCTTGAAATTCAGTTTCATTTTTTATCTTCGTTTGGTTTTTATCGGTAGGGAACGGAAGGAGATTTTCCTGCCGTTTCCGGAGAAATCGGTGAAAACAGCGGTGCGCGGCAGCGAAGCTTTTTCGCCCGACGGAAGCAAGATCTTTTTTGATATCCGCCGGAAGCAAAATCTTTCTTTCTATCCTATGTAAAAGAAAAATATCGCGTTACAGCCGAAAAACCGTTACGGGCGAAATTCCCCTTACAGGCGTTACAGCCGGATCGCCCGCTCGATCACGCCGCCGCCGAGGCAGCGCGTTTCGTCGTAAAATACGCAGAACTGCCCGGGGGTGACGGCGCGCTGTTTGTCGTAAAAACGCACGTACGTAGTACCGTTTTCGAGCACCGTGACGTTGACTTTCTGTTCTTCCTGACGGTAGCGGAACTTTGCAAAGCAGTCGAAATTCCGTTCTTCCGGCACCTTAGGGATCCAGTTGATTACACCCGTTTCGAGCGCGTCGGAGTAAAGAAGCGACTCGTCCCCGTGCGCCACGACAAGGACGTTGTTTTTCATGTCCTTTTCCACAACGAACCATCTGCCCTCGTCGTTTTTCTGCCCGCCGATGCCAAGACCTTTGCGCTGCCCCAGCGTGTAATACATCAAACCGAGGTGCGTGCCGAGCATTTTGCCGTCCACCGAGCGGATTTCGCCCGGCTTTGCGGGAAGGTATTCGGACAGAAATTTACGGAAATTCCGCTCGCCGATAAAACAAATGCCCGTGCTGTCCTTTTTTTCGGCGGTGGCAAGCCCGTAATGCTCCGCAATTTTGCGGACTTCGGGTTTTTGCAGTTTGCCGAGCGGGAACAGGACGTTTTCCAGTTGTTTTTGAGAAAGTTGATTCAAAAAATAGGTCTGATCTTTATTCTGATCGGCGGCTTTCAACAGCGTATGCACGCCGCCCTCGTGCGAAATATCGCAATAATGCCCGGTCGCGATAAAATCCGCGCCCATTTCCATTGCGTATTCCTTAAAGGGTCCGAACTTGATCTCACGATTGCACAGCACGTCGGGGTTGGGCGTTCTGCCGGCGGCATATTCCTGCAAGAAGTAGGAAAAAACGCGATCCATATATTGTTTGGAGAAGTTGACCGAATAGTACGGAATGCCGATTCTGGCGCAAACGCGGCGGACGTCGGCATAGTCCTCTTCTGCCGTGCAACAGCCGGAATTGTCGGTTTCTTCCCAATTCTGCATAAACAGACCCACGACGTCGTAGCCCTGTTCTTTTAACAGAATCGCCGCGACGCTGCTGTCTACGCCGCCGCTCATACCGATCACAACCCGTTTTGCCATAAGTTCTCCTCCCGGGATTTTACCCCTAAGCAAGTTCCGTTTTTGCCGTGCGTATGTTAAAATTCGTCACCGCAAGGGGATTTTCCCTTTGTTTTCAGGGCGGATTTTTCTTTCCTGCCCGCAGTTTTGCGAGTAAAAATCAGCGCGAATTCCCTTTCCGGCAGTTTGCGATAAGGAACGGAATCTTCAATCTGCGGTTTTGCGAAAAAAGCCGTTTCCTGACATTATAGCAGGAAACGGCTCGCTTGTCTATTCTTTTTTATCGAGTGTTTGATTTGGGGATGCGGAAAACCGTACCCGGCTTTGCAGACATAAACCTTTCGGCTCTTTATCCTCTCATCGCCATTCCGCAATTTCCGTGGCGGCGCCCTTGTTCAACCGCCGCTCAGCCGCACGCAACTAAACTAAACCGCCCAAGCCTTACGCAATCCGAGCCTTACGCCGCCTCAAAAGCTGCCTTCGTCACCCGAACAAGCCGCCCTACTCGCACACGATCAGTGTGCTGTGGTAAGCCCGCAGCGCCGGAGCAAACACCAGATATTCGTCCTCGCCCTGCTTTTCAAAGCGCAGTTCCTGCCGGTCGCCCTCGCTCGTGTACTGCACAAAGCAAAGGCTTGCGGGGCGGCGTACGAGATAGGTCAATTCTTCACTATCCGAAAGGGTGACGCTGTGCGTAAAGACGCCGGCAAACTTTCCGTCCGCCGTCACGCGCGGCACGATGACCGCCTGCTCGGAAGAAAGCAGCAATGCGGACAGCCCGCCCGACACCTTATCCGCAAGGTTCAGCAGAAACCGACGTTTGGCAACGTTCATAAAAATATTGAAAGGCGAACTGCCTGCAGCGCCCCACACCCCGCCCGAAGCGGTGGTAAACAACGCGGCGGTCGTTCTGCCGTCCTCGGAAATTGCCAACGGAACTGCTCCGAATTTTCTCACCGCAAGCGCTGCGGTGTCCAAAATCTGCCCTTTTTCTATCAAAAAATCGGAGAAGCGGTTACCGCAGAATCCGTCCGTATGCCCGCGCATGGAAATGCCGTTACTCGTTTCCTGCTCGATATAGGTTTCGTTAAGGGAGGCAGGTGCGTTTTCTCTTGCAAAAAGCGGGAATTCCTGCCCGTACCCGCGGTCAATCAGTCCGGAAACCGCACTGCCGTCGGTCAGAACCCGGCTTTTCAGCAGCAGTTCCACGTCGCCGTCCGAAAGGTACGGCACCATGTCCGGGTGCAGCAAAAAGGCGGTTCCCTCATAAGAAAGGGGCATGCCGATCTGTAAAAGTTCCCTGCCGCGTTCCTTGGGGACGTCCGCCCAGCGGTAAGACAGCGCGTCCTTGTTTTCGGCATGACGGTACTCGTTTTCGGTGACGTAATCCAGCAAATACGCGTCCTCGAACAGGGCGGGGCGTAGCCCGTCCACGCGCGTGCGGGAGGCAAGTTCTTTGATCTTTTCAAAATACTTCCGCTCCGCGGAAAGCGCCTTGAAATAACGATTTTCGTACGAAAGGGGCTCCGACTCCTGCCCCACCATGTGAAAAGAAGTCCCCGTGCAACCGAACGCCAAGTTCAGCTCCGCTTCCATCATCGTGCCGCGCACGGATTTGCCCATAGACGTGTTGTCGGTGTTTTCGATTTCCGGACGGCGCACGGCAACGTACGGCGGAAGCTGCGTGTTCTGGTAAGAAATATTCAATACTTTATCCAGCACGTCGCGCGGGGAAACGTCCTTATAGTAAAACGCGCCGGCGCGCGAAAAGACGGGCTTGCCCGTCGCACGGTGCAGGGCGTCAAAAATATGGTTGAGGTTGCCGCCGTTATGCGCGCCAAGAAAGCAGTTTTCAAACCCGACAAAAGCGTCCGGCGCCACCTCGTGCGCGGCGGAAGCCAAAGCGTAGGCGTAATCCGCCATGCCGGCGCGGTTGTGTTCGATATACTTTTTGCGGAACGCAGGGTCGGAAACGAACTTTACCTCGATTTCCTCCCGCGGGAGATCGTAGCCGTAGTTCCGGTTGAACAGCCGCACGCATTCCTTGCAAAAGCAACCGTAACCGATCCCGTTGCGGAATTCCAGCCGCATATCGTCGTCGATCATCATGGCAAAGGGGCGGGTGCGCATGTACCGTTTTACCACCGCCGTCTGGTAGCGGAGCAGGTTTTCGCCGCGGGGACAGAACGCGCCCGGCATACTTTCGCCGTGCAAACCTACCATTTTGCGGAAGTTTTTGGTGACCTCGGTTTCCGGCATTTCCGGAACGTGTCCTAAGGTGGAACCCATTTCAAACACCACGCGGAAACCGGCTTTTTCTGCGATCTCCTTGTGCCATGCAAAGTCTTTTGCCCGTTTTTCGTGTTCTTCGGGCGCGGAATAGCCGTAAACGCCCAGCCAGACTTCGTCCGCGGCGCCGGGAGCGGCTTTTAACGCCGCGATCTCTTCCGGATAAATTTTTTCCCAACCGATCATGCGAATGACGTTCATATTTTTCTCCGATTTCTATAGCGTCGTCATCGAAAAGCCGCGCCGTTCGCGCTTCTCCGCACGGGCGGAAAGTGCGCCGTAAGGCGGACGTCTGCCTGACGCAGGCGGACGGTACTTTTTGCCGCAACTCAGGCAAAGCCACAACCCTGCGCGGGCAAAAACGCTTTCGCGATGCAAGCAAAAAAATGAAAACGCTTTCTTTTTCTATATGATAACCGACAGCGCCCGTTTTGTCAATGATTTACAAAAAATTTTGCCGGAAAAATCGATTTTACGCCAAGCAAAAACGAGGAATATTTACGGCAATTTCAAGCCCGTGCGGCGCTCGGATTTTATAATCTTACGGGACGACCTTTAAACTTTATATTATGGTTTTAAAAACAGCAACCGCAAAGTATGGTCATAAAAACAGTGACCGCGGCGCGCCTTCCGGCGCGCCGCGGTAAAAATATTTTTCAACGAAATTATTTTCAACGAAATATCTTTTTTAAAAGAGGCTTTTTACTTCCTTAATAAGCGGCGCCTGGCGATGAATTTCTTCGGCGCAAGCCGAAGAAAGATTTTTTACTTCCTTAATAAGCGGCATTCTGCGATAAAACGCGCCGGCGCAAGCCGCAATTCGGGGCGCCCGGAAGCAATCTGTTGCACTAAAGGCAAGCCGCCTTCCGTTTACCGATCCCGATAGCCCAGCCCCCGCAAATATTTCAGTTTTACGGATCCGTCGATCTGCTTCATAAATTTTTCGTCGGACTGAAAAAGGTAGCAAAAACCGCAGATAGCGTTGACGATTTCCGGGACAAAAATAAGCAGCAGTCCCACGGTCTGCACGTCCGCATTCCAGGTCAGTTGCATCAATATGCCGATGATAAACGAAACCAGCGAAATAATCGCCCCTGCCATTTTGCCGAGATAGAAACAGTTTGCGCCCGCCATGCCGAACAAAATGCCGTAAGCGCTTGCGGTAAGCCGGTTTTTCCCGAAGATATCGTCGGTCAAAAAACTTTTCCCGGGAGGCGGCGCATAGGGGTTGCGGAAGGGAAGTTGTTGCGCTGCGGTCGTTTGCCCGGCGGCGTTTGGCTGCGCGCTTACCTGCGGCTGCGCGGCACCCTGAAACGTAGCGCCGGTTGGCTGCGGCTGCGCGGCACCCTGAAACGTAGCGCCGGTTGACTGTTGCCCCGCACCGTTTATCGGTTGGGAACCCGACTGCCCCGCACCGTTTATCGGTTGGGCGCCGTTTTCGCTTTGTCCCGCGGCAAAATTTTGCCCGTAAAAATTTTGAGGGTTGCCCTGCCCGTAAGGATTTTGGACATACGGGGTTTGCCCGTAAGGATCATTTTGCGCATATGGATTTTGGGCATACGGGGTTTGCCCGTAAGCGTAATTCTGCCCCGCGGGGAACGCGGCAGACCCGTTTGCCCCGTAAGAACGGTTATTCAGATAGGGATTGCTGCCCTGATAGGCATTTGCTCCGCTGAAAAAGGGCGGGACGTACGGATTTCCGTCATAAATACCGTAAGGATCCTGCAAATTTTGTGCGTAGCCGCCCGGGTTTTGCATATAGACTCCCGGGTTTTGCTGCCGGTTGGAAACGGGCGCATTCCCCTGCCCTTGCGGATTTTGCGTATCCCCGCTTGGGCTGTGCGGATTTTGCGTATCCCCGCCGCCGAAATTCTGCGAGGGTTGCGCATTTCCGCCGTTAAAATTCTGCGAGGAGCCGAAAGGCGCCCCTTCCCGGTGGCATTCCGTTTCGTAAGTTTGCCCTGCCGCGTTCCCATTTTCGGGGGACGTCCCCGCGATTTCGGGAACGATCACCCCTGCGCTCCCCGCGCCGGGGAGAGGGTTTTGTCCGATTTCCGCCCCGGACGGAGACTGCCGGAAAGCCGCCCCGTTTTCCGAAGCGTTCTTAGCCGGATCCTCGGTAAAAAGCGCCACTTTCGTTCCGCAATGCGGGCAGAACCATTCCCCGCCCGAAAGCAAAGAGCCGCAGTTCGTACAATACATTTTTCTTCTCCTTAGCCGCTTTCTTCTCCTTAGCCGCCGATAAGACCGGAAGAAGCCGCGCTGTTAAACGCCTTGATCGCTTCGTTCAGCGTCATATTTTTCACGGAGGCGTTCAGATCAGATTCCTGAATATCGCCCAGAAGTCCCTTTCTCGCAAGGTCGCCCAGTTTTGCGCTGCCGAATTTCGTCGGCGCGTTTGCCATAACGCCGTCGAGATCGTCCAGCGATTCGCCGCCCGAAAGCACGAAGTACCAGATTCCTTTCAGTTCGCCGCCGTCCGCTTCGTACACGTCGAAGAGGGAAGCGATTTTCACGTTCGAGATCGCGGTTCCTGCGGTGTTTGCCGTGGCGTTTCGGATCGCGTCCTGCTTCATCAACTTATCGTAGAAGGTCGTCCCGGATTCGTCGTAAGGCAACATTTCGCCCAGCGTCAGCGCAGGAATTTTCGTGCCGAGTTCGGTCAACTTGGCGTCTTTCAGCGCGATCAGCGTTTTGGAATAGTTGGGAGAAGACTCGTCGGTTTCGATGTCGATAGCGTCCGCAAGGGTCAACCCGCTCGCTGCCGAGCCGAGTTCGGTAATTTTGGAATTCTGCAGCGAAACCAGAATTTTGGAGTATCCCGCCTTATTGGGGTCGGTTTCGATATCGATAGCGTCCGCAAGGGTCAACCTGTTCGTCGCCGAACCGAGATCGGTAATTTTTTCACCTTGCAGCGAAACCAGAATTTTAGAATAACCGGGCTTTGCGGGATCGGTTTCGATGGTCATCACGTCCGCAAGGGTCAAGGTCTTTACCGTGTCGTTCAGCGTGTTGACGGTGGCGCCCGAAATCGCGCGGAGAATGGGTTCGCTGCCCTCGGTAACGTTCAACAGGTCGCCCATTTTTACGTTGTTGATATTGCCCCCAAGTTCGTTCACTTTTGCTTTGCGGTAAACGATATTGCCGGCTTCGTCGGTCTTGATCACGCCGTCTTCCCATACGGGGATTTTGTCGCCCGCTTTTACTGCGGAAGCCGTTCCCGCCGCAATCTCCGCCGCGTGTTCGGCGTTATAATCCGCCGCCGCGGTTTCGGTGAAGCGCAGATACTGCAGGGCGTTCATCGCCGCGTTGGACTCGTCGATGGTCATCACGTCCGAAAGGGTCAGGTCCTTCACGGTGTCGTTCAGCGTTTTGATCGTGGCGTAGCGAATGGCTTTCAGCACCGGTTCGCTGTCGTCCGTAATATTCAAAAGGTCGCCCATCGGCACGTTGTTGACGTTTCCGCTCAGCGTTTTGATGGTGGTCAGCGTGTAGACGATATTGCCCTCTTCGTCTTTTTTGACCCTGCCGTCTTCCCAGACGGGGATTTTATCGCCCGCTTTGACTGCGGAAGCCGTTCCCGCCGCAATCTCCGCCGCGTGTTCGGTATTATATTCCGCCGCTGTTTTTTCGGTGAAGCGCAGATACTGCAGCGCGTTCAGCGCCGCGTTGGATTCGTCGATGGTCATCACGTCCGCAAGGGTCAGGGTCTTTACCGTATCGTTCAGCGTGTTGACGGTCGCGCCCGAAATTGCGCGGAGAATGGGTTCGCTGCCCTCGGTAACACCCAGAAGATCGCCCATCGGCACGTTGTTGATGTTTCCGCCCAACGTTTTGATGGTGGTCAGCGTGTAGACAATATTGTCCTCTTCGTCTTTTTTGACCATGCCGTTTTCCCAGACGGGGATTTTATCGCCCGCTTTGACTGCGAAAGCCGTTCCCGCCGCGATCTCCGCCGCGTGTTCGGTATTATAATCCGCCGCTGTCTTCTCGGTGAAGCGCAGGTATTGCAGGGCGGAAAGCGCGGTATCGGTGGGCTTGATTTCGATCACGTCCGAAAGCGCCAGATCGTCCATAATGCCGTCCGCGTCCGTGCGAAGTTCCTTTAAGGTGTATTCGCCGAGCGCGCTCACCATTTCATTGTTGCTGTCGTTTTTGATGAGGTCTTTGACCTTTACGTAGTCTATAATTTCGGAAAGTTTCCCCACGGTAGTACGGACTTTGTTGCCCTTTTCGTCCAGAACATAGTCGCCGGGTTTGACTGCGGCTTTCGTTCCCGCCGCGATCTCCGCCGCGTGCGCGTCGTTATACGCCTGCGCGGAGCCTTCTTTGGGGGTACCGTCTTTGTTTTTCAGGTCGGTATAGCGCATGTATTCAAACGCCGACATCATACTGTCTTCCGTAATGTTCATTACGTCGGAAATATCCATACCGTTGACGATAGTATCGCCGTTGGTGCGGAGTTCTTTTAAGGTATGCTTGCCGAGGGCAGCAACCAGTCGGTTGTCGCTTTCGTTTTTGATCATATCTTCGATTCTGGCAAAGTCGATGATTTCGGAAAGTTTCCCGATGGTGGTCTTGACTTTGTTTCCGTTTTCGTCCAGAATATAGTCGCCGGGTTTGACCGGGGTTTTATCCGCGTGCGCGTCGTTATACGCCTGCGCGGAACCTTCTTTGGGGGTACCGTCTTCGTTTTTCAGGTCGGTATAACGCATATATTCAAACGCCGCCATCATATTATCCTGCGAAATGTTCATCACGTCGGAAAGGTACAATCCGTCCACGATGGTATCGGCTTTGTTCTGCAAGTCGTCCACGGTATAGTCGCCGAGGGCGGCAATCAGCGCGTTGTCGTCCGGGTTATTGAT
Source organism: uncultured Clostridia bacterium (assembly GCA_934272745.1). Classification (GTDB taxonomy): domain Bacteria; phylum Bacillota; class Clostridia; order Christensenellales; family Borkfalkiaceae; genus SIG402. The sequence continues at coordinate 29,314 of CAKQSI010000003.1, read as the reverse complement.
GAGGTCTTTGACTTTGAGATAAGAAATGTTTCCCGAAAGTTGGTTGATGGAAGCCAGCACTCTGTCCCCGTTTTCATCTTCGACGAAGTCGCCGGGCTGGACCGCGTTTTTCGATCCCGCAGAGATCTCGTCCGCGTGGGCGGCGTTGTATTCCGCCGCGGTATCCTTGGTATAGCGCAGGAACTGCAGAGGATATAAAACGTCGTCTTCCTCAAGACCGGTGAGGACGTCGGACAGATACAGCCGGTTCATCACGTTATCGATCTCGTCCGCGAAATGCGAAACGCGGATATCCGAGATCTTTGCAAGAACGGCGTTTTTATAGTTCCCTTTTTCGTCGGTCAGATTCAAGCCGAATTTATCGTTCATTGCGTCAAGCGTCAGCGTATCGACGTCCAGCGTTGCGACGATGGCGTTGATGCCGTCTAAAATGGGAAGATCGCCCAGCCCGACGGCTTTAAAATACAGCGCGGTCTGATCGCCGTCCGCCCGCGAAATCATCGCGTCGGTCGCCGTGTGATAGGCGCCGTCTTCCGCTACGTAATAAACCGAAGCGGGGTGATTTTTATAGTATTCCCCGATCGTACCCGTGCCGAGCGAAACATAGGTGGGGACTTCCTTACCGGGATTTGCCGCGTCGCTCCCTGCATAGCCGCGCACGAAGGGGAAGGCGTCGAGATTCATTCCCACAGCGGTCAGCGTGGAAAATTTCAGGTTGTTTTTGACCGTCGCTTCGACGTATTTCGCGATGGAAGAAAACTGCTGCGAATACAATTCGTCCAGCGAAACGGTCAGAATTTCCGTCCCGTTGTAGCGGACAGAAAGCGCGGTTTTATCCTCGTTTAACATCTCCGCCGGCAGCATGTCGGTAAGATTGAGCGCGGGAAGCAGCTCTTCCACGTTTTTCAGCGTCATTTTTTTAGAGGTATCCCCGAGCGACGACGCTTTGGTGATAATATCCCAAACCGTCATCTCTTTCAGGTCGACGGTTTCGCCGTCCACTTCGGTCGAACCGACAATCTCCCGGTTAGTAACCTTATTGATCGTCCCGAGTTTGACAACCCAGACCAGTACGCCCGCAAGCGCACAGACGCCGATTACCGCGCCCAGCACGAAACATACCAGACCGCCGAGCAGCCCCCTTCTCCGATTTGCCATTTTTCACTTCTCCTTCCGTCCCTGTCGCGGCGGCGTTGCCGGAACCTGCCTTTTAAAGGGTTTGCCCGGCGTTGCCGGAATTCCTCGTTTTACAAAGGGTCCTCCGGTTTTGCCGAAAGATTTCTTCCGGCAAAGTTCCGCTTTGCGGCGTTCCCGGCAAGGGAATTCCCTCCGAAAACGTTTCCGCAGGCGTACCGCCTTTTACCGGACTTTCCGATAGGCGGAACCTTTCGCTCGCGCGCGCAGTGACAATATATTTAACAAAATCAATAAAATGATAACACAGCCGTTCCTCTTTGTCAAGGCGTTTTCGGGCTGTCAGTGCAAATCCGTTTTTCCGCAGGGCTTTATAATCGCAAGGATCCGCCCCGCGATTTTTTCCGCCGAGGGGTAAAACGCCCCGGTCGCCCCCGCAAGCGGTACGATGATATCTTCCGCCGCGGCAAATACGGGCGGCGCTTTCAGGTCGTCAAAGCAGGCTTCGGTCACGGTCGCCGCAACCTCTTTCAAAAACGAACCGCGGCAGACTTCGTCCGAAGTCAGCACCAGTCTGCCCGTCTTTCTTACGCTGCGATTCAGCGTTTCGTAGTCGAACGGCACCAGACTTCTGGCGTCGATAAGTTCCACGGAAACGCCGGCTTTTTCGGCGATTTCGACCGCTTCCGCCGCGCGCGGCAACGTACTGCCCACCGAAAGCAGCGTGACGTCCGTCCCCGCTTTTACCAAAGCGGCTTTGCCGAACGAAACGCGCACTTCCCCCTCCGGTACCGCTTTCCCGAAGCGGGAAGCGTACAATTTCTGGCTTTCTAAAAACAGCACGGGCTGATTCACCGAAAGCGCCTCGGTCAAAAGTCCTTTGGCGTCGTACGCCGTCGCGGGATAGACCACGACCAGTCCCGGAATATGGCAGAACAGTGCGGAAAGGTCCTGCGCGTGCTGCGCGCCGTAGGTGGAACCGATCGCCGTGCGAATAGTCACCGGCAGGGCAAATTCCCCGCCCGAAAGCGCCCGCCATTTGGCAAGTTGATTGATAATTTCGTCCGCGGCGCGGCAGGCGAAGTCCATAAACATAATTTCGACCAGCGCTCTGCCGCCGCCCATGGCGTACCCCACGGCGGTGGAAACGATGGCGCTTTCCGAAATGGGAGCGTTGAATAAACGCTCGTACGGGAGGGCTTCGGTTAGTCCCATATACACGCCCGAAACGTTGCCCCAGTCGCGGTTTTCCTCCCCGTATAAAATGAGCGAGGGATCGAGATAGGCTTTTTGCAGAACGGCTTCGAAAACACCGTCCGAAAGGGTGATCTGCCGGGTGCCTTGCGCCGCGATCTTTTTCACGCGGGAATTTTCCGCATACGGTTTTACCGGCATGGGGGCGCGCACTTTTTGGGGAGCGTTTCCGCTTTGCGTTTTTGCGGGATCGCCCTTAAGATCGTTTCCGCTTTGCGGCGCCGTTTTTTGCGCGCCGGCCTCCTCATTCTGCGCCGTTTTTTGATCGTCGTTTTCAGCAGAATGTTCCCGATTTTGCGATACGTCCGCCAAAATCCGGTACAAAAGCGTCCGCTCCTCCTCCTCGCTCCTCTGTCTGGAAAGGGCGCCGTCCGCCGCGGCGGAAAGGGCAAGAAACACCTCTTCTTCGGCGTTTCGTTCGATTTTTTCAATTTCCTTTACCGAAAAGCCGAAGGCTTTCAACTTTTCGGCAAACGCCGCCACGGGGTCGGCTTTTTCCCAGGCGGAAAGTTCTTCCGCGGTGCGGTAACTGCCGCTGTCGGACGCGGAATGTTCGCTGTAACGGTAGGTCACAAGGTCTAAAAACACGGGACCGTCCCCCCGTTTTAAAAGCGGAAGTTTGCGGCGATAAACGTCGGCAACGGCAAGCGGGTCGTACCCGTTGACGCGTTCGGCGTGCATCGCTTCGGGATTGACGCCCGCAGCCGCCCGCACCAAAGCGCCGTAAGCCATGGTTTCGCCCACGGTCTGCCCGCCCATGCCGTACTGGTTATTGACGAAAGTAAACGCCAGAGGGAATCCGCCCGGGCAGCTTTCCCAAAGTTTTTTGAGTTGGTCCATGGCGGAAAAATTCATGGCTTCCCACACCGCGCCGCAGCCCAGCGCCGCGTCGCCAAGGCTGACCGAAACCACGCTGCTTTGCTTTTTCAGTTTTTTGGAAAGCGCCAGTCCCGCCGCTATTCCCGCCCCCGCGCCGACGATGGCGTTGTTCGGAAAAACGCCGAACGGTGTGTAAAAAACGTGCATCGAACCCGAAAATCCGCGCTGAAATCCCGTTTCTTTTCCGAAAATTTCGGCGAACAGTCCGTAAAGGTAAAACAGGCGCGCCTGCTCCTTTTTCCCCCGCGCGGCGTAGCCGGGAATTTTTTCCGCCGCGGGAAGCGTCAACTCGTTCGGACAAGCGGCGACCGCAGCCGCAAGTTCTTCGCCGTCCGCCCGGTAGATCGCGGTACAACCCTTGGCGATGACTTCGCCGTGATTTCTGTGCGTTCCCAGCAAAAAATCGTCCTTGGTCAGAAGAAAGTTGGCGCCGACCGCCGTCGCTTCCTGCCCCACGCAAAGGTGCAGAGGCCCTTCGTAACGGTAATGCACCTTTTTCGGGGCGCCGTGCAGGGTGAACTGCGCCGTCCCCGTTTTTTTCAATTCGTCCAGCGCCCGCTCGAAGGCGCGAATGGTGCGCATCTGGCGGTACATCTCCGCAAAATCGGACTTATCGTACGTTTTTTTCTCCTCTTCCGGCGTGGCGGAATAAGCGTTGCAATCCATTGCGGGAAATTCGATTTTCCCCTTGGAAAGCAGCACTCCGGGGTCGAGAAACTGACTTTTCGGCATGAAATTCTCCTTTTGGCGCGTAAAAGCACCGCAAAAATGCGGCGTCCGTCGTTGCCGCCTGCAAAAGCGTAAAAAGCGGCAGTGTTTTGTTTCATCATAGCAACTTCGCCGCCGTTTGTCAACTCATACGCCTTTTTGCGAAAAAATATGTCGCTTTTTCTCTCCCTTTTTGATCCGCACGAATTGCATAATGTTGCACATTTATTCATAAATCGCGCATAAATATTCTTTACGTCTTTTCCGAAGGCGGAATTTTGCGGATTTTCGGGGAAGTTGATAGAGAAAAAAAGCGAAATGCAAAGAAAACCACGTCAAGACACAGTCGGTTTTTAAACAGACCCCCGTTTCGGCGGGGTTTTATCGTTACTTATCCGGGTATAATTTCTGCTTATAGCAGATAAAAAAACCACGGTTTTCGACCTTTTTCGGCAAAAAATTTTGCCGTAAATTTGCATAATTTACATAATTTGGCGTGCGATTTTCTTGACAGCATTTTATGAAAAGGTGTATAATGTCCAGCGTAATGAACCGTTCCCTTTCCGGCAGATCTTAAATCGGCACCGGAAACGCGCCGGACGAGAACCGGCGAAAGTCCGCCCCGCGGCACCCGAGCAGCAGGGCGCAATCGGTTTATTGCATAAAGAAGAAACAATTGAGAGAATTCGGAACCGCATCAGACTTTTGACCTCGGTCTTTCGGACGGGCACCGTCGCGCCGGCATCAGGCGGACGCGCCCGGACGAACACGGAAACGCAGAATCACGGGCGCGAACTCTCCGGAAATAAGACCATCGTGCAAAGCGAAAGAGTCCGCAAAGAAAAAATAAGGCGGGTTCTTCCGCTTCTTCTTTTTTATCGGGCGCGCGCGGGAAAACGAAACGCAAGCGGTGCGCCACGCAACGAAACGCAGGCGGTGCGCTACACAACGAAACGCAGGCGGTGCGCCGCACAACGAAACGCAGGCGGTGCGGTGCGCAACGAAACGCAAGCGGTACGCCACGCAACAGTCAATCACACCGGAACGTGCGGAGAAACGATTTTGTTTCCGCTAGGAATTCCAAGCGAAACCGGTCGAGGCTACGGAATAGCACCGTGCCAAGCCGGCGCACGACCCGAAGCAAATACCGGGCGGCGCAAGTAAAAAGGCACAGCGCGCCAAACCGCGCCAAAGACAGGCAATAAAACCCGAAACCCGACCGCACGAGCGGACGTTCAACCGCCCGAAACCCATTCCACCCAAGGCTATCCGGGCGAGCGATCGCCCACGGCAAACGTTATATACTTTTCAGAAAAAGGAGGTCTGAAAACAAATGAGAGAACTGAAAACCAACAAAAAGGTCGGTCTTCTTCTGCTCACGCTGGTGCTGAGCCTATCCATGGCTTTCGCGCTTGCCGCGTGCGGAAACAAGAACGACCCGACGCCCTCGCCGGCGCCTTCCGCTTCCGTATCTTCTACGGTAACGGGAACGCCCGCGCCGAGCACGTCCACCACGCAACCCACGACCCTCCCCACCGGAGAAACGGGTGCCGAAGCCGGCGTTTATTACTACGCCGCGGAAAACGGAGAAGAATATCTGCTTTCCTTTACTTCGGGACTGCGCTTTACGCTGACCATGAAAGACGAAGCGGAAGCCGGCACCTACACCCTGTCGGACGACGGCGCTTTGACCTTAAGCGGCAAAACCGCCTATACCGGCAGTTGGAAAGCAGGTTCCGTCACGCTGAACTTAAGCGGCGCGGAACTGCGTTTTCTCAAGAAAGAATACTTCACCCTGACCTTTAACGCGAACGGCGGCAGCGACGTTGCCGCAACGACCGTTCTTTCGGGCAAGAGCGCGGCAAAACCCGCCGATCCCGAAAAAGCGGGGTATGCGTTCCTCGGCTGGTACAAAGACGAAGCGCTGACGGCGCCCTACGCGTTTGACGCGGAAGTCGTTTCCGGAAACCTGACTTTGTTTGCCCGCTGGGCGGAAAAACCGGCGAACGCGCGCGAATACGAGATCTCGTTCGACCTCGGCTTTGACGGCGAAGCGCCTGCGGCGATGACCACCATCGGCGGAAAGTTGTACGACGCGCCCGAAGTTACCCGCGCGGGTTACGACTTCGTCGGCTGGTTCGTCAGCACCGAAAACGCAGCCGATCGTCTTTCCTACGCCTACGTCGAACCCTCCGCAAGAGAAGCCGGCACGACCTTCGACGCAGACACCACGCTGTTTGCCGTATGGGCTGCGGAAAACGACACGAACGCCGCGCCCGCACTCAGCGTTTCCTCCACGCTTCTGAGTTGGAATTCCAAGGGCAGCGCAGGCTACCTTGTGAAAGTGACCGATCCCGACGGCAACGTCGTCGTTGACAATCAGAGAACGGCAAGCACGGTATTTCCCGTTACCTTTGACAAGGCGGGCGCTTACATAGCGGAAGTCACCGCGGTGGACGCGGGCGGCAACGCCGTTTCCGAAACCGCCGTCCGTTACTTCGTAAACAAGGCGCTGGCGCGCGTTTCCGGACTGAAAGTCGCAGAACCCTCCACCCTCGTCTATGAAAGCGTAGAAAACGCGGAAAAATATTATATTACCGTGGAATGCGGCGATCCGAACCACAACCACACGAAAGTGGACAACGGTTCCTCGCTATACTTCAACTTCGCCAACTGCGAAATGAAGAAAGGCGGCATCAGATTTACCGTGACCGCCGCCGCGAAGGGCTACGCTTCTTCCACCGTTTCCTATACGTTTGAAAGAACGCTGGACGCCGTTTCCGCAGTCACCGTCAAGGACGACGAACTGACCTGGACGGCAGTGGAAAACGCCGGTTACTACCTCGTTACCGCGGGCGAAAAGACCTTCCGCGTTTCGGAAAACAGCCTTTCGTTAAAGACGTTTGCCGCAGGCAGCCTGACACTTTCCGTCACACCCGTGACCAAAGGTTACGTTTCCCCGGCGGCGACCGAAGTCGTTTACGAAAAAACCACTCCCGCCCTTCCCGCAAACGTAAGACTTGTGGGCACCACCCTTTCCTTTGACAAGGTGGAAGGCGCTACCGGATACGTTCTGACCGTTGCGGGACAGAAAATCGAACTGGGCGCGGACGAAACCGCGGTCGATCTTGCCGGCAAGGCGGAATTTGCCGACGCGGAAGACTACGTCGTGACCCTGACCGTCCTTTCGGGCGAAAACAGCGTGGAATACGCGACCGTGTTCCGTTACGGCGCGCTGGACGGCGAACTGACCTATAAAGACGGCGTGCTTTCCTGGAAAGCCGTCCTCGGCGCGGTGAAATACGAAATCATGATCGAAGGCGAAGTGGTCGGCACCGTGGAAAGCGGCGAAAACTTCTTTGCGATCGACAGTCTGAAAGTCGCGGGCGACAACAAGATCTCCGTGCGCTTTACGGACGGCAAATTCACTTCCGAATGGGCGGAAACTTCGGTCTACGCGCACGAAGTGCTGCTGGACAGCCGCGGCGGCAGCGAAACCGCCAACCTGTACAAGGCGGCGGGCGATCCGATGGTTCTTCCCGTCCCCGAAAAACTCGGCTATACTTTCCTTGCCTGGTACAACGCGCCGAAAGGCCCCGAGTCCAACGGTGCGAAATATACGGACGAAGCGTTTACGGACGCGGGCGATCTGACCCTTTACGCTTACTACGCTTCCAACGCCTACACTTTGACTTATAACGTGAACGGCGCTACCGAAACCTCCGATAATATCTATTTCGGTAAAGATTACGAACTGACCGTTCCCGCATCTTCCGATCCCACGCAGGTATTCGGCGGCTGGTTTACCGCTCCCTACGGCGGCGGTATCCTGTACGCGGACGCCGACGGCAAGTCGGTCGCTCCCTGGTCGGAAGCAAACAACGACGTCGTTCTGTACGCTTATTTCGTTGACGCGGTACTGCGTTACGTCCCCGTGGCGGACGGCTATGCGGTCACCAAGGGCGACCGTATCTCGGTAGTTTCCAAACTGACCGTTCCCGCGACTTACAACGGACAGAAGGTCGTGGAAGTCATGGCAAGCGCGTTTGAAAACGCCGAAAACCTGACCGAAATCAACCTGCCTTCCTCGCTGCTCCGCATCGCGACGACCAGCGCGTTCTCCGGCTGCACCAACCTTTCCGCTATCAATATATATAAGGTGGAAAGTTCCGCTTACGCAAGATATACCGCGGAAGAAGGCGTTCTGTTCGACAACGGCGAATCGGGTTCGACCCACGCGCCCCGTCCGGCATTCATGCCCGCCGCAAAGACCGGCGCGTATACCGTTCCCGACGGCGTGGACGCCATCCCCTACGGATCGTTCAGAAACAGCAGCCTGACCAAGGTTGTCATTCCCGCGTCGGTCGCAAGAATCGAAACCGAAGCGTTCTTCGGCAGCAAAAACCTGACTACCGTCGTGTTCTCTCTGCCCGCCGCCGGCGAAAAGGTCAATTCCCTGACCATCGGCGACCGCGCGTTCGCGAACTGCATTGAACTTGTTTCCATTCAACTCCCCGCCAGACTTTCTTCCGTTTCGCTTGGGAAATACACCGTTTCCGCAGGCGCGGTTTCGACCACCGACGTAAGCGACGCCTTCCTCGGCTGCTCGGCGCTGATCGATATCGAAGTCGCGAAAAACAATAAGGAATACGCTTCCGCAAACGGCGCTATCCTTTCGGACGGCGGCACGACGCTTTGCTACTTCCCCTCCGCGCTCTTGCCAGAAAACTTCGTCATTCCCGACGGCGTTACCAAGATTGCCGCAGGCGCGTTTGCGGGATGCGAACGTCTGTCCGGCTCGCTCACCCTCCCCGGCAGAATCGCGGATATCGGCGAATACGCGTTCTACGGAGCAAACGAACTCGAATCCCTGACCTTTGGGGAAGGCGCGCTGAACACGGTTTCCATCGGCAAATACGCCTTTGCGGAATCGGGCGTCACTTCTCTGACCTTTGCGGAAAACAGCCGCGTGAAGACCATCGGCGAAGGCGCGTTTGAAAACGTCGCCATCACCTCGCTGGCCGTTCCCGCTTCGGTCACCACCATTGAAAACAGAGCGTTTGCCGGCTCCGGCGACCTCACGGTCGAAATTCTGGAAGGCACCAATGCGCTGACCATCAAAGACAACGTATTCGACGGACGTTCCATCGACACGCTGACTCTGCCGAAAAACGTCACCGCAATGCCCGACTTTATCAAAGGTCTTACGGTGAAAAACATCATCGTTGCGGAGGGCAACCCCTCGTTCGTAACGCTTGACGGCGTTCTGTACACCAAGAAAGCAAATACGGAAAACGATCCCGATATCCTGCTGTTCTACCCCGCCGGAAAGACGGACGAAAGTTTCGTCATTCCCGACGGCGTCACCGCGATCGGCGCGAACGCGTTTAAAGGACAGGAAAACTTGACGGAAATCACCATTCCTTCTTCGGTCGTTTCCATCGGCGAATACGCTTTCTACTGGAGCGGCTGGAGCGGCGGACTTTCCACGCTCAACTTTGCGGCCGCCGATACGGCGAAGCTGGACGACGGCTCCAACAAACTGACCATCGGCGACTACGCCTTCTACGGCACGCAGATCCAGGAACTGGTTCTGCCCCTCCGTACGGCAACGGTGGGCGCGTACGCGTTCTCCGAATCCAAGATCACTTCCCTGTCTTTGGGCGGGACCGAAGTCCTGAAAGACCACGCGTTTGCAAGCGCCGGAAATTACAAGGACTTCTCCGTGGAAATCCCGGCCTCCCTTACCGAAATCGGGGACTACGCCTTCAGCGACACCTACGTTGCCAACATTACTTACGCTACAGGCTGCACCTTAAAGACCATCGGTGCGTTCGCGTTTACGAACTGCTCCTCGCTCTCCGCTTTCACCGTTCCCGCTTCGGTGGAAGTCATCGGTGCAAAAGCATTCTGCAATTCCTCCCTTTCTTCCATTGTGTTTGAAGAAGGCATCGCGCCCCTCGCCTTCGGCGTCAAGGGTACGGAAGTCGTTATCGATTCCTGGTACGACACCGTCAATTATTACGACGCGTTCGGACAGGTTCTGAACGATACCAGCGTCACCGCCGTCAACTTCCCCGGAAGACTGACCGAACTTTGCGAGAGCGCGTTTGAAGGCAACTCGTCTATCACAAGCGTTACGTTCGGCAAAGTCGAAGGCAACGAGGCTACGAAAAACTTTGAAACCGCCAAACTGACCACCATCGGCAAAAAGGCGTTCTACGACGCGGGCGGATTGACCGCAATCACCATTCCCGCTTCGGTCAAGAATACCGACGACAAAATGGCAATCGGCGACGAAGCCTTCCGTGGCACGAGCGAAAACCTCGTCGTCACCTTTGTAATGGGCGGCGATAAAGATACTGCGCCTTTGACCATCGGCGCGTACGCGTTTGCCAGCACCCACACGATAACCAACTTCGTCCTGCCCGCAAGACTGGCGTACTTTACCGACGAAGACGGCAACGTGATCGCTCCTCTTGCAAACGGACTGGGCGTCTTTAGTTACAATCTGGAAGCGGTGACCATTCAGGGCGAGGGCGCAAGCGATTACGTTTCCTTCGACAGTGCCGTTTACAGCACGGGATACGAAGAACTGCTTCTCGTTCCCAAGGAAAAAGCAGGAACGCTGAACGTTCCCGCCGCAACCGCCAAGATCGGCGACGGCGCGCTTTCCGAATGTTCCGCCATCACCGAAGTCGCCTTTGCAAAAGACAGCAAACTGACCGAGATCGGCGCGCAGGCGTTCTATAAGGCGAAGGGAATTACCGAACTGACCCTTCCCGACGGCGTTAACGTCATCGGCAAGAACGCGTTTGAACTGAGCGGTCTTACCGCGCTTACCCTTTCCAGGGCGATGGAATCTTTCGATCCCTCGATCGTCACCGACTGCACGGCGCTCCGGAACCTCAACGTTGCGGAAGGCAACCCCTATCTTTCCTCTATTGACGGCGTTCTCTTCTCTGCCGACAAAAAGGAACTGATTTACTACCTCTCCACGCGCACCGATACCGCGTACGAAATCCCCGAAGGTACGGAAATTATCCGCGAATCGGCGTTTATGAAAACTTACGCCCTGCAGGAAGTCACCGTTCCCGCTTCGGTCACGCTCATCGGAGAGTACGCGTTCAACGCGTGCAACGGACTTAAAACCGCTCACTTTACGGCAGGCAATAACCCGCTGGTATTCGGCGAGTCGTCGTTTGCCGGCACGGCGCTTACCACGCTCGACCTGCCCGCCCGCACCGCTTCCATCGGCGACGAAGCGTTTGCCGAAACCAACTTCTCCACGGTTTCCTTTGCCGACGGCGTCAGACTGGACAGAATCGGCAACGAGGCGTTCCGCGATTCCAGTCTTACCGAATTCACCCTGCCGAAGAGCGTACGCGAACTGGGCGACAACGTCTTTAAGGGTGCAAGCTCTCTTGAAGCGGTTACTCTTTCCGAAGGGCTGACCAAGATGGGCGGCAGCGTATTCGAAGGCTGCTGGTCTTTGGAAACGATCTACCTGCCCTCCACCTTAAAAACCATCGGTGAAAACACCTTCAGCGGCTGCTCGTCTTTGAAGAACGTTCGTTTTGCGGCGAACTCGGTCATCGAGGTTCTGCCGAGAACCACTTTCGTTGGCTGTACCTCGCTGGAAATTATCGAACTTCCCGCTTCTCTCACCGAAATTACCGGTCGTGACGAAGAAGCAAGTTCCGGCTCGCCCAGCCTGTTCTCCTCCTGCACGTCGCTTAAGCGCGTCACGTTTGCGGAAGGCAGCAAGTGCGTCAGAATCGGCTTGTCCGCGTTTGAAGGCACTTCCCTCGAAGAATTTACCATTCCCGCTTCGGTCACGACCGTCGAAAACCGCGCGTTCGCCTATACCGAACTGACTTCGATTATCATTCCGAACACGGTTATGAGCGTCGGTTCCGAAGCCTTCTACGGCTGTCTGTCGCTGGAAATCGTTCAACTCGGCACCGGGCTTTCCGAAATTGTCGACTATACGTTTATGAACTGCAGCATGATCGAACGCATGACCATTCCCGCGAATATCGTCAAGATCGGTCTTAACGCGTTCAACGGCTGCTCGAACCTGAAACTCGAACTGGAAGCGGGCAACCCCGCGCTTCTCGCGAAAGACGGCGTCATCTTTACCAAAAATTACGAAGTCATCTTCTTCCCCGCAGGAAAGTCTACGTTCACCATTCCGAAGGATATGACCACCCTTCCCGACAACTTTGCCATCGATCACGGCATCACCTCGATGACCGTGGAAGAAGGCAACGCTTCGTTCGTGGAAGAAGACGGCATTGTATACACGGCGGACAAGAGCAAAGTCGTCTTCCTGCCACCGACGCTGACCTCGTTCGTCATCTCGAAAGATATGACTTCGACTTCGCTGATCGATCTACTTAAGACCTGCAAAGATCTCGCTTCCGTCGAAGTGGAAGAAGGCAATACCGCGTTCGTAGCTTACGGCGGCGCGCTGTACGACAACGAATGGAACCTGCTCCTGATCCCCGCCGCGATGGAAACCTACGTCATCCCGGCAGAAGTCACGACCCTTCCCGAAAACGTATTCTCTTCGACGAAGATCAAAACCATTACGGGTGCGGATCGTACTTCCGATCTGGAACTCGACACGATGCAAGGCAGAGGGGTCTTTGCAAATATGACTTCTCTGACAAGTATTACGTTGCCCGAGCATACTACCCTCCTCGGCTACTATGCATTCGCTAACTGCAGCAACCTGCAGACCGTTAATTTGCCTTCCACACTGACAACCATCGATCAGGCAAACAACGCGAGATATTCTCCGTTCTACAACTGTTCTTCTCTGAAAGAGATCAACGTTGCGGAAGGCAACACCGCTTACGTTTCGTTTGACGGCGTGCTGTATTCTTCGTCCTGGACGGTCATGACCTTCCCCGTTGCGAAAACCTCGCTCGTCATTCCGCACAACCTTACCGAACTTGGCAACAGAAAAGTAAGTACCGCGGTTATGAAAAAACTGGAGACGATTACCTACGAAAAGGACGCGGACGGCAAGGAAGTGACAAACACGAAAGCGCTCACCCTGTATTCTTCCGGATTCAGCAATATTACGACGCTGAAATCGGTTGAATTACCCTCCCGCGTGAGTAAACTTACCACCTCCATGTTCAACGGTTGCAGCAATCTGGAAAGTCTGACGATTGCCGACGGCGGCACGAACTTCCGTACCGAAGGTAAAGTGACCTACAAAGCAATCGACGGCGGCTGGGCGACCTTCTTCGTCCCGCAAAAGAGCGGACTGACCGAATATACCGTTCCCACCGATTTCACCGTCACCACAATCGGTCAGGGCACCTTCTCCGGCGTGACCACGCTTGAAAAAGTAACGTTGTCCGACACCGTGACCACCATCGAAGCGGAAGCGTTCAAAGGCTGCACCGGCGTTTCCAAGATCTTTATTCCCGCAAGCGTAACCTCCTTGAAGAGTGAAGCGTTCGGCGAATGGACGACCGCGCAGACCGTATACGTCACCTTTGCCTCGGAGGACGAAAGACCTTCCGGCTGGTACGAATACTGGATGTACGACGGTATGACCGTTTCTTACGGCGCCACGCAGGAATCCTTTGCCGCTGCGGAATAAGTTTTCAGCACCAATGCCCCGGGCGGCAGCCCCGCCCGGGGGAAATATAAATTTCCCCTCTTTCGGGCGGGGAAACAAAGTAAATACTACCAAAACGCCGCCCATTTTCCGGGCGGGTCACGACCGGCATTCGCGGGGGAAAATTCCCGCGGATGCTTCCGTCGTTTTTAAAAAACTTTCCGTTTTCACGGTTTCAGGCGAAATTTTCCACAGGTATCGGGACTTAAAAGGGTTCCCCTCGAAAGAAAACGATTCCCGAAAATTTTTGAAAAAACGCTTGGACGCAGCGTTCGCAACCGAGATCCGATTGTGAACGGTACGCCGAAACGTACCATTCCCCGCGGAAACCTTTCCGCGAAAAAACCCTCGCGGGCAAAACCCTTTGCCGGCGAAAGGAGGAACTGCTATGGACAACAATTTATTTCAGGTCTATCGCGCGAAATTAAAGCGCGAAAGCGTCGTCACTTCCCTTTGTCTGGGGCTTGCCGCAGGCGCGGGCGTCAACCTCGTTTCCGCGTTCTGCTTCTGGCTGCTCGGGCTGTCGAACGTGTGGATCACCGTCCTTTTGGGCGCGGTGAGTTTTGCGATCGCTTCCGCCTTGTTCTATTTTCTCCGCTTCCGCCCGACCGACAAACGCGTCGCGCGGAAAATGGACGAAATGGGACTGGAAGAACGCGCCGTCACCATGCTCGATTTAAAGGACGACGATTCGTTCATCGCAAAGAAACAGCGTGCGGACGCCGAAAAAAAGATCGCATCGGTCGATAAAATCACCGTGCAGAAGACTTTCCCGCTGTTCGCGTTAAAATCGAGCGCCATCGTGCTTATTACGGTGCTGTTCGTTTCCGGCGCGGGCATGACAACGGTTGCGGCGCTTTCGGACGCAGGCACGCTGCCCTCGCCCGGCATTTTAAAACCCAACGATCCCCAAAACCGCTACTTTACGGTCACTTACCTGACCGAGGGCGGCGGCGAGATCGAGGGGGAACCCGATCAGTTGATTTTATACGGGGAATCCGCCACGACGGTGGTTGCCGTACCGGAAGACGGGTGGGCGTTCTCCCGCTGGAGCGACGGAAGCAAAAATCCCGAGCGTACCGACCTTAACATCACCGACGAGTTTACCGTCACCGCCATTTTTGAAGAAGTGGGAGGCGACGGCGATCCCGCGGGCGGCGACGACGACCAAGGTCCCGACAAAGAAGGCGACAAGGACGACGAAGCGCCCGACAAGAACGAAAACGACGGCAACGGTATGGGCGGCGGCGACGGCGACGGCGGCGAAGGTAACGGCGACGGCGACAACGGCGACGGCAACGGCAAAGGCGACGGCGGTCAGGAAGGCGACGGCAAGGGCGACGGCAGAGGCGACGGCGCCGGCGGCGGCTGGTCGGACGAAGGCAAGATCATCGACGGCACCGTGGACTACCGCGACGTGTACCAGACCTATTACGAAATGGCGATGGATATTTTAAACAACGGCGGAGAACTTTCGCCGGAACTCCGCGCGTTCATCGAAAAATATTACGGCAGCATTTAATCAACTTGGAAAACCGTGCCAAAAAACGGCTACGAGCGTAGGGGCGACCAGTGGTCGCCCGCACACCGCAAGCCATACCGAAAAAACAATCTGCAAGCGCCGGGGCGACCGGCGGTCGCCCGCAGCACGAAAAGCCATACCGAAAAAACAATTTACGTTCTATACAAAGTTAAAATAATCGAAGGAAGGAAAAGTTCATGATCCAGGAAGAAAACATTCAACGCTTCAGCCAAAACTGCGAAAATATCTTTAAGCAGATCCGCCGCGACGTCATCGGTCAGGAAGAGGTCGTCGAAGGCGTCGTCGTCGCGATGATCGCGGGCGGCAACGTGCTGCTCGAAGGCGTCCCCGGCGTCGGCAAAACCCGTCTGGTGCGTTCGCTCGGCAGAGTATTCGACATGCCGTTCTCTCGTATCCAGTTCACGCCCGACCTGATGCCTGCGGACGTCACGGGTACCAACATCATCGTCAAAGACGAAAAGGGCAACTCGTCCTTCCAGTTCCAGCCGGGACCGGTGTTCAGCAACATCGTCCTTGCCGACGAAATCAACCGTGCGACGCCCAAAACGCAGTCCGCCCTTCTCGAAGCCATGCAGGAACACACCGTCACCGTGATGGGCGTTTCCAGAAAGATGAAGGAACCCTTCTTCGTCCTCGCGACGCAGAACCCCGTAGAACAGGACGGAACCTATCCCCTGCCCGAAGCGCAGATGGACCGTTTTATGTTCAAACTCATCGTTCCCAACCCCGGTCTTGACGAACTGATGCAGATCGTCGACATGACACAGAAGACCATGGCGGAAGTTGCGGAACCCGCCTGCAGCGGCGAGCAACTTCTGGAAATGCGCGCCACGGCGAACCAGATCCCCGTTGCGGAAGACGTCATGCGCTATGCGATGACTCTTTGCGCGGCGACGCAGCCGGACGGCGAATGTGCTAGCGAAACGGCGAAGAAGTACGTCCGCCTCGGCGCTTCTCCCCGTGCCGGTCAGGCGCTCGTTTCGGCGGCGAAAGTCAAGGCGCTTATGAAAGGCAGATATAACGTTTCCTACACGGACGTGGATTCTTTGGCGATTCCCGTACTGCGTCACCGTATGAAACTCAATTTCGAAGCGATCGCCGACCGCGTTTCGCCCGATACCATCGTGAAAATGATCACGGAAGAAGTCAAAAAACGCTACGGACTTTCCCCTGCCGAAGTCAAGGAAGAAAAGAACGAGCAAGACAAGAAAAAACGCGGATTTTTAGGTAAAAAATAATGAAGGGTTCCCTGTTAAACGACGCATTTTTCAGCAGACTGGAAACGTGCGCCTTTCAACTGAAAAAGGAACTTGCGGGCTTTTTCGGCGGCAAACATCTGGTAAAAACGTACGGTCAGACGGTGGAATTTGCGGACTACCGCGAATACATGCTGGGCGACGATATCCGTCGTATCGACTGGAACCTTTACAGCCGCTTTGAAAAATATTTCTTAAAGTTGTTTACCGACGAACGGCAGATGCACACCGAGATCTATCTCGACTGCTCCGCTTCGATGGGAAAAGTCAGTCCGGAAAAGGGCAATTACGCCATTGCGGCGGCAGCGGCGCTGGGGTTTCTTTCTGTCCACAACATGGACAAAGTTTCCTTTCGCTTAATCAAGGGAAACAAGGCGGAAAACCCCTTCGGCACGCTGGTGGGCAAAACGGCGTTTTATCGCTCGGTAGCCGCGCTCGAATCGCTGGAATTCGAGGGGGAAGCGGACATCGCTTCCGCCGTGACCGGCAGCGAAACCGGCACGCGGGACGGACTTACCGTCATCATTTCGGACTTCTTTACGGATAACCCGTGGGAAAAAGCCGTGGACTATCTGCGGTTCAAAAACCGGCAGGTGCTCCTTTTACAGATTTTAACGCCGGACGAAATCGACCCGTCGTACAGCGGGCACGTCAACCTGATCGACTCCGAAGCGGAAGACGCTATGGACGATAAGAATATGCGGCTGAAGATCACCGGCAATCTGCTTTCCGCCTATGACGAGGCGCTGCGCGATTTTCAGACGAGAATCCGCACGTTCTGCACCTCGCGGGACGCGGGTTTCATCACCGTTAACACGAAAGAGCCGATCGAGCGTATGCTGTTCGGCGAACTGCTGAAGGTAGGTATTTTACAATGAGTTTGCTCCTCCCCTTGGGCTTGCTGGGTCTGATCGGCGTCGCCGCTCTCATCCTTATCTATATCATCAAGCCCAATTATCAACAGAAGTTCGTTTCCAGTACTTACATCTGGAAATTGAGTCTGAAATATAAGAAAAAGCGGATCCCCGTCAGCAAACTGAGAAATATCCTTCTCTTTTTGTGTCAGGCGCTGCTTCTGATCTCTTTCGCGTTTATGCTGGCAAAACCGGTTATCCCCTTTATTGCCGAAACGCCGAAAGACGAAAAAGTCGCGGTGATCGACGCTTCCGCCGGTATGCTTTTAGAAGATCAGGGCAAAACGCGGTTCGAACGCGCGGTGGAAGAGGTCAAAGTCCTCGCTTCCGCAACGCTTGCAAAGGAAAACGGCGCGATCTCGGTCATTCTTGCCGGCGAAAAAGCCTCTGTCTTAGTTTCCCGCGAGAGCGAGAATCTGGAAGAGGTGGAACGGGCGCTTGACGCTTTGACTTCCGAAACGCTTGCCTGTACTTACGGGACGGCGGACGTGGACGGCGCAGCCGCCCTTGCCGAAGATATCTTAAAACAAAACTCTCAGACCGAGGTTTTATTCTACACCGCGACGACGTACGTCGATAAAGGGTCGTTCACCGTGATGGACGTTTCGGCGGAAGCCGACTGGAACGTCGCCATCCTCGGCTGCACCCCGGTTTTGGAAGAAACCAACGTCTACTCCTTCCCCGTTACGGTGGGTTGCTACGGCAAGACCAAACCGGTGACGGTAACGGTGGAAATTTACAACGCCAACGAAACGACCGGCGTTCTCCGCGCGGAAAAGACCGAATATTTCAGCGAAGCGGAACCCGAAAAGGCCCTCTCGTTCGCCTCGGAAGACTTCCCCGGCGGCGCGGGAATTGTTTCTTACGACTACGTTTACGTCACCGTGAACGAGGAAGATTCCTTCCGGAAAGACAACACGTTCAGCGTATACGGCGGCACCCGCCCCACGGTGAAGATTCAATACGCAAGCTCGCTTGCCAACAACTTTTTCGGGGGCGTTTTCCGCACCCTGCGGCAAACCAAAAAGGCGCAGTGGAGCATCGAATACACTTCGGTTTCCGCCGCGGACGCCAAGACCGAGGGCTACGACCTGTACGTGTTTGAACACAACATGCCCAAGGTTCTGCCCAAAGACGGCGTGGTTTTACTGGTCGACCCCGACAAAGCGCCCGAAGGAGCGGACTTTACCGTAGGCAAAACCATTGCGGTAGACAGCAAGTCCACCCTCGCCTCGGGCGAAGCGCACGCGCTGACCCGCGGTCTGGACGCAAGCCGCATCACCGTGGCGCAGTATAAAGAGATTCTTTCCCCGGACGGCTATACCGAACTGATGTACTACGAAGGCAACCCCGTCCTTTTAGTAAACGAAGAGGGCGACGCGCCCGTGGTAGTGCTTTCCGTCGATTTAAGAAAGTCCAACCTCGCGCTGATGCCGGACTTCCCTATGTTTTTGTTCAACCTGTTCGACCGTTATCTGCCGGCAACGCTTTCTAAAGCCGCCTTTGAGGTGGGAGAAGAAACCACCGTCACGGCGCGCGGAACCGACCTCACGATCGAAGGTCCCACGGGAAGAACCGAATACGACGAAAGCAGCGCAAGCCTTTCTCTTTCGGTTCCGGGCGACTATACCGTGACCCAGAAAAACCTGAAAAACGAACTTTTGATCGACCGCTTTTTCGTCCACGTCCCCGCAAGCGAAAGCAATATCACCAAGCAGGTGGACGCGCTGCCGAAAATTTACACCGCTCCCACGACCGAACAGAAAAACACCGATCTTCTGGTATATATCGCGGCGGGCGCGCTGGCGCTGCTCGTTATCGAATGGCTGCTCCATTCCAAAGAAAATATTTAACGGAGGGGGAAATTTATGAGTAATTTCACAATCGAATTTGCCCGTCCGTGGCTTTTATTGCTGCTGATCCCCGCACTGCTTTTGACCTTTCTTCCCTTTTTCCGTCTGCCGAAAAAGTTCCGCAAATCGCGTAACCGCGTGATCTCGGTCACGCTGCACACCTTAGCCGTCGTGCTTTGCGTAACGCTGCTTTCGGGCATGACCTTCCGGTACGAAGTCCCCAACAAGCAGAACGAACTGCTCCTTTTAGTGGACGTATCGGACAGCAACGCCCGTTCGGACGAGGAAAAAGACGAAGCGGTGCGTTCGGTCTTAAACGCCTGCGGAAAAAACTACCGGGTAGGCATCGTCACCTTCGGGAAAGACGCGGTGCTTGCGGCGCCCATGTCTTACGCCGCGAAAGACGCGTTCCGCACCTATCTTTCCGCGGAAAAACCCGACAAGAGCGCGACCGATATCGCTTCTGCGCTCCGCTTTGCGGCGGAACAGTTCCAAAACCCCAAAACTTCTAAAATACTGCTCCTTTCGGACGGGTACGAAACCGACGATTCCGCGCTTTCCGCAGTCAAAATGATCGCGGCGACCGGCGTTAAAGTGGACGTGATGGAGTTCCCCGACGAAAAACAGAGCGAAATTCAGTTGATCTCCGCCAAACTTCCGGAAGAAAAAATCATCTTCGGTCAACCCGCGAAAATCACGCTGACGGTAAAGAGCAACTTCCTTTCCGAAACGACGGCGACCGTCGCCGTTTCCGACAAAGGCTTTGCCGCGGGGACGACTTCGGTCACCGTAAAACCCGGCGAAACCGAAGTGGAGATCGAACACTCCTTCCAGTCCGCGGGTCTGCACGACCTGACCTTTACCGTTGCCGCCCCCGGCGACACGGGCAGCGAAAACAACACGCTGCATTCCTATCTCGACGTCGCGCTGTTTGAAAACGTGCTGATTCTGGAACAGAAAGCGGGCGAGGCGGACGATCTTTCCGAAATTTTATCCGAAGATTACAACGTAACCCGCATTTCGGTTGCGGACGACGCGGGAGCCGTCCCCCAGACGGCAAAAGAACTCTGCGCCTATCAGGAAGTGGTTCTGGTCAACCTGTCGAACGCCGACCTGACTTCCGCCGCCATGCCCACCGATTTCGTACAGTCGCTGTACGACTACGTTTACAGTTTCGGCGGCAGCCTGATGACCTTCGGCGGCAGCAACGACGCGTCCGCTGACGGAAAAACTTCGGTCGCGCACGCGTATAACCGGCAGGATTTAACGGGAACGCTGTTTCAGGAAATGCTGCCCGTGCAAGCCATCGACTATACGCCGCCGGTTGCCGTCCTTCTCGTCATCGACGCGTCCGGCTCCATGAGCAGCGGCAGATTCGACGCCGCGCTGAAGGGCGCCGAGCAGGTACTGGACGCGCTTTCCGACCGCGACTACTGCGGCGCGATCACGTTCAGCGTGGGCAGCAAAGAGGAAGTGGAAATTCTGCCCGTTTCCAAAAAAGAAAGTATCCGCACGATCATCAGAAATCTGGGGAAAAACGACGGCGGCAGCGGAAGCGGCGGTACGTCGTTCTCCAGCGCGATCGAATTCGGCGGACTGACTTTGGCGGCGCTCCCCGTAGAACGGCGCCACATGATCCTTTTGACCGACGGTAACCCGCAGGATCACTTAGAACAAGCCAACGACGGCGATACCAACTGGTACGGCAGATATATCGACGAAAACAACAAAAAGGGCATCACGATGTCCGTCGTTGCCGTCGGTATGGCGCAAAGCCAGAACTATCTTTCGCAGATGCAGAAGACAGCCGAACGCGCGCACGGCAAATTTTTCAACGTACCGCTAAGCGAAATTGACCGCATCAGCGAATATATGACCGAGGACCTTTCCGCTTCCATGGTGGCGGAACTCAATGAAGGAGAAGCGTTCTCCCCCAAGGTGAAAGATTATACTTCCGCCTTTACGGGAATCGATACTTCCGATCTCCCCAAACTTTCGGGCTACTACGGCACCAAAGCAAAAGCGGACGCCACCGTACCGCTCGCAAGCGATTTCGTCCCCGTTTATGCGGAATGGAACTTCGGCAACGGCAAGGTGGGAAGTTTTATGAGCGCGATCAACCAATCGTGGGCGAAAGACTGGATCGCGGCGGACTCCGTCGGGCGGCAGATCGTCAAAAATCTTGCCGAAACGCTGGCGCCTTTGACCGATCCCGAGCCGGACAGTCTGGATCTCATCTTAAAGTACGAAGAAGACAACTACCGTAACCGCCTCAACGTCTACACGACGAAAAACGAGGGCGACGCCGTGGAAGTTTCGGTTTCTCCCGTGTCGGAAGAAGCCATGGCGTACTACGGCGGCGCGCTTACCGTAACCCCCGAAAACGGCGGCGTGAGTTTTGATTTCGAGATTGCGAAAGGCGGCGTATACAAAATTATCGTGGAAAAACGCAACGCCGCGGGCGAAGTCGTTGCCGACCTCACCGTTTACCGCTCGTTCTCCTATTCCGAAGAATACGACGCGTTCGTTAGCGAAACGGCGGGAGCCGAACTTTTGCATTCGCTTGCGGAAAGCGGCAACGGAAAAACCCTTTCCGACCCCGTGGAAACCTTTGCTTCCTTTACCCGGACGCTCGAAAAAGTGACCGACCCCCGGATTTTATTCCTGATTGTTATGATCGTGTCGCTTTTGCTGGACGTCGCCGTAAGAAAGTTCAAATTCCGCTGGATTCACGAAATTATCCGCGACAAAAAAGCGCAGAAAGAGGATAAACCGCAATGAAAAATTCAACGAAAAACCAAAGCCGCGGCGCTATCCGCCTGCTGTGCTTTGCATTTTTGCTTGCGATGACGCTTTTTGCCGCGACCGGTTGCGACAAAAAAGCGGCGCTTTCCGCTCCGCAGAACCTTTCGGCGGACGCCGTCACGATGACCCTTTCCTGGACGGGCGCAAAAAAGGCGGCGTATTACACCGTTTCCTTAAAAGGCGCCGCAACCGAGGAGCGCGACACGGGAAAAACCTCCCTCGCTTTGGATAACTTAGCGCCCGGCACGTACGAAATCCGCGTGAAAGCGGTGGCTTCCGGCAGCGATAAAGACTACAAGGATTCCCCCTGGTCGGCAGCCGTCACCTTTGTACGGGAGGAAGAACCGGGACTATCTTTCCGCCTTGCGGAAGACGGAAAGTCGTTTGAAGTGTCCGGTCCCGGCAGCGTCACGGGCGAAGCGGTCATACCCGCGACCTATCGCGGACTTCCCGTCACCAAGATCGCAGACCGCGCCTTTTTCAACAAAAACGGACTGACCAAAATCACTCTGGGCGAAAACGTCGCCAAAATCGGCGATTCCGCCTTTGCAAACTGTTCTTTCCTTACCGAAGTGGTCTTTTCCGATCGTCTTACCGAAATCGGAAACAAAGCCTTTCAGAGTTGCCGCTCCTTAAGCGGAACGCTCACCCTCCCCGCAGGCTTAAAAACGCTGGGCGAAAACGCGTTCGAGTACTGCCGTAAACTTTCGGGCGTCGTCCTCGGAAATAATCTGAAAGTGCTGCCGCAAAACGTATTCAACGGCTGCGACGCGCTGACTTCGGTCGTCATTCCGGACGACGTGACCGCCGTAGAAAGCGGCGCGTTTTCGAGATGCACGTCGCTTGAGAGCGTCACTTTCGGCAGCGGCGTCAGCACCATCGGCGCGGACGCCTTCCGCGAAGACACGGCGCTTACCGCAATCGTTTTGGGCGAAAACGTGGACACTGTAGGAAACAGCGCTTTCCGCGGCTGCACGGCGCTTATTTCGGTCGATATGGCGGGCGGCGTAAAGCGAATCGGCGAAAGCGCGTTTCGGGACTCGGCGGCGCTGATCACCTTAACGAACTTCGGCAGCGTTACCCAAAAGATCGAGAAAAACGCATTTTCCGGCACGGGCATCGAAAGCCAATCGGACGGCGTGGTTTACGCCGGCAACTGGCTGGTTTCGGTCAAGGACAAGACCATGAAAAACCGGCAGGTGCAGGACGGCACCCGCGGCATTGCCGATTCCGCCTTTTTAGAATGCGAAGCCTTTCCCGACACCTTTACCCTGCCGGACAGCGTAAAAATCGTGGGCGATTCCGCCTTTTCGGGCTGCAAAGCGCTGCTCAACCTCGTCCTGGGCAGCGGCGTGACCGAGATCGGGGAACGCGCCTTTGAAAAATGCACCGGGCTTTCCATCGCCGTTCTCGGCGGGCTGGACCTTAACCGCGAAGACCTGCTGGGCGAAAGTTCTTTACGAGTCGTCGGCAGTTACGCCTTTTCGGGCTGCACTTCCTTAAAAGAAATCACCATTCCCGAAAGCGTGGAAGAGATCAAACTGTATGCTTTCCGCTCCTCCGCCCTGTGGGAAAACGCGGCGGGCGTCGTTTACGCGGGCAACTGGCTGGTAGGCTTTCAGAAAGACTCCCTGTTCGGTTCGCTTGCCATCAAAGAAGACACGGTCGGCATTGCCGATTACGCTTTTTATAATGCCGAACGCATGACTTCGGTCACCGTTCCGGACAGTGTGAAAACCATCGGCAGATCGGCGTTTTATAAATGCGCGTCGCTGACTTCGGTCGTCCTCCCGCAGGAACTGACCGAGATCAAGGACTATACCTTCTACCACTGCGACGAACTGACGTTGCCGCTCCTTCCCGCTTCGCTGAAAAAAATCGGGCAGTCGGCGTTTTATAAATGTAAACTGGTAGCCGAAAGCGCCGACACCGCAGAAGATACGCTTACCCTGCCGGACGGCGTGGAAGAGATCGGCGCGTTCGCCTTTTACGGCTGTTCCTTCGAATATGCGGACAAAACCGAAATGGGCGTGACCCACATCGGCGGAATCGACAACGTGGTTCTGGGTTCCGGAGTCAAAACCGTGGGCGAACAGGCGTTTGCGCTGATGACCTCGCTGAAAACGGCTACTCTCGGAAATACCGAAACGCTGGCGGACAAAGCCTTTTACAAATGCACTTCGCTTACCTCCGTCACCTTCGGCGAAAGCCTGAAAAAGATCGGCGACAAAGCGTTCTATTCCTGCGAAAACCTGAAAGAAGCCGTACTTCCCGCGGTGACCGCCGTCGGCAATTACGCTTTCTATAAATGCACCTCGCTTGCGGTTCTTTCCGCCCCCGCGGCAGAAACCGTCGGCGACGCGGCGTTTTCGGGCTGTACTTCCTTAAAAGAAGTTGCCTTCCCCGAAACGTTGCAGACCATCGGCAAGCAGGCGTTCCGCGGCTGCACAAGACTTACGGCGGTGAACCTGCCCGCTTCCCTGACCTCGGTGGGCGCGCACGCCTTTTACGGCTGCAAAGCGCTGTCGTTCTATCTCGAAGCGGGAACGAATACGGAAAATTTCAACGAGCGTTGGAATTCCTCCTACCGGCCGCAGGTTTCGGGCTGCATTTTTAACGAAGACGGCAGCCTTGCTTCCTTTATCAAATCCGAAGACGCGGTGCGTTACCTCAACGTGACCAACGCGCTTTCCGCACCCCGGCGCGCGGGATATACGTTCGGCGGCTTTGCGCTTACCCCGGGCGGCGCCGCGCTTTATACCGAAAATACCGTGCTTGCCGCGGAAAACGGCGCCGCGCTTTACGCCGTCTGGAACGAAGAAGCGTAAAATTCTGCGCAAAACTTCGGAAAAAAGCGTAACTCTTAAACGCGGACAATCCTGCCGCGCACACGTTCTCACACACGTTTAAGCTACTCCCCCGAAATAAAACTTCGGGTAGAAATACCAATGCTACAGGAAGGTTGATTTATGAAAAAAAGACTATCTGTTGTTATCGCACTGATCGGGCTGTTGTGCCTGCTTGCCGCGACGTTTTCCGCCTGCGGCGGCAAGGTAAAGGCCCTGACCATTGAAAAGGGCAACCTGCCGCAGACCACGTTCGTTCAGGGCAACGATCCCGATTTTTCCAAAGGAACGCTGACCGCAGACGGCAAAAGCGTCCCCTTTACCGCAGACGGCGTGGAAATTACCGGCTACGATAAAGATAAACCCGGCGCGCAGGAACTGACCGTTTCGTATAAAGGACAGTCGGTGAACTTTACCGTCAACGTCGTACCCCGCTTCCAGACTGCGGAATCCTACGTTTACTTCATCGGCGAACCGGTCACCGCGGCGAATATCCGTCTGAAAGTCACGCGGGACGACGGCACTTCCTTTACCGTCGCGCAAGGGGACGAATCGCTGTCGCTTACCGGATTCGATTCCTCCGCCGAAAACGCAAATCTGACGCTCTCTGCGGCGGTTACCGACGGCGGCACGGCTTATACCGGCACGTTCGGCGTTTCGGTCGTCAAAGCGCAGGTTTCCTTCAAAAAACCGAGAAAACTTTCTTACGGCAGCCACGATACCGAAATCGATCTTTCCGGCGCCTCCCTTTCGATGAAGAGCGCGGACGGCAAAACCGTGCGGAACCCCGCCCTTACCGAACTGACCGTTTCGGGATTCGATCCCTCCGCGGTTTCCGAAGAACACGAAACCGAAACGCAGGTCATCACCGTTTCCTATAACGGCGTCCCGCGCGAAACGTTTGAGATCACTTTAAAATACAGCGACGTTACCCGCGTGCAGAAACTTGCCAAGGAACTCGAAGTCGTTGACTGGTCGAAATACGAATATCCCGACCCCGATATGTACTATCCCGAAACCGCCACGCCCGACCTCAGGGAAAAAGCCGTCCGGGCGCTGGAACTCTTTAACGGCATGACTTCCGCCAACCAGAAACTCGTCACCGACGAAGAATTTGCGGCGATCGGCAGACTTGCCGTCATTCACGGCTTCAACGAATGGCAGAAAGCGGTCAACACGGCGTTTGACGGCGTGTTCAGCGTCTCTTTGGGCAGCCTGACCTACCTTGCAGACACCAGACAGAAAGCCGCGGACGGCGCCGAAAAACTGAGAGCCGGCACGGACGACGACGTCAAAACCGTCTTCTTCTACAGCGATCTTTTAAGCGACGAACGCTTCCTTACCCGCGCGAAAGACGTTATTATCTATAACGGCGCGGTGAAGGACGGCGCAGACGTCGATCTCGCGATCGGCGACATGAGCCTCGTCTACTTCAACCGCTCGGCGCTCAATAAAGTGGCGACCGTCCTTGAAAAAGCCGTCTCCGCCGCCGATTCGTTGGCAAAACTGCCCGCAAACTGGTCGGGCGACGACCTGTGGACGTACCGTGCGGATATCGAATCGGCAGAAGAAACGCTGACCGATATGAACGGCAACAACTACAGCGACTCCACCATTTTCTCCCGCCTCGAAGACTGGAGAGAAAAGCGCGACTTTTTTGAAATCATTTACCGCTACTATTACGACGTTTCCCAGTCGGGAAGCGATCAGGCAACGGCGGCTTCTAAAAAAATCGACGATCTGACCGGCATTCGCCTGCCCGATAAACTGGAAACGATGGGAGAAGACTTCGTTTACGCGAACGTCGCCCTGCAGAACCTGCAGGCGGCGCTTTCCGCGCTGGAAGAGGAAGAAACGCCGCAGGTTACCGAAAGTTCTCTGTTCCTGTACTTCTATCTCCGCTGCAACGACGCCGCAACCAAGCTTGAGGCGGAAAACGACGCGATGTACCTCAACCTGTACGGCAGAGTATACGATTCCATCATGGTTTCGCTGCAGACGAGCACCATGGGATATTTCGAACTGACGCAGGATTCGGCATTCAACGACGCGTATCTTGCGGTATGGAACAAATATCTTACCCTGTGGGAAAGATATAACAACGAAGAAAATTACGAAGCGACGCCCGCGTTTGACGAAGGCGTGAAAGCCACGTTCGAGGACTTTGTGGCGCTCCGTCCCAATCAGCAGTTGAATTTCATCTCCGCGCTGAACTTCCTTTACAAATACGGCGTACCCGGTCTTGCCCTTTATCCGGACGAAAACGGACTGCACTCCTCCTTTGCGACCTTCGTTTACACCTACTACTGCAAGGAACTGGGTCTGGAACCCGAAACCGCTTCGGGCGTCGTCTCCTACGATATCTTCACCGATCTGATGATCGCGCTGGAAGGTTACGCCAACGGCGACTCCGCGACTATGTACGAATATGCGACCAACGCAAAGACCAAGTACGAAGCGCTTGCCGCCGATTCCGCAGACAAAGCCGCGTTCGATTCCTGCCTGAAATTCCTGTACGATAAGTACCAAAGCTACGCCGCAATGTTCCACACCGAGGCGGGTGAAGACGGCAAAAATAACGTCGTGTTCAACGCCGTTGACCTCGGCGATCAGGCAGAAAACTTCAAGGCGCTTTATACCAGCATTGCCAATCTCGAACTGGCTACGGTGTATATCGACACCCTGCAGCAGATCACCGGCGAGTCCGTTCCCATCTACCTCACCTACCTCGCTTCTTACGAAAATATGCTCAAGAGCAGGGACGCCATTCTCGCTTCGGGTGACGAAGATATTCTGAAAGCGTACTACTGGCAGCCCTACGGCGAAACCGCGACCGCCGGCAACGATTCTCCCCTCTTTAACGGGGTCTACAAGGCGACTGCGACCTATCAGCGGTATTTGTACCTCCTCGGCATCGATCAGGCGGTATACGAGTCCGCAACGGCTTTGCGCGCCTTTATCGGCAAGTACGAATCCTATTTCTGGACGATGTCTTCGATGATGTACAGCGCCATTCCCAATATGGGCGACGAATTTAATTTCACGCAGGAAACGATCACTACGCTGATGAGCGACTTCCGCGCGCTTTCCACAGACGAACAGTACGTTCTCGTCATGCTCGACGCGCTGTCGCTGTACTACGGCGGTCTGACCGCGTATTTTAAAGAAGCGTTTGAGGGTTCCGAAACGGTCATTACGCTGTCTTCGTATACGCTGTCGCTGGAAATGTACTACATTCTGCATTCGCAGTATCCGGACGGCTATTATACGGAAAAAGACGGCACGAAAGTTTCCGTCAAGCAGTTGATTCTTTCCACGCTGGATTCCCTCAACAAGGGCGTCGCCGCGCTGGAAGGCACCGAAAAGACCGTTTACGACGAGTATTTTGCGGATATGTACGCGTACTATAAGGCAGCTTGCGAAAAAATCAACTTCCATTCCTGAGATTTCCGGCAAGGACTTGATTTCCTTATTCTCGTTAACGGAAGGGTGTCGGTTTTAAGAATAAAAAATGCGCGCCCGCGCCCGGCAGATTGCCGGGCGCGGGCGCTTTTATAATCTCTCACGCGCGGGCGCTTTTATTCTGCAAACGCAGACACTTTTATTATTTTGCAAACGCCGCCCGGCCGGACAATGCAATTTTTCAGCCGCCGCAGCACCACTCTTCCGCGCACTCGCCCCACTTCCGCCCGGCAAGTCCGGACAAGGCAATTTCCCCCGATTTCTTCCGCCCGATCCAAACCGCTTCCGGGGTAAACTCCGCACGACATTCCCCTCGCGGTTCAAACCGGATACAACTTTATCAACTTTTTTCGTTTACCCCTTGCAATTTTGTTGACATTTTTTCGCTTTTTTCCTATAATATATAGGCTGTCGAGATTGAGGTAACTCTCTAAAAGCAAACAACGAAATGATCGATATGCACCATTAGCGTTGGCTGGATAGAGCGTTGGTCTACAAAGCCAAAGGCGAAAACAACTAAATAATCGATATGCACCATTAGCTCAACTGGATAGAGCGTCGGTCTACGGAACCGAAGGCTAGGGATTCGAACTCCTTATGGTGCACCAAGAAGTTATAATCCGAATTGTTGGCTCGTAACGAGCGAACGGTTCGGATTTACTTTTTATTTAAAATAGACGATGGTACCGCGATCGGCTACGCAGCAATTGCTATTCCGTCGCTTCGCTCCTTACGGATTTACTTTATGTATGGGAGATTCAGACTAAATTAAGTACAAAAAGGGCTTGCGATTTGCTCGCAAGCCCTTGCTTATTTATATACAGAAAGCCTTCTTGTTATGTCCGATACCAGATTCTTTCCGCCGCGTTTATCGCTCGGCGTTTTTGAAACCGTAAACCAAATATTTGCTGTTTTTGTACACAAGCTTATCGATTTAAATAACAGTAGGGATTCCATCCGCCATCCCTAACTATTTTTGCGGTGATAAACCGATTTATGCGGCGTTAAACGCCGCTCGTA
>CAKQSI010000002.1 GCA_934272745.1 uncultured Clostridia bacterium | reverse complement strand
CGAGGCGTAGCCGAGCCGACTTGTATCAAGACAAGCCACGCCTAATTGCCAACGTCGCAAAAACCTTGCGAGTTTGAGGTTTATAAAATCAATTAAAATCATAGGAGAATAGCAAAATGAAATACATAGAATGGCTTAATATATGGCTGGAAAATTACATAAAACCAAGTAGCAAGGAGCGTACATATATCCGTTATTCGCAACTTATCCGCACGCACATTGCAACTAAAATAGGTGAAATTGACGTAAACGATTTAACAGCCATCGTTTTGCAGTCGTTCGTTACAGAATTGTTGAACAGCGGTAATCTGCGAACCGGCAAAGAGTTGTCGCCTAACTTTGTCAATACGGTTATATCCGTCATTCAGAATTCGTTGAAAACGGCAAATCTGGTCGGTATTGCAAGCGAGTACATTGCAAATAAAATAAAACGCCCCAAAACGAAAGAAAAACAGGTGGACTGCTTTTCCGTTTCGGAGCAGAAAAAGATTGAAAATTACATATTGAACAGCGGCAAAGATAAACTGTTCGGTATTGTATTATGCCTTTACACGGGCCTGCGCATCGGCGAATTACTTGCGCTTACTTGGAACGATATAGATTTTGGCAAGGGATTATTATTTGTGTCTAAAACCTGCCACGACGGGAACGACGGACAAAAACATAGCCGTATCACCGACAGCCCCAAAACCGTCCATTCTCGGCGTGTAATCCCATTGCCGAAACAATTATTGCCCCTGCTGAAAGGAGTGAAAAAGCGTTCACAATGCGAATATATTGTAGCCGACGGCGACAAGCCCGTATTTGTGCGCTCGTATCAACGAACTTTTGAATTTCTGCTGAAAAAACTGAATATTCCGCATAAAGGCTTTCACTCCTTAAGACATACGTTCGCTACTCGTGCAATGGAATGCGGTATGGACGTTAAAACTCTTTCGGAATTATTAGGACATAAGAATGCAACGATTACGCTTAACCGATATGCTCACTCTCTTTTGGAGCACAAGGTAGATATGATGAATCGATTAGGAAAGTTATTATAAATCACAAACAAAAAGTGTGCATCAAACAAACTAATTGATGCACACTTTTTAATTATTATAGCAAATTTTTCTGCAAAAATCAAGGCGTATTGACTGCTTGTGTATGAATTGTTGTGATATTGCCGTTTTTTTGATGCACGTTCAAGCCAAATGCGTACACGGAATAGTTTGATTGATGCACTAAAAGAAAAGTTGAGGTGCATCAATTATATGGCAGGAAATAAGAGTTTGAGACAAGCGGATCGCGCGAAGCAAGATGAATTTTATACACAGCTTGCAGATATCGAAAACGAACTGAAACATTACAAAGAACAATTGTCTGGAAAAATTATTTTTTGCAATTGCGATGATCCGTATGAAAGCAATTTTTTCAAGTATTTTGCGATGAATTTTAACATTCTCGGTTTGAAAAAACTGATTGCCACTTGTTACGATAGTTCTCCTATTGCCTATTCGCAACTATCAATTTTTCCGGATATACAAGAAAAGAGAATTCCAAATACGCATAGGCGCGCCTACAAAATAGAAATTTGTGAGGTGGAAGATTATAATCAAGATGGTGCGGTCGATTTATCCGATGTGGAATACTTACTAAAAAATAAAAAAAATATTATGACTCTACTGAACGGAAACGGTGATTTTAGGTCTGAAGAATGTATCGAACTCTTAAAAGTAGCCGATATTGTAGTAACTAATCCTCCGTTTTCGCTTTTTAGAGAATATGTCGAGTAATTGATTGCGTACAATAAAAAATTTATTATAATTGGTAATCAAAATGCTATCACATATCAAGATATATTCCATTTGTTAAAAGATAATAAAATGTGGCTCGGATATAAATGTGGTGCACAAGAATTTTTGGTTCCTAAAACTTTTGTAAAAGATAATGTTTACACAAATGAAAAAGGACAACGCATGGCAAAATTTGGTAACATTTGCTGGTTTACTAACCTTGACACTACTAAACGACA
The DNA here is from genome assembly GCA_934272745.1 of uncultured Clostridia bacterium. GTDB lineage: Bacteria > Bacillota > Clostridia > Christensenellales > Borkfalkiaceae > SIG402. The sequence goes on along the minus strand of CAKQSI010000002.1, from coordinate 90,357 downwards.
CGAAAATATTACTCTTTACAAAGAATATGCGCCTAACGAATATCCGACTTTTGACAATTATCCCGCTATAAACGTTGATAAAGTTGTGGACATCCCTTGTGATTATTATGAGCCCATGGGCGTGCCAATCACGTTTTTGGATAAATACAATCCTAATCAGTTTGAAATCATTGATGCAATAAACAGGTATTCTTTATTTGACATATTTGCAACCAATGATTCTGTTAGAAAGGAGCACTCCCATACTTGCAATATTTGTGGAAAAGCAAAATACTTTAGGATTGTTATTAGGAGAAAAAGCAAATGAAAATAGAATTGCATGAAATACCGATTAGAGACGTGGTAAAAAACTATGTTGATAATGCCGAAAACGGTGTTATCGGATATGACGGAAAATTAAATATTCGTCCAAAATATCAGCGTGAATTTGTTTACGGCGAAAAAGAGCGTAATGCCGTTATCGCAACAATCAACAAGGGCTTTCCTCTTAACGTTATGTATTGGGTAAAAAACGAGGACGGAACGTTTGAAGTTTTGGACGGACAACAACGCACCGTAAGTTTTTGTCAATACGTCAACAACGATTTTTCCGTCGAGGTAGATGTTGCTGGAGTGCTTACCCCGAAAAAATTTGGAAATTTAACACAGACGGAAAAAGGTAGGATACTTGACTATAAATTGCTTGTTTATTTTTGTGAGGGTAATGATGAAGAACGCCTTGCGTGGTTTAGAGTAATTAACATTGCTGGACTAAAACTTACCGAGCAAGAATTGCGGAATGCAAATTATACGGGAACATGGCTTACAAGCGCAAAATCGTATTTCAGTAAAAATAATTGCGTTGCAAGTTTAACGGCAAAAGGATATTACAAGGCAGAAGTCAACAGACAAGGACTTTTGGAACTTGCGCTGAAGTGGATATCCGCAAAAGAGAACAAAAGCATAGAACAATATATGCTTGAACATCAGCACGACGAAAATGCAGACGAATTGTGGTTTTATTTCAAAAATGTGATTGATTGGGTTAAAGTCAAATTCAAAAAATATCGCCGTGAAATGTGTGGGCTTGATTGGGGATTGATGTATAACGAGTTTTCTTCCTTACCGCTCGATGCAAACAAACTCGAAGAAGAAATATCCCGTCTTATGCTCGACAGCGAAGTCGAAAATAAAAAAGGTATTTACTTATATGTTTTGTCTCGCAAACTTAAATATCTCAATTTAAGGCAATTTGATGACGATATTAAACGTCAAAAATATGAAATGCAAAAAGGTATATGCCCTCATTGTGTCGCCGAACACAGAGAAAAAACTCATTATGAGTATGAGGAAATGGAAGGTGATCATATAACGCCTTGGGTGGAAGGCGGAAAAACCAATATTGACAACTGTCAAATGCTTTGCAAGGAACATAATCGCTTAAAATCAAGCAAATGAATATTTATAGCCCGACCGTATAAAGTCGGGCTAAAGTTTTACTGCCGTTCAAAATGAAGTAGCAAGCAAATATTTTTTGCGGATACTGTTTTGCCTACGCCAAATCGTCGTGCGGTTTACATTCAAAAGGCGTGTTACTTCGAGATAAGTAAGTCCTGCCATATAGGCACATAACGTTTCGTATTCAGCGGTGGTGAGTTTCATCTTTGATATAAGCCCGTCAACGACTGTATAATCGTTTTTCTGCTCGTCGTCGAGTATTGTTTCGGGCTTAGCCGTAATTCGCTCGTCAAGGCTTATTGTGTTTGATAAATGGCGCGTGTATTGCTTTTGCAAATAATTATCGGCGCAACGATAACAAGCGCTTTTAACTGTAACAACCTTTCCGTATTTCGTTATGTAGTTATCACCGAGTTTCTCGCCTATATGTTGACATAAAAATAACATCGCCTCTTGCGCAAATCATACGCGTTTGAGAACGGCGAAAGATCGTCTTTTGAGCGGTTCATATCTCGTAATAGTCCTTTGTATAGATAGTGCAAATCCTTGCCTGAACGGACGATTACCGTTTTAATACAGGTCAAGGCGATGACTTCGCCCATTTCCTGTATGTTTTCTGCCGAGATAACCATATCGTTATCCAAAACACCTTTGTTTACTTCTTTCATTGTACTTTACCTCCGATTTATTTCGCCTTTCGGCAAAAACGGAAGTAGCACCGGGGAAAGATAGAAGGGGTTTTACCTTGTAGTCGGTTAGACGGAAGTCAACGACTAGTAAAAATTTTTACGTTATAGTTGGCATTTTCAAAGTTTTAGGTAAAAATTTTTGCCGTTGACTTACGCTTTTCGCTGTGCTACAAACGCAGACGAAAGGCGATAAATCGGACGATGCATTGGAAGAGTCTATAAAAAACACAATTTTGCATTACACACTAGATATAGTATACTTAACTTGACTTTTAGCCCTAAATGCAGTATAATTAAGAAAAATATTAGGGGGATTATATGCCGATTTCTTTTACAGATAATTTCAATATAAAAAGAGATTTATTAAAATCAAATAAAACATTTGACCCTATCATAGATTTAGATACTAGATTTTTTATAGACCCTGCATTAATAGGATTATGCAGTGAACCCGAGTTTATTAACGCTCGAGAAAAGATAACCAAGTTTTTCTCATCTATTATTCTTTTATTAAAGCATAGTAAAGTAAGAAAAGATATGTGTTGGAAGAAAGCCGATAAAATGCTGTCTTTTAAGGAGATAACGGGTACCTGCCTTGGATATGCTGACGAAAGTACTGATGGAAATGCAATCGGTGCAAAATTACGAGAATCAATACTTTCAACAATAAAAGAACTTGTAGACGCTGGTGCTGATGCCCCTGAACTTTTTGAACTTTTAGGCGTTTTTCAAGAGCGTGTAGGTTGTGATAGAATAAGCGATTTAATAACGTATATTCTTCGTGAGGATATTTATAAGTATACAAATCGTATCGTTAGCAAATTAGGTATAAATACAACAAGCTTTATTATTGAAAAACAATCTTATCAAATGATTATAAATCCATATAATCGTAAGCCACTTCTATTGCTACCTGAAATAATTTTAAGTCCATTGCCTATTGCAAAATCTTTTGAGGATATTGATTATGTATGCGCCGAAAACCAAAGGGTAAGAGATGAAATAAATAAGTATATAGATATAGACAATTCAAAAAAATTTACAAAATCAGATATTCGCACCATGATGATAGGAAATAAAGATTTTCGTGATGCTTTAATAGCAGCCTATAAATCTGCCCCGCGCGAAGCATTTGATTTCAATAAATCTCAATCAGGTGAATATGTTTGGTATACAACAGCAAAAGAATTTGTCGACAAATATCCGTTGGAATTAGATAAAACCGTTAACACTGTTGATGATATTGAGGAAACAACAACATTAATATGTTCACAGTTCAAAAAATTGGTTGAAGATAATGGCTTGAATAGACTGTTATACGATGATAAGAAACCGAAGCACGAATCGGCGGCGCAATTACTATTTCTCGGTATTGCTGACTCATATTGCAAAGCAAATAATATTGATTTGTCGCCTGAAACGAATAAAGGACGTGGCGCAATAGACTTCAAATTATCTCGTGGATGTAATCAAAAAGTTTTAGTAGAAGTTAAACTTTCTTCTAATAATCAATTAGAGCATGGCTTTGATGTTCAATTACCCATTTATATGGCACAAGAAGAAGCACATCGTGCAATTTACCTTATTATTGATAATGGAAACCATAAAAAAATAGAAAACTTTATCGAGAAATATAACAAATTAGACATAGAAATCAAAAACAAGATTAAGTATATTATTGTAGACGGTACGCTCAAACCATCGGCAAGCGTAGCATAAGATAAAAGGCGAGATAGTTTTCTCGCCTTTTATCTTATGATTATTCTATTTTAACACTTAAACCGAAATAATCTCTTGTAAAAAACAAAACGAACTCAAGATTTTCTCTCGGGTTCGTTTTATTCTTGTTTGGTGCCGGAGATCGGACTTGAACCGATACGATGTTTCCATCGAGGGATTTTAAGTCCCTTGCGTCTGCCTATTCCGCCACTTCGGCATATCAAATTGTGTTTTTCGGGAAATCTGCCCTTTTGTTTTTTCAGGAAACCTGCCCTTATGCAGTCCACACCGCAAGCCGCCCTGCAAAAAACGCTACCCGTTGCGCACGAGATGCGCCCGGCAACACTTTTGCGCACGGTAAAGCTTTTGCCTCGCGAAAACCCTGCCCTTTGCGCCTGCATCTGTGCCGGACAATGCTTTTGCGCCATGCAAAACTCTCTGCCCGCAAAATCCTCGGCAATTCTCCCCCGAAAAAGGGAAATCCCGAACACGAAAACCGTATTCGGGATTTATGGAGGTGCCACCCAGATTTGAACTGGGGAATCAGGGTTTTGCAGACCCACGCCTTACCACTTGGCTATGGCACCGTATCCCTTTCGGAGAAAAAAACGAGAACTTTTGACAAACCAAAAATTCTCGTTTTTGAAGAAAATGGAGCGGGAAACGAGATTCGAACTCGCGACATCCGCCTTGGCAAGGCGACGCTCTACCACTGAGCCATTCCCGCATATATGAAAGATTTGGTGGGAGTTATAGGGCTCGAACCTATGACCCCCTGCTTGTAAGGCAGATGCTCTCCCAGCTGAGCTAAACTCCCGAATCTTACTCTCCGTACGAGTGCTTGCATAGTATATCATACCGATTTGGTTTTGGCAAGTATTTTTCCGCACTTTTTCAAAATTTTTTCAAGATTTTTTTGCCGGGCGGAAACCGGAACCCCCCAAACAAAATCCCCCTTCCGCGACTTTATTATAGAAGCCTTATTATAAAAACTTTCCCCGCGCCTTTTAAAGAACCTGCTGAAAGCCCGACCGCAGCCCGCAGATTCCGTCCATAAAATCCCCCCGTCCCTATTGACAACTCCGCCTTTCTATGTTATACTGCTTAAATAAAATGATTTTGGAGGAAAAAACATAATGAAATCGGAATTTAACGGTGGGTTGCTGGGTTTAATCGGCATTTCCATCGTACAGGCGCTGATCATTCTTTTCACGCTGGGAATCGCAACCCCGTGGGCGGTTTGCTACAAGGAACGCTGGATGGCAAAACACACCGTGATCGACGGCAGACAGATCGCCTTCGACGGCACAGGCGCGCAACTGTTCGGCAACTATATCAAATGGTTTCTGCTCACCATCGTGACGTTGGGCATTTATTCCCTTTGGCTGGGGATTAAAATGAAAAAATGGGTAGTCAGCCACACGCATTTTACCGAGTGTCTGCCCGCTTAAACTTCCGCCTTTCCGGCGGCTTGCACGAAAAAACGCGCCTTTAAGGCGCGTTTTATTGTTGTCATATTTCCTTTTTTCCCGTCGAGGAAGTTTTGCGATAAAAAATTTTCCGCCCGGCAACGGCTATGCCCTGCGCGATAGCGGAATTTTATCCGTACGGAATTTTACCCGTCCGGCAATAACGCAATAAATTTCTGTCCGGAAACGAAATATGCCCGCTTGTGCAGCGCGATCCCGCGCCGATTTTGCCGCAAAAATTTATCTTTTCCCGCGGAAAATATCCGATTCCACGTCCATTTTCTGTAATTTCCTGAGATAAATTCCCGTCCTGACGTAGACCGCAATCATCACTAAGCAACAAATAACGCCCAGGCTGCCGAATACCAATCCGCCGCTTGCAATGAGAGTGGAATTTTCGCCGTGCGTGACGAGCGAAATCACGACCACTTCGGCAAGAACCAGCGCCGAAAACGCGCCGTTTAAGTTGATGCCCGCCATGGCGGAATACAGCAATTCTTTATGTTTGCAGGCTTTTATCGTCCCTTTGACCGCAAAAATGAATTCGGCCACGGCGGCAACGGCAAGCACGGTCACGATAAAGGGCGCATAGTGGACGGCTGCCGGCAAAAACACCAGGCGGATCATATACGCGAAAAACACCGCCGTCGCCAGAAACAGCACCAGAATGACTTTGGCGTAACAATCGCGCTGCTGCGCGAGTTTTTTGGGATAACGCTTCATTCCGTCCACGGCGATGTGCCGCGCCAGCCCCAGACAGGCGGAATACAGCCCGCTGAGCACCAGAAAAAACGAGGCGGTAAAAATCCCCATCAACGCCTTTGCCGTCGCCCAAGCCACGCTTCCCCATGCGGAAATCAGCCCCAGAACGCGCTGTTTTCGGGACTCCGGCAAATTTTTCCATTCGGTTTTCATGGTGCGAATGCTTTTCATTGAAAACTCTTCTCTTATAGCGGAACCGCTTTCTCTCCGCGACGCGGAAGCGACGACCATACGAAGCGCGCGATCCGAATCGCGGTCGCCCGAACACACAGGAAGCGACGACCATACGAAGCGCGCCCGTAGAAACGGCGTTTCGCCCGCCCGAGGGAAAATGCGGTTCCTCAAAAAAACTTGCGTTATTGTAACACAACGCTCCTGAAAAGTCCATTAAATCGCGGTGGAAAACACTTTCTTACCCAAAATCGGATAAAATGCGGCAATTTTTCCCCATTCTCTTGCAGATTTATCGGCAATTATGCTACACTTTATTCGTTTCATCGCGCAAAAGCGGAATTGTTCCGAACCCGGAAACCCACGCACTTTTACCGGTTACAGAAAGGAGCGCATTTTAAGCGCGCGAAACGCATTGAAAACCGCGCCGCCTGTGATAGAAAACACAAGGGGCGTACTCTTTTAAACTCACGCGTCAGCAAAAGCCGCGCCGTCCCAAAGCCCGGACGGAAGGAGAAAACAAATGAACGCCGACAAAACAACCGACTTTTTAAATTACCGCGAACTTGCCGCCTCCGCCCCGGAAACGGTGACCGGGCAAGACCTTTTGCCGGATAAAAACGTGGAAAGCGCCGCCCTTGCCGCAAGTCTTTCCGCCCCGCCGAAGAGTCCCGCCGCAGGAAACTCCTGCGACGAAAATGCACCCCTGCCGGACGTGCAGCCCCCCGAAAAGCCTGCCGCCGGCGCCGCAAGCGAAAGTTCCGCAACCTCTTCCGATTTTTCGGCGAACGATCCCCTTTCCTCCTCGTCTTTCCCCTTAAAGAAGCCGGGACTGTTTGCGCGCTTCAAGGCAAAGATCGCCGAAATGAAGCAGCGCCGGGCAGCGGCAAAACTACAGGCAACGCCGCCCCCGCCGGATAAACGGCTCGACCTGAATTTTCCCCTCGTTTTGCCCTGCTGGTACCAAGGTTCCGACGTCCTGCCCCTTGCCTTTTGCGAAACCGAAGAGGGTTTCCGCGACATCGTTTTGGGCAAACGGTACGTAAAAATCGGTCAACCGGAAGTCCGCGTCACCCCCAAAACGCCAGCCGAAACGGCGAAACTTGCCGGGGACTACGTTACCGGCGCCAAAGCCGTGGAAGCGCTGTTTTCCGCGCTCGACGCGGGCGCGGAAATTTACGCTCTTTCGCGCAAAATGCCGCAGCCTGCCGCCGCGCGCGAACGCTGCGCCGCTCTTAATTTTTTAAAGACCTATGCCGTGGACTACGCCCGCGTGACGACCGAAGCGTTGTACTTCCCCGCGGGGCACATCGCCTTGGCAGTCCGCCCGGAAGTAAGCGCGATCCGCGCCCTTTCCGCACAGGCAGCAACCGCTTCCGCACCCGAAAAACAGGCGCTTGTCCTGTCGGCGCAGCAGAAACTTGGCGAACTTGCGGCTTCCGGCGCTTTCGACGGGTTGACCTTCACCCAAAAACTTTACCCTGCAAAACGGCTTGCCGCCCTCTTTTCCGGCTATCTGACCGCGAAAGAGGGGACGAACGTCCTGCTTTTGACCCTGCCTTTTTCCGGTGGGGAACCGCACACAAAAATGCTGATCACCGTAGAACCTGCCGAGGGTGACGGTTTTACCCTTTCCGACCACGGCGATTTTGCTCAATATCTGGACGCGGCGGGCGTGAACCCATCTGCAATACAAGACAAAATCGACCGCATTTGTTCCGATTTCGGCATAACGTATGCCGAAAATCGACTCACCGCCTTTTGCACCACGCTGGAAAACCCTGTCATGGCAACCACTATGCTGGCAAGTTTTATCGAAGGGATTTTAACCCTTCGCGCGGCGGTCATTTTGCGCTGAAAGCGCCCGCCGTATCGCCCGCACGTATAAAGTCGGGACAAATAAAAACCCTTGGCGCTGCACAAATAAAAACTTAGATTAAGGTGGGCGTAAGCATTGCCCGCACGTAAATTAAAAGCCGTAAATAAATGCGGGGCAAGCGAAAAACCCCGCAATATGCGGGGCGGGCAAAAAAACTTAGCACGACGTAAATAAAAACTTGAAAAGGCAAGGCGAGCAAAAAATCATAGGGATTCCATCCGTCATCCCTAACGAAAAAGTCTTAAATAAAGGTGGGGCTTGCACCCGCAATTTTCTTTGCGGGTGCAAGCCCCTTTTTATACCCGATTTTCAAAAAACGTTACTTCCCTTTCCTTTTCCCGACTTTAAAAACTCTATTTCCTTTTTTCTTTTCCGTTTTTAAAATCGCAATTTCCCTTTCCCGTTCCGTTTTAAAATCGCCGCTCCCCTTTCCCGTTCCGGATTATCAAAAACCACCGCTTATCTTTCGGCAGGTCGCGCCCAAATGCGTTCGCCCGTCAAAAAATATAAAACGCCCGTTCCCCAGCCGAAAATACCGCGAAACTACACGTACAACCCTTCTTTTCCGCAATGAAAAAAAACGTTGGTACCGTAAAACTCGCTCAAAAACTCCCCGGTCGCAGGCGCGGGGTCTCCTACCAGATGGATTTCCTTTCCGCCGGAAAGCAGAATATTTTTCGCGCAGCAAAGGGCGCTTTCTTCCCCCGAAAGCACGCCGGGCGTTTTGCGGTTGTATCGCCCGTCAAACACCTGCTCGCCCACCACGTAGACCGGCTCCTGCCGGAAGTCGTCGATCAGGTACTGCATAAAATTATGATACAGTTCCGCCCCGAAATAGGAAGGCAGCATGGCGGCGATCTCCGCCCACTTTTCCTTCAACTTCTGCAGGCGGAAGTGGTACACGCCGTCCACCGAAGTTTCCTCCGCAAGATCTAAAAAGCGCAGCGCGTATTTTTTGTCGTCGTCCAGATCCGCGGCGATCACCGCGGTCAGAAACAGTTCCTTTTCGACGTCGCTTAAGCCCGAAAGCCGCACTTTTTCCGCAAAAAAGTCGTACTTGTACCCCACGACGATGATTTCCGCCAGTTTTTCTTTGAGTTCGGAAAGAAAAAACGCCTCGTACGCCTTCGGAACCTCCAGCCGCAGTTTGCGGAATCGATCCTTCGGGAAAAACTCCGCGGTGACGTTTGCTGCGGTCATTGCGGCGGAAAGTCCGTCCAAAACGTAAGATAAACGGTCGCGCTCGCCCGATTCGGTCAAATAGAAAGTTCGCATATCACTTTTAGTGTATGCGAACGGCAAAGGTTTATGAGCGATAAATACATTTTCCGCCGTCAGAAAAAAACGCCGGAATTCCAGCAAAAACCCACGTCGATTCTGCCGCGATTTTCCGCAAAACGTGCCGATTTTTGGCGAACGGTATGTAAAATCGGGAACCGGGCTATATCCTCCCTCACGGTAACGTTTCCCCGTTTTTCGTTCCGAAAGTCGGCTTATTCCTCTCTTCCCTGCAACGCTTCCGCGCGCTTTCCGTTATCGACGAACCCGTAAAAAAGCGCTTTGATCCGCCGCCCGAAAGTCCCCTTTCCGGCAGACTTCTTTGCGTTTTTCAGCGACCGGACGAGCAGCGTGATCGTCGCCGCGGACAGCGCGAAGCATTGCAGATAGCACCCGATAAACTTGATATAGCAAAGCGGGCAAAGCACGAAAAACAGCACTGCGGCAAGCGGAAGGGCGACCCTTTCCCGCGAGATCACCGCAAACGCCGCCGGCAATAGCATCAATAATATATACGCGTAAGAGGGATTCGCGATCTGGCAACAGCAAAGCGAAATCAGCAAAAACTGCCGCAAATCGTCCCGATCGAACAGCGCCGTAGCCGTGACCGCCACCGCAAACAGCAGTTGCAATAAAAGATAGATTTTCGTAACCCAGCCGGGAACTTCCGCCCCCGCCAGCCGGACGAGGGATAGCGGCGCGATGACGAGTTGCAGAATTCCCACGTTATTGGCGTGCGCCATGCCGGAAGTATCGCCCAAAAATCCGTTCATATGCAGCCACCATTCGCTAAGCGCGCCCTTTCCGTAAAACAAAAACGGCAAAAAGAACGCCGCGGCGAAAAATACCGCCGTAAGCAGCGCGCTCTGCATTCTTCCGCGCCTCACGTAAAGCAGCGCAAACGCCAGAACGTACAACTTCATCGCGCCGGCGATTCCCAGAAAAAGGCAGGCAAAAAGGCGCAGCGCACGGCTGGGACTTTCGTAAAAATTCAAAAACAGCAAAAGGAACAACAGCGAAAGAATAATTACGTTTCCTCTGGCAATCATAAACACGGCGGGAAAGGACGCCCCCACCGCCAAAAACCGCAAAGCCCCGTCCGGGGAAAACACTTTCGTCTTCGTCAGCCGGCAAAGAAGCATCCCGCAAAGCGCGAAATTCAGCGCGTAAAACAGCGATACGGAAAGCACGAACAGCGACGTTTTGGACGCTTCCGCCATGGAAAGCGAAAGCGCGTCTTTACAGATCAGCGCAAAAGGCGCCATGGGCAGAAACGCCGCGGGCGGATAAGAGGAGCGGTAGGCTTCTCCGTAAGGATTTTTGGCAAGCGAAAAGCGTGCCGTTTCCCAAAAATCGCCGAAAATGCGGTCGCCCACCGAAGTATCGATCACGACCAGCGAAAACCCGCAAAGCGCCGCGACGAGAACGGCAACGCCCGAAATAAAAAGCGCGATCAAAAACACCTTGCGGAATTTTGCAGCAGAGATTTCCTTTTGAAAAAAGCCGTCTTTTCTCGTTTTGCCGGCGTTTTTTGCGGGGGTTGCCGATTTTTCCTGACTACCGGCGTTTTCTGCGGAAGGTTCTGCCTTGCCGGCGTTTTTTGCCTGAGGCTCCGGGCTGCCCCCTTTCTTTTCCTCATTTTCTATATTTGCGTTCTGTTTTTCCGCCATAATTTCAAATTCTCTCCGTTTTTGCCGCAAAATGCCTGCGGAAGGTTTACCATAGGAAAACCCGTCCGCGCGTTTGCGCCGTTTTTCCGGTTACGGGTATTATTTCCCGAAACCTCCCGCGCGTTTGCGTTTGACTTATTTTACCATATTGCAGGCGAAAAAGAAAGCGTTTCAAAGATTTTTCGCCCGCTCCCCCGCACTATCTGCTATTTTTCCGTGGTAATTGCCATTTTTTCTTGCGGTAGTTACCCGCTCTCCCGCGGGAACCGTCCGTTTTTTCTCGGCACGCAACCTCTTTTCCCCCGAATCGCCGCCCGCGCACTCCGGCAACCCGCCCGTTTCCCGCCCAACGATCGGGATTTTGCCCGGTTTTTTCCGTATTTTAGTCCTTTTTCCACAAAGTCATATAAAATTATGACAAAAATTTTCGGGAAACGGTGGTTTTTTCTTGTCAAATCTTGTTCTTTCTTGTATAATGGAGAAAGCGGAACGATGGTTTGAGGCAGAAATGCAATTTGCCAGCCGTTTTTTTGCGTGCTTTTTTTATTTTAACGGGAAGCGGAGTTTTCATTACCGTTTTTAACGGGAAACGGAAAATCCCCCTTACCGTTCGGAAAAAATCAAAAAGAGAAAGAGGAATACGAATTCATGAACAAAAACGAACTGAAAATGCTGGATCTTTTGAAAGACCTGAAAGACAATCACGACGTGATCGGAATCAAAGCCGAGTTCGAGGCGGAAGCGACCCGCATTTCCGAACTGACCGCGCTGTCCGAAGTCGTGTACCGCGCGGACAGCGACATTTTTCTGAAGATCGGCGGATGCGAAGCGGTCACCGATATGGACGTTTCCAAGACCTACGGCGTCAAAGGAATCATCGCCCCCATGATCGAATCGCCTTTCGCGCTCAGAAAATATGCGGACGCCGTTACCAAAGTGTACGACGGCTGCGGAATTTCCGGCACGCAGTTTTTATTTAACGTCGAAACCAAAACCGGTTTTGCCAATTTAGACGAAATTCTGTCCTCTCCCGCGGCAGAAAAAGTACACGGCGCCGTGATCGGAAGAGTGGACCTCTCCGCTTCTTACGGGTACGACCGTTCGATGATCGAAAACGAAGATATGTTCTCGGTCTGCCGCACCATTCTGGAAAAACTCAAAGCGCGCGGCTTTATCGCGGGCATGGGCGGCGCCATTTCGGCGGATTCCATTCCGAATATCAACCGCCTCGGCAGCCTGCTCGACCGCGTGGAAACGAGAAAAATCATTTTCAACGTCAAAAACGGTACGGATAAAATGAAGTCCGGGCTGAAAAAAGCCATCGAGTTTGAATACCTTTACATCTACAACCTGGCGGAAATCTACGGCAGAATGTCCAAAGAAAACGACGCCCGCATCAAAATGCTGGAAAAACGCCTCAACGCCATCGGGTAACCTTTTATGATCAAAGCCTTGTTCGCGAAACTGAAAAAGTTGGATCGCCGCATTAAATTTATTCTGGTCGGCGCGATGAACACGGTCATCGGTTTCCTTGCGGAAATTTTAGTTTACGTCGCGTTCGGCATTTCGTTTACGGACAAAACGGCGGCGAGCGCGGGCGTGATCGTCCTTGCAACCGTCGCAAATTATACCATCGGCAGCATTCACAGTTATCTGTGGAATAAATTCTTCACCTTTGAAAGTAAATCCCGGTCCGCGGGCGAATTTTTCCGTTTCCTGCTGGTGACGGTGGTGCAGATGGGGCTCAGTTTCGGCTTGAAGTATCTCCTCGTCCACCCGCTCGGCATGAACACTTACCTCGCCGCGGCACTGACCTTGGTGGTCACCACGGCACTGAGTTACGTCGGACATTCGCTGTTTTCCTTCCGCACCAAAAAGGCAGAAGGCGGCGCAGAGGAACCGGCAGCAGCCGGCGCAAAAATCGAAACCGGCGCGGCGGAACCTTCTGCTGACGCAGACAATGCGGAACCGAAAGCAGCCGGCGCGGAAACCGAAGCAACCGGCGCGCAACCTTCCGCCGAAGCAGCAACCCCTTCCGCAAACGCAACTTCTTCGGACGCCGCTTCCGCGGAAAAGTCCGGCAAAACGGCAACCCCTTCCGCAAACGCGGAAAATACGAAATAAAACCTGACAACCTTCCCTGAAAAGGAGAAAATAATGAAAGCAGTTATCCTTGCGGGGGGCAAAGGCACCCGCATCAGCGAGGAATCCCTCTTGAAACCCAAGCCGATGATCACCATCGGCGAAAAGCCCATTCTGTGGCATATCATGAAAACGTACGCAAAGTACGGCGTCAACGAATTCATCATCTGCGGCGGCTATAAACAGTACGTCATCAAGGAATATTTCAACAACTACGCGCTGTACAACAGCGACATCACCTTCGATTTCCAGACCGGGGAACGCATCGTGCATCACAACGTTTCCGAAAACTGGAAGGTCACCGTGGTCGATACCGGTATGGACACCATGACCGGCGGCAGAATCAAACGCATTCGCCCGTTCGTCGGGGACGAACCCTTCTTTCTGACTTACGGCGACGGCGTTTCGGACGTCAATATCGACGAACTGTATAAGCATCACAAAGAAATGGGCGGCTACGTCACGCTGACCGCCGTCCGCCCCACGGGAAGATTCGGCTTGGTCACCATTGCAGACAACACTTCCATTTCCACTTTTGCGGAAAAGAAGGTGGGCGAACGCGAATGGATCAACGGCGGCTACTTCGTTCTGGAAAAGGAAATTTTCGACTTTATCGACGGCGACGCCACCACTTGGGAACGCGAACCGCTGGAAAACATCGCGCGGGCGGGCAAACTGTTTGCCTATAAGCACGACGGATTCTGGAAGCCGATGGACACCCTGCGCGACCGCATGGAACTGGAAGCGCTGTGGGAATCGGGCAACGCCCCCTGGAAAGTCTGGTAATTTACGGCTTTTGCCGGGATTTGTTTTTTGCGAGGCTCTTTGCCTCGCAAAGTTTTGTTTTCGGGGTTTTACGGACGCGGACGGAAGGCTTTCCGCGGCAAACAAAGAACCTAACGGAAATTTTGAGGGCCCTCAAAAACGCGGCAGCATTACTGACATTTTATAAAATTTCGCAGGCGCCCTTTTGCCCGGTTTCCTATATAATAAACCGATTTTCGCCGTACGTATGCCGTTTTCGGGAACCGCAAGTTCTATTCCCCGGCGAAAATCCGGCGAAATACTACCTGACTTCAAACGGCAAAATCACAAAACCACAACAAGATTCCCCTAACGATATCAAAAAAATTGCAGGAAAAAATCATGTTCGATTATTCGTTTTATCAAGGAAAACGCGTGCTTGTTACCGGGCACACCGGGTTTAAGGGCAGCTGGATGCTCGCCATTCTGAAAAAGTTCGGCGCGGACGTCACCGGCTACGCCCTCGCCCCCAACACTTCCCCGTCCATGTACGAAAAAATCGGGGGCGACAATCTCTGCCGTTCGATCATCGGCGACGTTTCCGATCTCGACCGCTTATTAAAAGTGTTTGCGGAAGTCAAGCCCGAAATCGTCATTCACATGGCGGCGCAGCCCATCGTGCTGGAAAGTTACCGCTCCCCCGTCTACACCTATCAGACCAACGTGATGGGTACGGTCAACGTGCTGGAAGCCGTTCGCCGCACGGGCGGCGTGCGCTCCTTCGTCAACGTGACTACCGACAAGGTGTACGAAAATCTTTCCGTCCGGCGCGGCTATGTGGAAACCGACGCGCTCGGCGGGTACGACCCCTATTCCAACAGCAAAGCGTGCAGCGAACTGGTCACCAAAGCCTATCGCAGTTCCTTTTTCAATCCCGAAAAATACGCCGAACACGGCGTGGCGATCTCCACCTGCCGCGCGGGCAACGTGCTGGGCGGCGGCGACTGGGCGGCAAACCGTCTGATTCCCGACTGCGTGCGTTACAGCCTGAAAGGCGAACCCATCGTCATTCGCAATCCGCAGGCGGTTCGCCCGTGGCAGCACGTGATGGAACCGGTCTTTCAATACCTCAAACTTGCCGCCCTGCAATATAACGACCCCGCTTACGCCGGACATTACAACATCGGACCGGAAGCCACGCACTGCAAGCCGGTTATCGACATTTTACAACTGTTCGTCAAGCACTTCCCCGGCGCGAGTTACGTCGTAAAAGAAAACCCGGACGCCCCGCACGAAGCGTCGCTTTTAATGCTGGACATTACCAAATCCAAGCAGGTTTTGGGCTTCAAACCCCGCTATGACGCAGACGAAACCATCAAGGCTTCCGTAGAATGGTACCTTGCGGACGCCCGCGGCGAAAACATGCTGGACTTTACCTTAAAACAGATCGAGGACTTTTTGTCATGAAAATCGTCCTGACGGGCGCGAACGGCTTTATCGGGCGGAACCTGAAAGAATTTCTTTCCGCAAAGCACGAAATATTGCCCCTTTCGCATACGGAAATCGACCTGACGGACGGCAGCGCCGTTTTCGACTATCTCAAAAAAACGCAGCCGGACGCCGTGATCCACGCCGCGGCAAAACCCGGGCACCGCAAGGCGACCGACCGCGAAAACCTGACCTTTATCAACCTTGCGATGTTCGTCGCCCTTTCCGAGGGCGCGAAACGGGCGGGCGTCAAAAAATTTCTGCACTTCGGCAGCGGGAGCGAATTCGATATGATTTCCCGACCTCTCGATTTCGTAACCGAAGCCGACTTCGGCGAAAAAATCCCGCACGACGAAACGGGGTTTCCCCGCTACGTGGAAACGCGCCTTTTAAGAGAAAGCGGCTACGGCTACAACCTCCGCTGCTTCGGCGTATACGGCAAGTACGAAGATTATACCATGCGGTTTATTTCCAACGCCGTCGCAAAAGCGCTGTACGACCTCCCCATCGAGATCCGGGAAGACAAAGCCTTTTCCTATCTGGACGTTTTCGATCTTTGCCGCCTTGCGGAAGAGTTTCTGACCAAAGACCTCCCCGCGGGCGACTACAACGCCGCGCCGCCTTTCGTCCTTACTATGCGGGAGATTGCAAAAGAAATAGTGCAAAAAACGCGCTCCTCTTCTCCGGTTATCGTCCTGGGAACGGGCAATAATTACACCGCAGGCACAAACAAACTGCAAAGCGCCCTGCCGGAATTCGCCTTTACGCCTTTTTCCCATTCTTTGGACGAACTGATCCGATACTACCGCGGCATCTTGCCGGAGATCGACCCGAAAAGTTTATAAACGACTTTTTCCCCATACGGGGAAATAGGCATTTCCCATACAAGCGCCACCCGTTTCCGCACCGCGGAAAACCACTTTCCCACAGGGCGCACGATCGGGTAACTGCCAAATACAATCGCCCACCACCTCCCCGCAAAAAATGCGGACAAAAAAATCAAGTGAGTAAAAAAATGGATACGAAATCTGAAATTTTAGAACTGACGAAACGCTATTACGAAGAAACGTTTGCAAAAAACGCCGCCAAACCCTTTCACGAAGGCGACCGCATCACCTACGCCGCACGCGTGTTCGACGCGGACGAAATGGAAAATCTGGTAGATTCCGCGCTGGAATTCTGGTTGACCAGCGGCAGATATACCGACGAATTTGAAAAAGGACTGGCAAGTTATCTCGGCGTTCCGTATGCGCTCCTTTGCAACAGCGGTTCCAGCGCCAACCTGCTTGCGTTTATGACGCTGACCTCCCCCCTCTTAAAAGATCGCCGCATTCTGCGCGGGGACGAAGTCATCACCGTGGCGTGCGGCTTTCCCACCACGGTAGCGCCCATCATGCAGTACGGCGCGGTTCCCGTCTTTGTGGACGTGGCGCTGCCCTCGTACAATATCGACGTTTCCCGGCTGGAAAGCGCTTATTCCCCCAAGACCAAAGCGGTCATGATCGCGCATACGCTCGGCAATCCGTTCAACCTGAAAGAGGTCAAAGCCTTCTGCGACCGGCATAATTTATGGCTTGTCGAAGACAACTGCGACGCGCTCGGTTCCACCTATACCATAGGCGGCGAAACCCGCTTTACCGGCACCTGGGGGGATATCGGCACCAGCAGTTTTTATCCGCCCCACCATATGACCATGGGCGAAGGCGGCGCGGTATATATGCGTAACCCCTTACTGAAAAAGATCGCGCAGTCCCTCCGCGACTGGGGGCGCGACTGCGTTTGCCCCAGCGGTATGGACAATCGCTGCGGTCACCGTTACGACGGGACGTACGGTCTGCTGCCCAAGGGGTACGACCACAAATACGTTTATTCCCACCTCGGCTACAATCTGAAAGCCACCGACCTGCAAGCCGCGGTCGGCTGCGCGCAGCTGAAAAAGTTCCCCTCGTTTGTAGAAAAGCGCAAACAAAACTGGGCTTACCTCAAGGAACTTCTCGCTCCCGTGGCGGACGAAGTGCTTCTTCCCGTGGCGGAAGAAAACAGCGACCCCAGTTGGTTCGGCTTTCTGATGACTTTCAAAGACAACGCCACCCGCAACGCCGTCGCAAAAACGCTGGAATCGCACAACGTACAGACCCGGATGCTGTTCTCCGGCAACATCATCCGTCACCCCTGTTTCGACGCGTACCGCGGCGACCCGACCGCTTACCGCATATCCGGCGACCTCACTACCACCGACCGCATTATGGAATGTACCCTTTGGGTTGGCGTTTATCCCGGCATGAAAAAGGAAATGCTGGAATATATGGCAAAACTCATTCGTTCCCATTTCGGGAAATAAGGAGAACCGCTCATGAAAATGCGAGTTGCCGACTACGTTGCGGATTTTTTGGTAAAACACGACATTACCGACGCCTTTTCGGTTACCGGCGGCGGCGCCATGCACTTAAACGACGCTTTGGGTAAAAAACCCGGGCTGACCGTGACCTATCAGCATCACGAACAAGCCTGCTCGGTCGCGGCGGAAAGTTACTACCGTATGCATAACCGCATGGCGGCGGTCTGCGTTACCACCGGACCCGGCGGCACCAACGCCATCACGGGCGTGATGGGCGCGTACGTCGATTCCATTCCGATGTTCGTCATCAGCGGGCAGGTCAAATTCACCACTACCGTGCGCTATTCGGGGCTCAAACTCCGTCAGTTGGGCGATCAGGAATTTGATATTACTTCTTCGGTCAGAAACATGACCAAGTATGCCGAAATGGTCACCGACCCCGATTCCATCGCCTATCATCTGGAAAAAGCCTATACTCTTTCCCTTGCGGGAAGAAAAGGTCCCGTCTGGCTGGATATTCCCATCAACATTCAGTCCGCGATTATTGAAACCGACGAACTGTTCCACTTCACGCCGGAAAAAGAACCGCTGCCCCCCGTTCCCACGATTTCCGACGCTACGGCGGACGAAGTCTGGCAGCGCGTGTTAAACAGCAAACGCCCCCTGATTTTTGCGGGCAGCGCCGTTCGCTACGCGGGCGGAAGAGAGGCGCTTCTGCGCCTGCTGGATAAGACGGGCATTCCCTGCGTCACCGCCTGGAGCGCCAACGACGTTATTCCCGACAGTCACCCCTCCTACGCCGGTCGCCCGGGTACGGTAGGCAACCGCATGGGCAACTTCGCCCTGCAGCGCGCCGATCTTTTAATCGTCGTCGGCTGCCGGCTGAATATCCGCCTCATCAGTTATAATTACGAAAATTTCGCCAAAAACGCCTATAAAATCGTGTGCGACATCGACGCCGCGGAACTGGAAAAACCCACGCTTTCCATCGATCAAAAGATCCACGGCGATCTGAACGACCTGCTTTCCAAACTGAACGCACGCGCGGAAAAGGTCGATCGTCCCGACTGGACGAATTATATCGCAAAACTCAAAAAACTGTTCCCCGCGACCGAGCCCGCTTACTTCGAGCAGCCGGCGGTAAACCCTTACTGCTTTATCGAACGTTTTACGCACCTTCTGCCCGAAGAAAGCACCGTGGTCTGCTCCAACGGTTCCGCCTGCGTGGTGACCTTTCAGGCGGCGGAAATCAAGGAAGGGCAACGTTTTTACACCAACAGCGGCTGCGCGGCTATGGGTTACGGCTTGCCCGCCGCCGTCGGCGCCTGCATTGCAGACGGTAAAAAGACGGTGTACTGCATGGAAGGCGACGGCAGTTTAATGATGAACCTGCAGGAACTGCAAACGGTCGTCACCAACCGCCTGCCCGTAAAACTGATCATTCTCAACAACAACGGCTACCACTCTATCCGCCAGACCCAGCATAACTTTTTCGGCGATCCGCTGGTCGGCGTAGGACCGGAAAGCCACGACCTGTCCTTCCCGGACTTTGAAAAACTGTCGCAGGCGTTCGGCATGCCCTATTTCTCCGTCCGTGACATGAAGCATATGGACGACCCCATCCGGGCGTTCCTTTCGCATAACGGCTATGCCGTGATGGAAGTGTTCTTAAACGAATTCCCCTTCACACCCAAACTTTCCTCGCGGAAACTTCCGGACGGCACCATGGTCAGCCCCACGCTCGAGGATATGTTCCCCTTTATCGACCGCGATCTCTATAACGAACTGATGCCGGAGGAAGAACGATGAAAAAAGTCATCAACGTCCTCATCGCCTGCTACAACGAAGAAGAAAACGTCGTCCCCCTGTCGGAAGCGCTCACCAAGGTTTTCCGCGAAGACCTGCCCGCTTACGACTATCATATCACCTTTATCGACAACTGTTCGGAAGACAATACGCGCCCCCTTTTAGAGGGGCTCTGCGCCAAGGATCCGCACATCCGCGCCATCTTCAACGTGCGGAATTTCGGACATATCCGTTCACCCTTTCACGGCATGCAGCAAAGTCTGGACGGCGATTGCACCATTCTGATGTGCTGCGATTTTCAGGATCCGCCCGAACTTCTCCCCAAATTCGTACATCTTTGGGAGGAAGGGCATCTGGTCGTCTACGGAAAAAAGACGCGCAGCAAGGAAAGCAGGTTGATGTACGCTCTCCGCTCGCTGTACTATAAGGAAATGAAAAAAGCCAGCGACGTGGAGCAGATTCCGCAGTTTACCGGTTTCGGCTTGTACGACAGGTCGTTTGTCGAACTTCTTGCCAAAATCGACGATCCGTACCCCTATATGCGTGGTCTGGTGGCGGAATTCGCCGGCAAAAAGATCGCGGTGGAATACACCCAACCCAAGCGCCGCGCAGGAAAAACCAAAAACAACTTCAAGACCCTGTACGACATGGGTATGCTGGGCGTCACCTCTTACACCAAAAAGTTTTTGCGGCTGGCGACCGTTCTCGGCGTCGCCTTTGCGGGGGTATCGGTTTTGGGTATTCTGGCGACCATTCTCGTCAACGTCTTTACCCGCGCGCCTATTTCCTACATGACTTACCTTGTCGAAGGGCTGTTTTTATTCAACAGCGTTCTGCTGTTTTTTATCGGACTTTCGGGCGAATACATTATGTTTATCAATCAGCGAAGCATGCACCGCCCCTTGGTTTCGGAAGAAAAACGCATCAATTTTGACCTACCGTCCCGAAAAAACGAGAACGCGCAGGGAAATCTTGCTTCGCCTGCTGACCTTTCTTCGCCAACGAACCTTTCCGCACCGGCGGACGCTGCTTCGGAATCGGCAACCGACAATCAGGCAAAATAACACCAAAGCCAAAAATGCGGCGGCGCAAACAGCGCCGATCATAAGCAAAGTGCGGCGCCCGGGGAAATTCCCCGGGCGCCGCACTTTACTATTAAAATGACACTCGCTTGTTTTTAAGGACGTCAATCCGCTTCTATTTTAAGAATGACAAGCCGCTTTTATTCTTTTTTCCCTTAAGAATAACAATCCTTTTTTGTTTTAAAAACAACAATCCGCGCCGTAAAAAACGGCAAGTCGCTTTCCGCTTCGGAAAGTTTTTCTTTCCAAAAATCAAACTCGTCTAAATTTCGTAATCGATCGCCTGCCGATCCAGACGGATTCGTTTGCAAAGCGCCGACACCTTGACGTGTTCCGGGTGGTTTTTATACTTTTCCAGATCTTCCATCGAGGAAAAGTCGGAAACCAGCACCGCGTCAAAAGCGTTGTTCGGGTTGCAATTTCTGCCGATTTCCATATGCCTGATTTCGGGAATGATCCCCTGCAGTTTTTCCAGCCCGCCCAAAAACAAGCGGACGTTTTCTTCTTCTCCCGCCTTAAACTTCCAAAGTACGATATGCCGAATCATAATTCCTCCCGTTTTCGCTTTTTGCTAAGTCCGCTGCGGAGGGTTTCCGCCGCGCACGACCGCTCCGCTGCATAAAGCAGCCGGCGCCCCGCAAAATCCCACTCAGATATATTTTTCCGCCGTGACGGAAAGTTTCCCTTTACGGGTTTCCCCCACCACGCTGCCGAACACAAATTTCCCGTACCCGCGGACGGCAAACACTTCGCCCTCCTTCGGCACGTAAGAAGTCTTTAAAATCACCCTGCCGCGGCAGGAAACGCACTTACCTTCCACCAACTTCCCCGCGTCCTCGCGCGATAACCCGTAAAGCCGGGCAAGCACCGCGTCCAGCCGGAGCGACGACACCGAAAAGCGCACCTCCTGCATTTTGGGGGCGAAACTTTCCGGCACGGACGGAACGAAGGACACTTCCACCCGCGCCCTTCCTACAGAAGTCAACTGCTCCGAAATAAAGTCCGCAATACCCGAAAGCACCGCCGCGTACGCCGTCTTGCCGGACACGAAAATATCGCCCACCGCTTCCCGCTCGATGCCGAGGGAAAGCAGCGCGCCGAGATAGTCGCGATGGGTCAGTTCGGGCGCAAATTTTTCGCCCCGCGTTTCGATTTTTGCAATACGTATGGGGAAATCCGATACATCCGCCGTTTCTTCCGTTTCGGGCGCGCCGCCGAAACGCACCATTTTCCGTTCGGCAAACGCCGCCCCGCCGTAGGCAAATGACGAAACTTCGGGCGATTCCGAAACCGCGATATCAACGTCCCCCGGGCTTAAAAAATCGGTGTAGACCGTACTGCCGCGGCTGAAACTTCTCCGCTTCAAGTCGCGGACGTAAGGCAAAGTATCCCGTTCTTCCACCGGTTACCCCCTTGCCGCGCGCAGGATCAGAAACGCGAGCAGCACCGTCTGATACAGCACGGAAATCAGATTTACCAGCGTAAAATACCACTTTTTCGTTTTATGCCGAAAGGTCAGGCTGCCCGCCGCAGCCCCGATTCCGCCGCCGAAAAACGCCAGAAGAAGCAACGTCCGTTCCCGGATGCGGAACTCCCCTTTCACCGCGCGTTTTTTGTCCGCGCCGTACAGAATAAAGTCCCAAAGCGACAGCAAAACCACCCACGCCGCATAGAATCCTGCAATATATTTTTCCATAATCTACCTTTTTAGCGCGCTTTTCTCCGCCTGCACGTTTGCCTGACGTTTTCCACGAGGAGCCGACCGCCTGTGTTTTCCCGCGCCCGCGATACTTCTTACTTTTTCCCTTTCACGCCGCCGCAGTAGGGGCAGACCAGTTTATCGCCCTCTTCTTCCATAGGCGCGCCGCAGTTTTCACATTTGTATACGTTGTCGTTGGCGGCAAATTTCTTTTTGCGCTCCACTTTGGTCAGCGTTTCGCCGTCAAACGTATACCCCTCGAGATAGAACCCCGCCAAAAGTTTTTTGACGCGTTCGGTCACCTCTTTTCTGTCTATCGAAAGCACGGACGAAAGTTCGGTCACGGTGTAAACGTGCTGTTCCTCTACCGAAACCAGCACTTTTTTAAGACCGCCGAGTCCGCCCGTCGTCATCCACAAAATCGGCGTCGCGTAAAACCCGAACGCGACGACTACGATGCTGATGATCATCAACGCTTTCACCTTACCGGCAAAAATAATGATGCCGGGAATCCCCGCGACAAACAGCACGCTCATCACGATAGACATCACGAGATACGCGGTATATTTTTTGTTGAATTTATCCATTTTACCCTCCGGCAACGTTTTCTGCGTGATTGGGGTTGAGCCGGATTCCCGGCTTCACTCCCGTTTCTCCGCCGCCGCAAATTTAATGAAACGATTATAACATTTTTGCGCCCGCATTGCAACTTTATGAAATAAAATCCTTTTTCCTTTTCGCGAAAACTTCCGCACGGTCAGCAAAAACTTTATTTATCCCCTCAAAAACGACGCCTTTTAAAAGAATCGGGCGCTCTTTCGTCCATCCTTCCGCAAAAAACTTTCTCCCCCGCCCTGCAACCACTCCGAATCAGGCGGGGATTCCGGCGGAAACCCGGCAAATCTAAGCGCAAATTTGCTTGACAAACGGTTCTTTTAGGCGTACAATGGGGCAAAATTAAAAAACTTTGGGCAAAGTGAAATTCTTGACCGGTGGTAATGTCGCTTTTGCGATTAGTCCGACAGCCCCAACAGCCGATACGGTGCGATTCCGTAACCGCCAGTGTGCGCTTTCCGTGCAGTTTTGCTAGGGATTGCGTAAGTCTGAATGGGAAAGTTTTGCAAAATAACGGAATGATTCTATGGCGTTTTGCTTTTTCTGCCGCTTTTTGCGGTGGTTTTTGCTTGCGCTTTGCGGTGATTCTTGCTTGCGTTTCGCACGGATTTGGGTCATCGAAAGCCGCCGCGATAAGGCAATTCTCCCGCGATAAGGCGATTCTCCTTACCTCCGGCAAAAACCGCACTTAAAACTCTTTCCGCTTTTGCTCTTTTCGTAAACAAGCCTCCCTTTACCGAAAGTAACAGGAGGCTTTTTTATGTCTGCAACCAACGTTTCCGCAAAAAAAATCGCTTTTTTGGCGCTGTTTATCGCGCTTGACGCGGTTCTGACCGCATTTCTGGCTATTCCCGCAGGGGTGGGCTACATCAACTTCGGCGACGCGATCGCCTTTTTGGCGGTAGCGCTGTTCGGTTTCCCCGCGATCGTCGTGGGCAGTCTTGCGGGATTTATCGCAGACCTGCTTGCGGGGTACGCTTCGTTTGCTCCTTTTACCCTGATCGTGAAAGCCGCCATGAGCACGGTTTCCGCCCTGCTCCTCCGCGCGCTGACGAAGAACAACAAAAGAAACGTTCTGACGTTCGCCATTTCCTACCTTGCGGGCGGACTTACCATGGCGACGGGCTATTTCTTTGTCAACTGGTTTTTGAACGGCAGCGCCCACGCGGCGTTTTTCGGCGGCGTGCCTTACGACCTGCTGCAAGCAGCAGTTTGCGTTGCTGCAGGAACCGCGCTTTCTATTCTATTCGACAAAACGCCCGCGCTTTCCCGTTTCTTCGCCTTTGGTACCGAAAAACGGGGGGACGTATGCCAAAATCAGGAATCGACCGCAGAAAATTTCCCCTCCGAGGAAGATAAAAAATGACGCAATTTCCCTACGACTCCACCCCGCCGGACTCAGAAAACTCCACCCAACAATTTTTGGAAAGCACCGCGCAGACGTCTTCGGGAATCTCCGCGCAGCCCTCTGCCGGAAACGCCGGGCAATCGCTTTTGAAAAACGCCGGACAAAAATTTCCGCCGCTCCATAAAAAGCAAGCGGTGGTCTTAAACGATTATTCCGCGTTCGGCAGCAACTCGCTTGCCGCGGCGCTGCCCGTACTTGCCGCAATGCGGATCAAAACGCACGCCCTGCCCTCTGCCGTTCTTTCCGCGCAGACGGGGTTTGAGGGGTACGAGATGACAACGCTTCCCCTTACGGGAGGATTGAACGCGATCAGGCGTTACCTTTCCGCCGAAAACACCGGCGTGATGAGCGGATTTCTGGCAACCCCTGCGCAAAGCAAGGAACTCGCCGTCTTTCTTAAGGAATACGCCCCCGCGCTTTACCTGCTCGACCCCGTTCTCGGCGACAACGGCGTGCCTTACCCCTGTTTTTCGGAAGCGGAAGTCACCGCCACGCGCGACCTTTTGCCCCTGTCCTCGGTCGTCACGCCCAACCTGACCGAAGCCTGCCTTTTGACCGGCGCCCCCTACGCGCATACCTTGCGCAAGTGCGAATCTTTCGGGGCGAAAGCCGCCCTGCCCGTTGCCGGGAAACTGCAGCGTCTGGGCGCAAAAACGGTGGTCGTTACCGGAATTTCGTGCGGCAACGGCGTGGAAACGTTGCTTTTGACCCAAGACGAAAACACAGCGATCGTTCGCACGCCGCGGCTTTCTTCCCGTTCCGGCACGGGCGATCTGTTTGCGGCGCTGCTGTTCGGCTATCTTCTTTCGGGAAAGCCGGAAGGGGAAGCGCTCCGCCTTTCGGCAGCCGCCGTCCATCTTGCGCTGGAAAACACCGAGAATCCCGACCCCCGTTTCGGCACGGATTTTGAACGGATCCTGCCGCTGCTGGTTGCTCGCGAAAATTGAAAATCCGCGATATAATTTCAGCCACCGCAAGCCTTGCGGTGGCTGAAACTATGGTTTTTATCAAAAATTATGACACGCTCCGACCCGCCCGCAATTCTCAATCCAGCAGGATTTGCAGGCGGAAATCTTTGCGCTCTTTGGGGAACAGGTAGGAACAAGCCCCCTTTTCTTCCGCCGGAAGCGGCGAATCGTACGGGGCGGAAGCGATTTCGGTCGCGATATTGTACATTCCCTTAAAGGAGCCGTTATTCAGCCACACGCCGACGTACGGCAGATCGTCCTTGTCGTAAACTAAGGTCAGCGCGCGTCCACGGTAGCGGGCGACGATTTTCCCCTCGGCGATTTTTTCTGTATAATAATATTTGTAAGCGGGTCCGTCCGCCTTTTTCCCCGTCAGTCTGTTTTTGGGAAGCGCGGCAAATTCCCCGCCGAACATATACGCCGCGTCCGCATTTTCGCCGTACGGGGTAACGATTTCGAGATCGTCGCTCCCTTTCAGCATAAAATGCGCGGCGTAAAGATAGGGCAGTTTTTCGCCCGAAAGATTGGTAATCCGGTATAAAATTTCAAAGCCGGACGGAAGTCCGCGCACCTCTTTTTCCCACAAAAAAGGCAGATTTTTGAGTTTTGCCACCATGCGCAGCGTTTCGCCGGAAATGCTGTGGGTAAGTTCCGCCCGACAGACCGCGCCGTGATCGGGATAGACGTATTTGCCAACCTTGCAGGGGTCCACCGTGGGAAACATATCGTCGAACGCCGAACACTCGCTTTCCACGAAACTGCCGTCTTCCGCCAGTCGAAGATAACGATCCCCCGGCGCCTGTTCCAAAAACTCGAACCCGTCTTTTACAATCGAAGCGATCTTGCCGCCGTCTTCGGGCAGAACCGTCATCCGGCAGTCGCCGCTTTTCAATATCACCGCGGGGCGATCTTTAAACGTCCCCTCTTCCACCATACCGCTTCCCCTTAGCGTCACCATCTTCTTTTCCCCTTTCGCATTGCGCCCGCAACGCTTTGCGGACAGAAACCGCTTTCATTCAAATACCTGTATTATAACACAACCGAAGCGGGATTGGTATAGCGAAACTGCCAGAATTTTCCGCCCCGTCTTTGGGCGGGAACGACAATCTCCCGGTCGGAAACCGTATTCGCCGTAGAATTTCCGCTATTTTCTCCCTATTCTGCACTATACAATTCGTCTTCTGCCCAACGCGTCGGATTTTCATATATATACTTTAGGTGCGCTGCATAATCTTCCCAATTTCGGATAATATGATCGTAAAAGGATTTTTGCCAAATCGTTTTTCCTATGCTTTTGGAAACGTAACCTTTCAGTTGTTTTACGACCTGCAACAGTGTAGGGGCGACCAGTGGTCGCCCGCATTCGTCTGCATTTACTTGCAACAACACATGAATATGATTTGGCATTATTACATAATTTTCAACCGCCAAGGCCGTGTATACTGCAGGGATCCTGTTAATTGCCTCGTTTACACATTGTCCCAAACGGGTAAGTCTGACGCCTTGCGGGCGATCAATGATCGCCCCTACGTTGACATCGCCGTATCGCTGCATATTGGCATTTTCCGACAGGTCTGAAAACGATCCCGCAGCATTATCGTGTTCCCAAAAGTAATTTTTCTTTCCTGAAGTACATATCGTAATAAAATACGCCCCGCAGGAATCGTAATCATAATTTTTCAAACGATTTCTTTTCCTCTTAGGTAAATCTATTTTCTTCTCCATTTTGCCACCCGACCATATCATAACATATTATTGGCAAAAGAACAATTCCCTGATACGTTCGTCTTCTAAGATTTCCGGACGAAACTGCGCGCGCCCCGACGGAAGTCGGGGCGCGCGCGTTCACCTTACCTGTAATTTATCGGGTAAAGCGAGGAGGTATGGAAACAGTATTCGGGTAATCGATTTTTATGAAACGTATCCGAAGCCGCAAACGCGTGCGACGTGGATTATAAGATGTTTCCGATATACGGCAGGTGAAATTTGAACTTGTCCCAGTACAGCCTGCCTTTTTTCGTATTGATAATAAAATGGCGGGCGGCGTGGATTGGCAGATTCTCGTGGATTGGCAGATTCTATATAAATAAAAAAACGAGCAATGCAGATTAGTTGGATTATAAATAAAAAAATCGTGCGGTGTGATGATAAATTTTCGCATAGCACGTTCTCTCGTTCTGCGCGACGAGGGTCTTACCTGCGCGGATTTTACCCGTGCGATCCTTCCCGTTCCGCGGGTCGTAATATTCCGAGAAAAACCAAAGTCTACAACTTTTCGCGCAGTTTTCCGATCACGCGGCTTTCGATCCGAGACACCTGCACCTGCGAAATCCCCAGCGCTTCCGCCACTTCCGCCTGCGTTTTATCGCGGAAATAGCGCAGAATCACCAACTTTTTCTCCCGTTCCGGTAAGCTTTCGATGGCGTCTTTCAGCAAAATACGATCGATCACGTCGTCCATATTCTCTTTGGCGGGAATGCGGTCGATAAGTTCGGCGCTTTTTTCTTCCGCATTTTCTTTGGAAAACAGCGAAACGGTGGCTTTGCCGCTGCCGATCGCAAACACGATCTCCTGCGGGTCCACTTCGAATTTTGCCGCCAGTTCCTCCACCGTCGGGCTTTTGCCGGTGAGGTTGCGGCGTTCTTCCTCATACGCCGCGATTTTAGCGGACAGCGCCTTCAGCGTGCGCGAAACCTTTACCGAGCCGTCGTCCCGCAAAAAACGCATGACTTCCCCCAGAATCATCGGCACGGCGTAGGTCGTAAACTTGACCCCGACCGATTTGTCGAAATTCGCCATGGCTTTCAGAAAGCCGATGCAGCCGATCTCGTACAAATCCTCGTATTCCACGCCCCTGCCCAGAAACCGGCGGATGACGCTCTTGATCAGGGGGGCGTTTTCTTTCAGGACGCGTTCCTTCGCGCCCGCTTCGCCCGCGTTCGCTTGCTCTAAAAGGCGTTCGGTTTCTTCCCTACTCAGCATCGACGCTCCCGCCGATCGATTTTTCCATCACGACCGTCGTCCCTTCGCCCGGGCGGGAAGTCACGGTCAGGACGTCGGTGAACGCCCGCATCACGGTAAAGCCCATGCCCGATCGTTCCCCCTCCGCGTTCGTCGTATAAAAAGGCTTCATCGCCTGTTCCACGTCGGGAATCCCCTCCCCGTCGTCCTCGATCCGCACGATAAAGCGCTGCTTTTCGTAAAAAGCGGACAGGCGGATCTCCCCGCCCCTGCCGCGGTAAGCGTGCACGATGCAGTTGGTAACCGCTTCCGAAACGGCGGTCTTGAGGTCGCTCACCTCTTCCACCGTGGGCGAAAGGGGCAGCGCAAACGACGCTACGGCGTTTCTTGCAAACGCTTCGTTCACGGGAAGCGCCGGTATTTTCAGTTCCATATGATTTTGCTGCATAAAGTTCTCCTGAAGCGTTGGCGTAGCGCCTTTCGTTCGGCGCCGCCGTCCGGATAAATTTTGAGGGTTCCGCAAGGCTTCCGGTCAGCCGCAAAGCGGAATCATTTCGTAAATGCCGCCGATACCCAGCACTTTGGAAACGGCGGGCGACGGGTTCTGAATAAAGAAAGGCACGAATTTCGCATATTTTTTATAGCGCCCCAAAAGGACGCCGACGCCCGTGCTGTCCATAAACCGGAGCCCGGACAAATCGAACACCACCCGCTTTCCGGAAAGATTTTCCGAAATAATCTCGTCTAATTTTCCGCGAATGAACGCGGCGGCGTATTCGTCCAGTTCTCCCGAAAGGTACAGCGTCAAGCCGTCTTTTCCGGTCTTATATCGCAGTTCCATGGTTTTCCTCCCGAGCAGATCCATTGTACGCAATCTTTTCCCGCAAAATTTGCAAACTTTTGGCAGATCCGCGCGGAAAGGGTCGAAAGCGGAATCTGGCGGACACAGCAGCCGTGGCAGGACAAAAAGCGATTGTTTCCGCAATCAGGCGGAAAGGGTCGAAAGCGGAATCGTATGACGCGACAATTTCTATTACAAAGAAAGGGATTGAAAATTAACTCGCCAAAGCGGAGCGCCGTCCTGTTTCTATCCACGCCTCTCTCTTTCCCGCATTTGCTTTCCCCGCTTTCTCTTTACACACGTCTGTTTTGTTCCGCCCCGCTTGCCCCGTACGCTCTTTGCCTGCCCGGCTTTCCGCTTCTGCGGAAAGCCGGGCAGCGTTTTGATATGGAAACAAGCATAGAAATTTTCCGCTTTGCGGCACGGATAAAATTTTTTGAAAAATTTTTTCGGAAAAGTACGGAAAAACCGTTGACAAAACCAGTCAAATATTGTAATATAAACGGGCGTTGTGAAAACTTCGCGAAACTACGGGGTGTAGCGCAGTTTGGTAGCGCACGTGGTTTGGGACCATGGGGCCGGGAGTTCGAGTCTCTTCACCCCGACCAAGGGACGTAAGGGCCTTTAGCTCAGTTGGTCAGAGCGGTCGGCTCATAACCGATTGGTCCGCGGTTCAAGTCCGTGAAGGCCCACCATTCCCCCAAAGTTATATTTATGGCCTGGTAGTTCAGTTGGTTAGAACGCTAGCCTGTCACGCTAGAGGTCAGGGGTTCGAGCCCCCTTCAGGTCGCCATTATTTCCCTGCTTGGCCGATAAGCCAGGCATTCTGCCTCGGTAGCTCAGTCGGTAGAGCAGGGGACTGAAAATCCCCGTGTCGGTGGTTCGATTCCGCCCCGAGGCACCATTTTTTTGCTGTGGAATCATTCCCCCGTCTTTTGCTGACGTAGCTCAATTGGCAGAGCAGCTGACTTGTAATCAGCAGGTTGAGGGTTCGATTCCATTCGTCAGCTCCATAATACGGAAGGGTTCCCGAGCGGCCAAAGGGGGCAGACTGTAAATCTGTTGTCTTCGACTTCGGTGGTCCGAATCCACCCCCTTCCACCAGCCTACAGGCGATCGCGTTTGCGATCGCCTGTAGGCTTTTTTATTGCTTTTTCGTTTGATTTTCCAGCATTTTTCGCATTTGTCATAGTACCACCCTCGCGAGCATTGCCGGCAAAAAGGCTTGACATTACCGCAGTTTTCATAGGGAATTTCAGGTAAATTCCGTGAGCCTTTCTTTTTCGTTTGAAAGCGCAATTCTATAATTTAGTTTTAATAATTCCCTATGGAAACTGCGCTTTCCGGCGTCTTCCACATTTCCATAGTTCTGTACAGTTTTTGAGATATTCACTTTTACCGCTTTTGTACCTACCATAGTCCTGCATTTCCCCCTGCCTCACCTGTGCGGGTTTTTCTAAAATTTTCGTCTTTATCGCCTTTGGCGTTTTCCTTATCCCCGCAAAAACAAAACCAAAGCACGACTGTTTTTAATATATCGAATATCAATTTATCCTCTTATCCGTTTCGTCTCAACTTTGTTGAACCAAAATTTATAGGGGCGCCCGCGGCAAAATGCCGCGGGCGCCCGTTTTTTATTATCTTTATTCTATAAAGTACGGCAATGAATCCCGCAAATAAAGTTTAGAAAAACCCCATGCGCTTACCAGAAACTTTTCGGCGCGTAAGCAATTCGGCACACTGCGCCGATTTGCGCGTCGTCTGCTTTCGCGCCGTTGCTTCCGCACGCGCGGCACAAGTCTTCCACCTCTACAAGCACGCCGTTTTTCTGCAA
Organism: uncultured Clostridia bacterium; assembly: GCA_934272745.1. Lineage (GTDB taxonomy): Bacteria > Bacillota > Clostridia > Christensenellales > Borkfalkiaceae > SIG402. The sequence goes on along the minus strand of CAKQSI010000002.1, from coordinate 59,357 downwards.
TAATTCCCGCACGCATTCCGTCGCCCACCGGGCAAACGCGGCGCGCTCGTCAACGCTCTCCCTTACGGATAAAACGGGCATTCCATAGTCCGAAAAATAATAGCGCAGAATTTCCCGCCGTTGCGAAACCTCCGCCGCTCTTCTGCGCTTGCCCTCCGGCTCGTTCAGTCCGATTCCGAACACGAAACAATCGCGTTTGGCAAGAATAGCGAACGCATGCGCATTTTCCCGTTCTTCCACAATCGAAACTCTGCAATATTCCGCCGCCACGGAAATCCACTTTGCAACCGTTTCGTTCGCCAGAAACCAGAAATCGGAAGCCGTGTTCTCCGCCGCCGGCGACGCCTCGACCGGCACTTTGCCCCGCTTCTGTTTTCCTTTTTTGTCGATGACTTCTAACAGGATCGCCCCAAAAACCAGCGCGGCAATCGCTACCAAAAGAAACCACATTCCCTCTTTTTTCTCCTCACGCAAAATTTGCGATGAAATCACAGATACTACCATAGCACGCCCGATGGGCGTATGTCAAGCAAATTACGCCCTTTGGTTGTAATATAATCGTATGATAACCCTATCCATGATACAAAAAAGAGTTGCGGAAGCCATTCGGCAAAGCGGACTTTCGCAAACCGAGATCGGGAAACGGCTGGGAGTTTCGCAACAGTCGGTATCGCACTATGTCAAAGGGGACAAGATGCCCGCGCTCGACACGTTTGCCAACCTTTGCGTGGTTCTGGACGTCGATCCCGCGGAACTACTCTGCACCGAGGGGAGTCCCGAAAGGCAATAGCCCGCAAAAAACCTCCTGCCCTGCCTTGAGAAAGAGGATCGGTCTTTTTGCCCGGTCTTGAAAGGCAATCCCGTTTTTCGCGCCCTTCGCCCCGCCGAAGGGGCGAAGTTTTGCCGTGCTGCAAAACGCTTTCGGCAGGGGCGCCCTTCAAGCCAAAAACTGTCGGCAATTTTCTGTGTCCGTAAGGTTTCCGGTGGGGTCCTGAAAATTGCCGGCAAGTTTTCCGTGCAGCGGAACGTTTCCGGCGGGAATCGTCCTTCGGGTAAAGACCACCCCTGACTTTGGAATACCCGCCCGCTTTCTTTACGCAAAAAAAACGAACCTGCAAATTGCAGATTCGTTTTTTACTGGAGCTGATACCCGGACTCGAACCGGGGACCTCGTCCTTACCAAGGACGCGCTCTACCACCTGAGCCATATCAGCAACAAATTTTGCGGCAATCTTTGCCGTGCGTTTAAGAGTATAATATATTCCGAAAAAAAAGTCAATCTTTTTCAAGGCAAAATTTATCTTTTTCTGCTTTTTTTGCGGAAAAACCGACAAGCGGTCTTTTTCACTCCAAACAACCGCCGCAAAAACCCGCCGGAAGCGGAACCGCGCTACGCGACTTCCCCAAAATAAGTAAAAATCTCGCGATTTCCCCACCTTCGCCGCTCGGCGCCGCACCCCGCTTTCAAAGAAAGCCAAGGCAAACCCTCCGAAATTTTTCCTTAGCAAAAAAGAGGGCAAATCGTTTGCAAAACGGGAAAAATCGTAGTACAATACTTTCGGCTATGCGGCGTAGCGGAAAAATCCGCCAAACGCCCGCCGCCCGCTTGCGATAGAAATCCCTGCCCGCCCGTCACCGAAGACTTAAGGCGGAAGCGCCCCGCAAGCGGACAAAAGAGGAAATTTATGTATAAACTGGAAATGCACCTGCACACCTTACACCAGTCCCCCTGCGCGGAAACGGACGAAAAGACCATTGCCGAAATCTACGCCAAAAACGGTTACGACGGCATCGTCTGCACCAACCATTTCGTGCGGGCGCTGTTCGACTGCTGTTATAAAAAGCCGACCGCGAAGGAAAACATCGCGTTTTACTTAGACGGCTATTACACTTTGAAAAAGGAATGCGAAAAGTACGGCATCGACGTCTTTTTCGGTATGGAGATTCTGCTGGACTGCCTGACCTATTATAAGCCCGATCCCCCGAAAGCCGAAATTCTGCTTTACGGCGTCGACCCCGAATGGATTGCCGAACGCGGCGACGAGATCTTCCCCATGACGCAGAAAGAATTATACGAACTTTCCACCGAAAAGGGCTGGCTTATGGGGCAATCCCACCCCTTCCGCGCGGGAATCACGCTGCTCGACCCCAAATATCTCGACTGTGTAGAAGTGTTCAACGGGCACCCGGGGCACGACAGCCACAACGACAAGGCGCTTGCTTTTGCGGAAGAAAACGACCTGATCTTTACCGCGGGCAGCGACTTCCACACGCCCGACGCGGTGGGAAGCGGCGTTTATCTCCTCTCCCGCCCCAAGGATAACGCCGACTTAGTTAAAATTTTAAGACGGCGCGAACACATTGTGTTTGAACGCCCCACTTCCAAACCGGAAAACGCCGCCAAGTAATTCCGGCGCCGCAGAATCCGGCTGCATAATTTTTCGGATCGAATACCCGTTTCCGAAACGGCTTTCGTTTGCAATCCCTGCGGCGCGGAATTTATCTTTCCGCACAGTCCTGCCGCGCCGGCAGAAACAATCACACAGGCAGGCGATCGATGATCGCCCCTACAAAATGTTACTCGGCTTAACGGCAGTACTCCGCAAAAGGTTGCCTTTCCCCCCTTAAATAAATTATATCGAATACGAATGCCTTAGGCGGACGATCGATGGTCACCCCTATAAATAATCGGAAACGGCACAGCGCGCTTTTTCGGGAACCTGAAACCTTAGAATTTGTCACAAAACCAATTCGGACATTGATTTGTCGCAAAATCAACCGGATACTTGTTTATAAAAAGCGCCCCGCATCAACCGGATACTTGTTTATAATCGGCGCCCCGCAAGGCTTTGCCTTGCGGGGCGCCGATTTTTCATTCTTTAGGGATTCCATTCGTCATCACTAATTACCGAAAAGGCGTCTTTTTCGCCATTTTCCGCGACCGTTCGGGCGCAGTACATGGGCGTACTACGAGCGGCGTTTAACGCCGCATAAATCGGTTTATCACCGCAAAAATAGTTAGGGATGGCGAATGGTGGAATCCCTAGAATTTTTCATTCTTTACACTCTTACAGCACGGTAATTTCGCGCTTGCCGCCGGAAATGGTCACGCAGTACGTCTTGCCGTGGTAGGGGAAGCTTGCGGAACCTTCCTTTCCGATAAACCGGTCGCCGAACTTACCGCAGCCGAGGTAGCCGAAATACGCCTGCGCGATATACGCCGCCGCTTTGGAGGCGAACCCGTGGCAGCAGGAAGCGCCCGGATTGTCGTGTTCCCACAAACTGCCGGTGCGGAGCGCCATTTTATAGAAGAATTCCGCCGAATCTTTCAGCGCTTCTTCGTACAAGCCGTAAGAAAGCAGCACTTCCAGCCTTAAATAGTTGCCGATAAAGGCGTTGGAACGCCACACCGCGGGATAAGTCGCCTTGTCGTCGCGTTCGGGTCCGAAGCGGTGCACCATGGTTTCAAACAGGTCGGCGTGCTTTTCTTTGGTCACCAAGCCGAAGAACATCGCGTAGTACTGGCAGGTTTCGGTCACGTCCTCCGTTACGGTCAGAACGCCCTCCTTTCTTACCGCGCGGTCGCGATAGAATTCCCCGTTGAAGGACTGCTTCTCCACTTCGGCAAGCACCGCCTGCGCCTTTTTCCTCAACGCTTCGTCGCCGTACAGTTCGCCCGCGGCGGAAAGCACCCCCGCATACGCCATGTTGGAAGGATAGTTGACGTCCTGCACCAGATCGTTGCAGCGGCTCCATTCCACGAACACCCAGCCGTCCAGCCGTTCCAGAAGTCCGTCTTCGTTTTCAAACCCCGCAAAAAAGTGCAGGAGATCGTAAATTTTTTCGCGGAATTCGTCGATCAGCGCGCGGTCGCCCGTCCGCTTTAAGTACGAAGCAAGTTCCAGCACCAGCCACATATCCCAGTTGGGTATGTATTGCTTGGAGGGGAAATCCGCCGGGTAGCACATGGGAAACACGCCCTTCGGCAGATAGCCGATCTCGCTTTGGTTGTGATGCAAAATGGTGGTCAGAAAGTGCTTTTCCACCTTGTTTTCGCCGGTCAGGAACGTTTCCGCCGCGCCGGAGAAGAAGGAATCGCACAGCCAGCCCGCGCGCTCTCTCGAGGGGCAGTCGGTCAGTACGTCCACCGCGTTCTGCGAGAAGGTGGAAGCCGCCGCCGTAACCACCGCGTCCAGTTTTTCGTCCCCCGTCCGCATCTGCATTTTATACGCGTCCGGGTTTTCGTACGTGCGGAGATAGACGTCCGAAACCGCGCATTTGCCCTTTACCGTCAGTTTTAAATAGCGCATGGTGTACGGTTCCATCAGCGTGAATTCGTGTCGCCCTTTGGGGAAGATCACCTTTGCGCCGTTGACGGGATCGGTGTGCATGGGCGAAAGACGCAGTACGTCCGGATCGACGGTGTTCCGCTTTGCGGGGTCGGACTTTTCTTCTTCGCACAGAATTTCGTCGAAAGTGATATATACGGTGACGTCTTCTTCCGCTTCCACGGTGAAATTGATAAAGCCGGTCTTGTTTTTGCCGACGTCGTACAGCGTATAGCGGTAAGGCGCCGCGTCGTTTTCGGTCTTTTTGCGGTAGTACAGGCGGTTGATCTCATTTAAAAGATTTACCTCCAGTTCATTTTCCGGATATCCTTTGCAGGTGCCGCCCACCCGCGCATAGTCGGGAATGGCATACGGGTACAATCCGTCGCGCTCTTCTGCTGCGCCGCGTTCGATCGCGGAACACGCCAGTACGCCGTAGTCCGGAGCGGTGAGATTGACAGTCTTCAGCCGCGGCAGAGGAACTTCTTCGGTTTCCGATAACACGGAAGCCTTCCGCAGGTCGTACACCTCCACAAAGTCGCGCTGAAAACTGTACCGCTGTACTTTCTGCGCTTTTTGCGGCTCTCTATACGCGGTAAAATCGTGTTCGGTCGCAACCGTCTTGCCGCCTCTTACGACGGCGGCGGAGAAAAACGCCGGTTCGTCCACGATATAATAGCTGTTGATATTGTAGGCGGTGACGAAAATTTCCAGCAGGTTTTCGTTTTCGGTCAAAACTTTGGTCAGATCGTATTCGTGACAGAGGGCGGCGCCGTGTTCGGCACGCATGGGCCCGTAAAAGGCAAATTTACCGTTCACCTTGCCCAAAAACGTGCTGCCGGCGGCAAGATACAGCGTCGTTTGTTCCTTCCCCGAAAGGGCAAGCGTAAACCGCGCCAGTTGGTTTTTCTCTTTCGCGGCGCCTTTTACGTACACCGCGCGCGTCAAAAGTTGTTCAGGCTGCATAAGTCATCTTCTCCTTGTCCGTTATCATCGCCGCCGGGCGGAAATTCCACGCGGCGGTAGTTCTCTTTTTTTCAAAAAGGGCGCGCTGCCTATCTCCCGCACAAAGCGGGAATGCCGAATATTGCGCGTTCAAATTTTTCGCGGCAAGCGGAAGCGCAGAAAGCCCGGCGCTCAAATCTCCCGCGCAAAGCGGGAATGCCGAATATTGCGCGTTCAAATTTTTCGCGGCAAGCGGAAGCGCAGAAAGCCCGGCGCTCAAATCTCCCGCACAAAGCGAAAACGCCGAATGCTCCGCGTTCAGACCTTCCCCGAAAGATACCGGCAGAACCCTGCCCGAAAGCGCTGCCGCAAGAACGGAAGTTTTCCTTTCCGCAATTTTTTTCGCCTCTGCGGAAGTTTTGGAAGCGGGCGTTTTTTCGGTTTTGATCACCATATTTTGCGACCGGTCGGAAAGAACGGTCGCTTTCACAGTTCCGCTCATGTCGGTGCGGTAGCAGGTTGCGCCGATCCCCGCAATACGGGAAAGCACCTCCGCTTCCGGATGTCCGTAAGTGTTGCCCTCGCCTACCGAAATGACGACGTTTTTGGGAGTCAGCAGGTTCAAAAACTCCTGCGAGGTTGAACCGTGTTTGATCTGATCGCCGTTGCTGCCGTGGTGTCCGGCTTTCAACAGGTCGATGTTTCTTAGGTCCAGCGTGCCGTACAGTCCGTTTTCGTAATTCGTGATAACCTGCCGTTCTACCGGGCAGTTGGCGTCGCCCGTAAAGACGATCTTTTTCCCCTGATAGGAAAGCAGCATAATAGGCGAAACGTCGTTTTTCTCCGCAGCGGAAGGGTTCTTTTTCTTGGTGTTGTTGATGGCGGAAATCTGCGTTTCTCCCGGCGACAAAAAGTGAATAGAGTACGGCTCGTTTTCCGAAGAGGAAGCGATCGCCATTTTTTCGCGGCTGTAATAAACTTTGCTGTTTTCGGCGATCACCGCTTCGAGCAGGCTGCGATAGACACCGGTCGTGATGCGCCCGGTGTTGATCTGCGGCAGGAACACGGTTTTTGCCAGAATGTCGGGATCTTTGATCACGTCGTCCAGTCCCCCGATGTGATCGCTGTCCGAATGGGTGGCAACGACGTAATCGAGCACGGTGATCCCCAGACTTTTTATGTAAGGAATGGTAACTTTTTCCGAACCCTTTTCGCCGCCGTCGATCAGCATATTTTTGCCGTCGGGCAGTTGCACTAGAATGCTGTCCCCCTGTCCTACGTCCATAAAGTGCACGACGAGGTCGCGCGCGGCGGAAGTCGAAGTTTTCTGTTCCACTGCGGCGTAGTAGGGGTTATCCGGCGACTCCTTCACCTCGGGAAAATCGATGGAGCCGGAGGGGCTTGCGGCGGGATCTCCCGTCGGCGTTTCGGCAGGCGACGGCGAAACCGAAGCGGAGGGCGAGGAACCGCCGTATGCGTTCAAAAACTTATCGACCGCACTTTTAAACGGCGGAATGAAGAGGTAACAAAGATAGATCGCCGCAACGATAACCGCAATCGCGATGACCGCTTTCCACCCCACGGTAATACGTATGGTTTTGGACTTTTTGCGTTTGCCGCCCGATCTTTTCGCGGTCTTTTTGGTGGTCTTTGCCGAGGATTTCCCCTTTTCGTTCGTGTCCTCCGGTAAGGAATCCCGATTACTTTTCTTATTTGCCATAAAAAATTTTCCTTTTGTACTTATTTTGGTTGCTCCGGTTTTTGGGTGCTTCGGTTTGGAACGTCCCGCCCTTTTCGGGCATTCTTAGCAAAAGGCGCCGCTGCTCGTCATAAAACGACGGTTGTTAAAACGCCCGCCGGCATAAACCGCCGCCCGTTTGGAATCTCTTCCTGCTTCAAAAGCGGCGCTCGGATCTTTTCCTCTTTCCGGCAGACGGATTACCCCTTATTTTTGCCGTCCTTTCCCCTGTCTGCCGATGCGTCGTTCTGCCCCGGATTTTTCCCGGTTTCCGCAGGCGCGGAAAGTTGCGGCGGGCAAGGATTGTTCCCGTTTTTAAGGGACGTCTGCCGTTTTTCGGGCAACCGATAGCGGTGCGCGCGCAGCATAGCGAGGATTTCCGGCATGCGTTTTTTGGTTTCTTCGTACCCGATCTCAAACATCTCGTAAATGCCGTCGAATTTGGAAGAGGAGTAGGCGGACAGATCGGGGTGAATGACGAAATCGGAGTTGTGATAGCCTTTATAGGTGGCGTTTTTCATCGCGATTTTGACCGAGGTCAGCAATACGTCCAGCATTTTCACCGAATCGGTCGTCGCGCTTTTTTTGGAAGACAGATCGATGGAAACGACGATATCCGCCCCCATCGCGCGGCACACGTCCGCAGGAATGGGGTTTAAATAGGCGCCGTCCACCAGATGCCGCTCACCGTAAACGACCGGCGTAAACACCGGCGCTACCGCCGAAGACGCCGTAACCGCTTTTGCGACGTTGCCTTGCGAAAGGACGACTTCTTCCCCCGTCCTCAGGTCCACCGCGACGGCGGAAAAAGGCTTTTGCAGGTCTTCGATCCTGGTATTTTCGCCGAGGACGGAAGCCACTGCGCGCTCGATATTGCCGCTGTCGGTCATGGTGATCTGCGCCAGAATGCCGCGCTTGCGAATGGTGGTAAAATCCAGTTCGCCGATCTTGTCGTAAATTTCTTTCCAGTTCATGCCGGAAGCGTACGCCGCCCCGACGATGGAACCGATACTCGTCCCCGTCACAAGATCGAAGGTAATATTTTCTTCTTCAAACGCTTTCAGCGCGCCCAGATGCGCCATTCCTTTGGCGCCGCCGCTGCCGAGGGCAAGCCCAAGTTTGGGCTGTTGTCTTCTGAACGGATTCCACATACTCTGCCTCCCTGCCGCGCGCACGCCGGCATTTTTCTTAGCGAAAACGTATTTATTTACGAACGCCCGATTTCCGTATCCATTGTCCGGAAAACGCCCGCAAAAGCAGAATTTTACCCTTTCTTCCTCTTTACCCGAAAGCGGAATTTACCCTTTCTTCCGCTCTACTTTTACCAGTTGATAAGCGCCGTAAATGCCGAGCGCGAAGAGAACGGCGCCTAAGCCCAGTTCCCACCAACGGATGCCGGAAGCGCTCCAGCTGCGGTAGACCGCGATAATTTCGGGATTCAGAAACATCGTCAGCGCGGTGCCGAGCGACAATCCCGCAATGGTATAAAACGCGGGCGCGCGGCGCTTTTCCAGCAGTTTGCTCATCATTCCCGAAACGGTAACGATCCCCGCCGCAAAGCCGACGACCAGCACGACGTAGACGATAAAAATCGAGGGATTTTCTTTCCAGTAAGTCAGGCTGACCGAGTTCATCAGCGGCGTGAAATAGCCGAAGATCATCAACAGCGCGGTGGCGGAAAGCCCCGGTACCAGCTGCGTTACGGCGACGGCATAACCGAGAACCAAAAACAGCAGATAGTGCCAGACGGTCAGATTTTCGAGGGAACGTACCCCCGTTTTCGCGAACGTCGTAACAATCGACAGCGCGATCGGCACCAGCATTCCGATAATAAACAGCGCCGTGCGTTTTTTGGTGCGCGTTTCCCCTTTCAGTTGATCGGTAATGGCGGGATAGGAGCCGAACATCAGCCCGGCAAACAGCGCCACGACCGCAAAAGGCAGAACGTTTAACAGTTTCTGCACCCCTAAAAATCCGACGCCGACGCCGACGATCGCGCCGAGCACGATGGGCAGCAGAAACTTCGCGCAGGATCTGAATTTTTTGAACAGGTTACCGAGCGCGTACAGCAGTTTTTCGTACAGGCGGAAAATAATGGCGACAGCGGAGCCGCTGACCCCCGGTACGATGATGGCAAGCCCGATAAACGCGCCTAAAACGCCGCCTTTTATTACTTCTTTTTTATCGCGATAGGCAAGCGAAATTTCCGCCTTTTCTTCCGCGCTCGTCGCAGGTTTCCCGGACTCTCCGGCTGCAGCATTACCCGTCGCACTGTCCGCAGCGCTATCCGGAGCATTCTCCGCAGCATTACCCGCCGCGGCGGAAGTTTCCAAAGTTCCCTCGCCAATCGTCCCGCGCAGATTTTCGTCCAAGGAACGATTCGTTTTGACTTCTTTCATATTTTTCCTTGCAAAATCTCTCCTGTTTTACTTGCGTTTTACGCAAAATCATTATATCATAAAGAAAACGGATTTCACAAGGATTTTACAATATTTTATGACCATTCAGCAATTATTATCCCCCGCCCGCGCGGCGGTCGAAAAGTACGCGATGATTCAGGAAGGCGACAGGGTGGCGGTCGGTCTTTCCGGCGGGAAAGACAGCGTCACGCTCCTTACCATTCTTGCCGCATTGCGGAATTTTTATCCCAAAAAGTTTGAAGTCGTGGCAATCACCGTCGATATGGGATTCAAGGACGCCGACGAAGGCGAAAAGAAGGCGGTTGCGGAATACTGCGCTTCCCTCGGCGTGCAGTACGAAGTGGTTCCGTCCGAGATCGGTCCCATTCTTTTTGATTATCGGAAGGAAAGCAACCCCTGCAGCCTTTGCGCAAAAATGCGCCGCGGCGCGCTGAACTCCGCGGCGAAATCCCTCGGCTGCAACAAACTGGCGCTGGGGCACCATGCCGACGACATGATGCAGACTTTTCTGTTAAGCCTGTTTTTCGAGGGGCGCCTTTCCACCTTCGCTCCCGTTTCGTATATGTCCAAAAGCGACATTACGCTGATCCGCCCCATGATCTTTCTGCGCGAAAAGGACGTGGCGGCGTTTGCCAAGGATAAACCCGTTCTGCACAACCCCTGCCCCGCCAACAAGCATACGCGGCGGGAGGATATGAAAGACTATCTCGCTTTTATCCGGAAAGATATTCCCTTTGCGGAAGAACGCGTTTTTACCGCCCTCGTCCACCCCGAACGGTATAATCTGTTCGACAAGTTTGAAAAAGACTGCCTGTTTTTGAAAGAACGCGCGGAAGAACGCCTGTCCCGGACTGCCGGGCAAAACGCCGACGAAAACAGCGCCGGGCAGTCCGGGGCGGAACAGACTGCCGCCGGACAGTCTGCGGAAGATCATTCCGCCGCCGATCTCCCTACCGGAATTTCCGCCGCCGGAAGAGGCACGGGCGAAACCGCTACCGCGTCTGAAAAAATCCGATAAATTGCATATTTTATAAAATCCGCAATTTAAACCGGCACGAAAATCCGGCAGGAATTCCCTTACGCAAAAGTCCCTTAACCAATAAAATAAAACGGATATAAAAACGGGCGGCGCCCGCAAACAAAGTTTGCGGGCGCCGCCTTTTCTTATTTTTATAGCCTCGCGGGAGTGCGGGGCGATCGTTAATCGCCCACCGCACTTTCCTCATTTCCCTCTGCCGTGGCGCCGCCTTTTCTTATTTTTATAGCCTCGCGGGAGTGCGGGGCGATCGTTAATCGCCCACCGTACTTTCCTCATTTTTCTCTGCCGTGGTACGCCTTTTCTTATTTTTATAGCCTCGCGCGGGGTCCGTTTCTGCCGCGCCTTATTTCCCCGCTTACGCCGCGCACTCAGCAGGTTTCAAACTTGCCGCTCCAGGCGGTCTTGTCCGGGTGGTACCAGAAATGCAACACACCGTAAGTAAACGACGACGGAATACCGTTTGTAACCTGTCCGCCGGTCACGGAAAGCGTGCCGCTCGTCCGCTTGACGTAAATCGAAATCGCGTGTTCGGTCAGTACCGACGAAACGGAAGGCAGCGCAAGCACCGTATTGCCCGTCATCGCAAAGCGATACGCGTGGTCGTCTTCCAGCGTTACCGTCGTCACGCTGTCCGCGGTCGTAGAAGAGGGCGTTTCCAGCGTTCTTTTGCCGGGCACGGTTCCCTCTTCCGCATAGACGACGAAGCGCGCCTTGCCAAGCCCCGCGTAGTCGTTCTGTCTCACGGGGGAATAATCCGCTTTTCTGCAGTTATGCACGGTCGCCAGAAACTGCGGATTTTTCACGTTGGCAAAATCGAACGGCTTTGCGCCCACCTTGCTTACGATCAGGCAGTTTTCAAACATAATCCACTTCGGTTCGCTGGTAAGCAGCGTGTCGTTGGCGCGGATTTCAAATCTGTGCGTCGCCGTGCCGCCGGTAAATTTGCAGTTTTCAAAATAGACGGCAGAACAGTCGTTGATCTGCGCGACGTAGCCCGCCATATTTTCAAACGAACAATCTTCAAACCGCACGTTGTGGCAATTGTACATCAAAAGAGAAGGGTTGCCGCCGTTGCTGCCCTTGACGTGCAGGTTGAAAAAGGCAATATCGCTTGCGCCGGAAACGTTGATCTGTTCCATTCCCGTCCACGATTCTTCCAAAAAGTGATAATGCACGCCGCTGACAAACGCCGGCGCCATCAGACTGCGGAAAAAACTGCCGTTTTCGGACGTGTTGTAAAGAACGACGTTGGGCGTCGTGCCGGAAGGCATGCCCGCCTTCAGTTCCTCGATCGCCGTGCGGAACGCAGCCACGTCCGGCGCCCCCGTTTCCTTGTAATAGTTTTTCAGATCGACGGTGAACCACACGCGCGAACTTTCCAGTCCGTCCACGCGCTGAGAAACGACCTCGGCAGCGCTTGCCGCCGCTTCGATCTTCTTTTCCATTTCGGTGATCAGCGTGGGATTTGCCGCCGGAATATCCCCATCCGGATTTAAGCACGCGATCACGGGGATGCGCACGATCTCGCTGAACCAGGCGTAATCGGTGCCTTTCAGCGAAAATTGCAGTTCCGCAACCGTCGCACCCGAAAGTGCGCCGAGCGGCAGGCTGACGGAAAACCGCGTTCCCTCTCTCGTTGCGGAAATGCGGTCGGCGGCGGGTTTCGCGTCCGTGCGGACGGCAAGCGAACCTTGCAGCGTATCGACCGCTTTCCCCTCCACGCTCTCCGGGAAAACGAACGTCCACCGTTCCGCGTTCTGGTCGAGATCGTACAGCGCGGTTTCGCCAAGCATCAGTTTTCTGTTTTTTACTTCGATTTCCATTTTTTCTCCTTTACGGGCAACGAAAAAGCGCACATTCCATCCTGCGCGCCTTTTCCACCCGATTATAACATAAAAAAGGCACTTCCCGTCCGGAAAGTGCCGCTTTTTATTTTTTTTCGCAAAAACTTTATTCTTCCTTGCTGTTATAACGCTTGATCATCTGCAGATATTTTTCGCCCTTTTCCCAGCGCTCGTTCCAGCTGAATTCCACGCCGGTGCCGCGGTCGTTGACCTGCCCTTCGATTTTGTTGGCGTTGTGGTCGTAGTTCCAGAACAGCGCGAGCGGCATTTTGGTTTCCCGCATGGCTTCCGCATACGCGGAAAGGAACATATCCAACTCCTCCATCGTCCAGGTGCGGTTGTCGGAAGACGAAAAACTGGTTTCGCCCACGTACATTCCCTTTTTCAGGCGTTTGGCTTCTTCCATCTGCATCCGGAACAGTTCCTTCATCGTCGTTTTTCCGAAATAAGGAACCATCTGCCATTCTTTATCCGTACTCGCGGGATACTGCGCCACGATGGCGTCGTACGCTTCGCGATCGTTGAGATACTGGTCGAGCAGTTCGGTTTTTCCGGACGGAATCACCGAATAAATACGTCCGTAGGTCGGACTGAAATAGTCGTGTGCGCTGATGGTGGAAAATTTTCCGCCGTTCATATACGCAAGAACCTTTTCGTGTTCTTCCACCGTATCCTGTCCGGCGTTTCTGTCGTATTTCCAGATCTGGTACTGCGCTTCTCTCAGGACGCTGTCGCCCGAACCGATCAGGCGATGATAGCGGTCGAGATTATAAACTCGTTCTGCCCAGGCTTCGCGCAGAACCTGCGTATTCGTCGTGTTAAAAGTCTTGTTGCTGCCGACGCCCACGACGAGATTGTATTCGTTGGAAAACTCCCACAACATGATCGCCGGGTGTTCGACGAATTCGCCGACGAAGGTGTCCGTATAATCCCACAAAATATCCAGACTGGGGTTCGACCTCCCTTCGGTGATGGCTTTTGCAAGTTCGCCGAAGTCCACGTCGTATTTTTGCCAGTCGGCGCCGTAAGTTTCTTTCAGTCCGTTCCTTATAATTTCGGTATTGAAGCAGACCGAGGGTACCAGCCCGATGTTGAGCGAAGCCGCTTTGTTGATGAGGCGGTGCCAGGTGTAAATAAATTCCTGCCGGTTCGTAAACCAGCCGCCCTGCTGCCAGGCATAATAGTTCATCGGGAAGAACCGAATGGCTTTCACGTTGTAAGAAGCCAGCGTTTCAAGCGCGCGATACGCCGCCTGCACGCCTGCTTCCGATACAACTCCCTCATTGCAATTCCAGCAAGAGTTGAACATCGAGAAAAAGTTGACGCCCATCCAGTTGACCTGTTCGCCGTTATACACGGTGTCATAATTATCGTTCAATTGAAAGCCGCCCTTGACAAGATCGGTGGTATACGTTTTCACCGTCAAAGACGCACCCTTAAACCGGACGTCGTAAAGTTCGGAAGTCACGCCCGAAATCCGGATATCGTACACGCCGAGGGGCGAATACTGCTCGCAGTCGGTGGCGAATTCGATCTCGCCGGAGAACAGATCGGGGTTCAGCGCCCCGTCCACTTCCCACGCGTCCCCGGCGGCAAGACCGGTCACGGTGTATGTAAGGTCGGGATTAAGATCGTAAATATCTTTGACTTTATCGTCCGCAGTCACGGTCACGCGCGCTTTTCTGATGAGAAGCAGCGCGGTGTATTCCTTGGTCGCTTCGCCGATGGAAACGGTCGCCTTGACCGTGTATTCCCCCGGCAGAATCTGTCCGTTACCTTCGTAAACGACGGTCGCCCCTTCGGGAAGTCCCGTAACCGCAAGCGATTGCTCGGTTCCGTCGTACACCATGTTTTTATACGCAAGCGCGATTCCGGTAAACGGATCGGCAGGCGTGGGTGCCGTCGTCGGTTCCGTCGTAGGCTCCGTCGTCGGTTCTTCGGTGGGCTGTGCGTCGGGCACGGTAGGTTCGGTCGTCGGTTCTTCGGAAGGCAGGATCGGTCCCTCCGTCGGCGCCGTTATCGTCGCGGAAGGCAACGTGCTTGGATCCCCCGACGGCGTTTTGTCGCAGGCTGCCACCGAAAACAGCAAGCAGATCGCCGCCGTCATCGCAAGCAATACTTTCATTACCGTTTGTTTACTCTTCATTCTTTTCCCTCGCTTTCCGCCGCGTCGCTTTTCCGGCGGCGGAATACTGTTTTCTTTTGCTTCTTTCTGTTTTCTTCTCCGTCCGTCGGACATTTCGGGACTGATCGGCAATGCCGGAACAAACCCTGCCGCCCGCCCTGCCGCATCGCCGTGTAGTCCCTTCTTACAAATCGGAATTCCCCGGCTTAAGCGATCCTTACGTCCGCTAAGCGTAAAATCTGCTTTTGTATTATATCATAATTTACGTTGATATGCAACGCTTCTTAAGAGTTGCTTGTGTATTTCCTATACTTTGCTCGATTTTCGACAGAAATAACGTAATTTTTTGCAGCAATTTCTCTAAAAAAACGTCTGAGTTTCCGGATTTTTGGCAAAGAAAGCGCCGTTTTAGGTTAGCAAAACCTGCGTTCCCTCCGCCGGCGCCGAAACGTCATTAAATTTTGTCAGGCGTCCCGAAGTTTCTTTTGGGAACCGCCCCGTTAGTCCTTGTACCGATCGTTGTCCAGCGAAGTGCCGACGAAGCCCATTTTGCGGAAGTCGTTCGGATTGTTTCTTACGAGATAATCGATATACGCGCACACCATCTGCCCGGTGAGTTCGTACCCCAAAGGATTGAGGTGCCCGCCCATATAAAACGCTTCGCGGAAGGCGGCGTCATAAACGGGGGCGTATTTGCGGATATCTAAAACGTAACTGTGCGGGAAGACTTTGGTCAGTTCGTACAGCAGTCCGGAATGCGCTTCGCAAAGGGCGGCGCGCTCGGGCGTTTCATCATCCGACCGCGGCATCGTCATAAAGAAAAACCGGGCGCGCGGTTCGATTTTTAAGTACCGTTGCACGATTTTCGCGTAATATCCCGCAAAAGTCGGCTTATTTTTTTCGGGATCGGCAAGGTCGATATCCGCAGTCGTCCCCACTTCCTGCCCAAAATTGATCAGGTCGTTGACCCCCAGCGCAATGATATACGCCGTGCATTTTTTATCCTCGTCCCAAAAGCCGTTTGCTTCCGCAAAACTTTCGGTGTATTCCTTGGCGCTCATTCCCCCGCGGGAGAAGTTGTACACTTTCACGCCCGCCGTCCGCGCGATCACCTGTCCCCAGGAAAAATCGTATGCGTCGTAATAAATCGTATCGCCCTTTTCGTTGACCGCTTCAAACTCGCCTGAAGCAAGACTGTCGCCCACGCAGCCGATGGTGCGGAAGATCGAAGTGTAGCCGCCGTTTGCCACCGGCACGTTGTCCAAGGGGTTTTCCCCTTCCTTTTTCATAAACTTGGTCATATCCATAATTTTTCTCCTTAGATTTGCGGGCGCAATTTTTGTTTTGCTCCGCCACATATTCGCGGACTGCGATCCTTTTCCATGCGCCGCCCGTTCTTATACGTTTTTTATTTCCAACGGCAAGCCGCGTCGGGTTCTGATATTATTTCAGCAGAAATCCCTTTTCCGTTACCGAAAAATCCGCGCCGAAAAAGGCTTTGAGTCCGTCGGTATACGCGTCCGCGTCTGCCGCCGCCATGGTTTCCAGCGAGGAATGCATGGCAAGTTGCGCCGCGCCGATATCCACGCTCATCGCGGGGAACTGCGCCGACGAAATGGTACCGAGCGTAGAACCGCACCGAAGATCCGACCGCATAAAGAAATGCTGCGTCTTCACGCCCGCGCGCTTTAAAATTTCCGAAAACAGCGCCGAAGACAGCGCGTCCGTCGTATAATTGCGGTTGGCGTGGTGTTTAATGACCACACCGCCGCCCAGCGTCACTTTGTTCGTCGGGTCGGAAAGTTCGGGATGGTTGGGGTGCGCCCCGTGCGCGTTATCCGCCGAAACCACAAACGAGCAGGCTGCCGTCCGCTGCATTTCCTCTTCGCTCTCGCCAAGGGATTTCAGCACCCGGCTGAGCGTAGCAGTCAAAAAGTCGGAAGCCGCGCCTTCCCTCGTCCGGCTGCCGATTTCTTCGTGATCGGCAAACAGACAACCCGAAATACCGGGGACGTCCCCCGGTTTTTGGCTTAAAAGCGCAGAAAGGGAGGCATAGGCGGAAACCTGATTGTCCAGCCGCCCGGCGCACAAAAACTCTTCCGCTGCGCCCGCAAAGAAAGGTTCCGTCGCGTTGACCGCAAACAGATCGTAATCCACGACTTCTTCGTCGTTTCCCGCAAGGTGCTTGAAATAATCGTTCCCGACGACTTCCGAAAACAGCACGCCGAGATCGACCTGCGGATTGTAAACGAAGCCGTCGTTCGCCTTGCGGTTCATATGAATGGCGACGTTGGGAATGACGTAAAGGTGCGGATCGACGTAAGACTTCGAGATCAGTTCGCCCCCGTTTTTTACCACGACGCGCCCGGCAATTTTCAGCGGCACGTCCGTAAACGTGGACCAGATGCCGCCGCCGTAGGTTTCCACGTTCAGTTTTTTGACGCCGGCAGCGTCCGTTACCGGTTCGTATTTCAGTTTCAGCGCGGGCGAATCCAGATGCGACGCAACGATTTTTGCGGGACGTACCCCCGTTTTCGGGTCTTTTCCCCCAACGGTAAAAGCAAAAATCGCCGTGTCTCCGCGGGTCACGAAATACTTTCTGCCCTCTTTAATCTGGTAGGCTTCAAACTCGAAAAGTTCGGTAAAACCCGCTTTTTTCAGTTTTTCTTTTACGTATTCCGAAGCCTGATAGGCGGTATAGCCGCGCTTCAGCCCCTCTAAAATCAGTGGATCCATAAAAATCTCCTTGAAAGTCGTCGGTTTTCTTTGGGTATGATACACTTTTTCCGTAAAAAGCGCAAGCATATTGCCCAAAACGGTTGGAAAAGTTTTGCTTTCGTGCTACAATACAAAAAACGCCGGGCAAATAATGTCCGTGGCGCGGCAGCCTTCGGCGCAAACCGCAAACGTCCGCCCGGAAACGCCTTCACGCCCGCCCAAAAACCGCAAACCGCCCCAAAGGAGAGAACACTATGCAAAAAATCGGCGTCATCGTCGCTATGGAAAAAGAACTTTCCCCCGTACTCGGCAAACTCGGCAGTGCGGAAATCGTCAGCCATCACCCCTATTTCGTCAAAAAAATTACCCTCGGCAGCAGCGAACTGTACCTTGTCAAGTCCGGCGTGGGCGAAATTTCCGCCGCCGGCGCGGCGCAATTTTTACTGACCGCCTACGGCTGCGAAGCGCTTTGGAACTTCGGCGTAGTGGGCGGACTGACCGACGAAATGGACTTTAACCGCGTGGTTCTGGTGGACCGCGTGGTGCATTACGCGTTCGACACCTCGGCGATCGACCACGTTGCGCCCGGCTTCTACGTCGATCTCGGCAGAATGTATTTTGAAACCGACCGCAACCTTCTTGCCGCGGCGAAAGCGGCTTTTCCGGACTACCCCCTCGTAACCATCGCTTCCGCCGACCGTTTCGTGGCAAAGCCGGAAGAAAAGCAGGCGCTTGCCGAAACCTTTTCCGCCGACGTCTGCGATATGGAAAGCGCTGCCGTCGCCCTCATCGCGCTCCGCAACAAAGTACCGTTTTTTATGATGAAAGCGGTGTCCGACTCCAAAAACGACGGGGCGAAATTCAACGATCTGGTACACGCTTCCTGCGAGGCGTTTTCCAAAGCCGTCGTCGCCCTGCTGCACTCCTTGGTGTGACGGTTTATCGCTCCTTTAAGTGACGGTTTTCCCTTGCGCGTTTGGCGCGGCAATTTTTCCCCGCGCCCTTTGGCGCAAAATATACCGCCGTTCGGAAAGGAAAACATATTTCGTTTTTGCTTTTGGCGTGAAATTTTCACGCCGCCGCACTTTTAAATGCGAAAAAATCAACCGGGTCACGCCCTTTCATTTAAAAATAATCGGCGCCTGCATACTTTTTTTTGCAATATTTTATATTAAAATTTCGGCACCGCAAGAGTTGCGGTGCCGTTTTTATTCCATAAATCTTTAAACCTACCCTATTGTTTTACGACGCGGCGAATCCGCCTCGTCCTCACGCACGGCGCGGAAATTCCGCGCGGAAAATTCATCTTCCCGTGCATACAGCGCGGAAATCCCGCGCGGCGCGGCAAGCCTTACTTTTCTTCCCGCTCGTACAAAAACCGAAGCACGCCCGCAGCCCAGCCGTGGCACAAACTGTGGCGGAACCCCTTATAGCAAAACGCGCCGAAATCCCCGTGCAGATCCTTTTCTCCCGCGCAAGGAAACGCGTCGATTCTGCCGCTGACGTTCAACCACCGGGTATCGAAATCCTCGAAAAAGGTCGTCGCCCCGCGGGACAGCATGCCGCCGTAATAGGTTTTGGCAATTTCCGTCGCCTTTTCGGGCGCAAAAGAGGCGATCGCCGTCAGAATATAATACGCCATAAAGGTAGAAATCCCCGCGGCGCCGCCATATAGCAGCGCCCGCTTTTCCTCCTCGTCCAGCGTTCCGGTCGCAAAATAGCGGAGCGCGATCACCTGTTTGAAGGTCGTTTTCACCGGCGTGCGCTTTTCCAACTTCTCACGCAGTTTGGCGGCGGAAGCCGCGTCCCGTCCCAGCGCCGCAAGCAGTTTTTCCGCCTTTTTTGCGGCAAGAAGCGCCAGCCACAAAACGCCCTCTTTCGCTTCCGGTCTGCCTTCGGTCTGCCAGTCCAAAAAATAAAACGGCAGCGAAAGTTCCCCCTTTTCGTCGGTGGAATCCGTCAGAATCTGCAAAAGTCCGGTCAGGTAATCCGCCTGTTTTTCGGCGAAATCGAACGCGCCCGTTTCAAAGCAATAATCGGCGACGATGACCGCCCACCATAGCGAATAGGCGGGGTAGCCGTTCATAAAAAGGGGCAACGGTGCCTGAAATTTAGCAAAATCCAGCGACCGTTCGATGCTTTTCATTCTGCCGTACAGGGTGGTCAGCGCCAGCATTTCGGGGTGCAGATCGCCCACCCACACCAGCCGGTCGCGCTTGACGCCGTCCCATACGAAGTCCCCCGCCGCGCAGAGATCGACGGTGCGTTTCGCCGCCGTATAAATCTGTTTCAGCAGCGGGTCGGCGCCGCCGTAAACGTAGCGCGCCTTTTTCTTTAAAATGTGGTTGACGGCGACGACGCTTTTAATTTTCAGCGAACCGGTCAAAATTTCCACCCGCAGAAAGCGGAATCCGGTATTCCCTGCGGAAACGTCCGAATACGCCGGCAGCGGCAACGTGAAATCGCGCGGGGCATGGTCGTTACACGCGCCCTTTTCGCCAAGCGGCGTGCAGGCTTCGGTCAGGCTTTCGCCGAAGCGCAGGCGTGCGGAAGCATTCTCCGCCGTAAAGGTTAAAATGCGCGCGCCGCCGTTCATTTCCTTTCCAAAATCGAGAACGAATGCGTCCCCGGCGGAAAGTTCTGCGGTATCTTCTTCGTTCAGCCCGATCTGCAAGGTCTTTTTTCGCAACAACGTAGAAAGTGCGGAAAATTTTCTGCCGCTCTCAAGCCCGGCGCCCACGGTTTTTCCATCGTTTTTTAAATCGGCGCCCGCGGTTTCCCTTTTTTCGACTTCCGAAACGGAACCTTTTATAATCTCTTTAATGGAAGCGGAATCCGTTGCCGTTCCTTCGCCCGCAAAAATGCCTTTTGCAATTTCTTCATGCGCGATTTTTACCGGAAAAATATACTCTGTCATAATGTTATCCTTTCGTTATTTTCCATATCGCAAGCAAAAACTCTGCCGCATTATCATAGCACGACAGAGTTTTCGTTTCAACTGTTTTTTAATTTTCAGGCGGCAAAATTTTTGTTCAAGTATCGGCGCGCTTTTTATTCCGCGCCAAATTTTCAGACACGTGCCGGCGCGCTTTTTATTCCGCGCTAAATTTTCAGACATGTGCCGGAGCGCTTTTTATTCCGTGGCAAAGCCCGCGCTCGCACGCGCCGCCCTGCCCGGCAAACAGTTTCACGCCGCAAAATCCACTTTTGCGGTCGCGATCTGCAAATTGCGTAGTTGCTTTATCCTAAGAATCGGGCGCTGCAGAAAGAACAGATCCACCGCTTCCCACAAAAACACCCAGGCAACGACGTCCAGCACGTCTAAAATCAGGGTTGCTGCGGAAAGCGCCGTCAGCGTAATGGCAAGCAGAAAAACCAGCACGGCGATCACCGTCATCACGGTGCCGGCAGCGGTGTTCCTTCTGATCTGATCGCGCGTTTCCGAAAACTCCTGCCGGTAGTAGTTTTCGATCGCCTTTTGGTACAGCGGGCGCTCGGCTTCCTCCACGCAGTTACCGGAAATCACGAACCGTACCTCGTTTTCGGGGCGCACGTGCTTGACGCTCTGCTCTAAAAACGCCGCGGTCTCCCCCGAAATCACGGGGCGACCTTCCGCATAAAAGGGGGAAAGAAACCCGTCGTCGTCCCGTACGCGCAGCCGTACCAAAGCGCGCCCGTCCTCGTCGGTTTCGGTTTTTTCGGGCGAAGACTCGAACGCGCGGCTTTCTTCCCTCAATTTTTTAATGCGATCGAACATACCCGCCTCAGCCCAGCATTTTTTTGATCCACGCTTTTTCCTTCAGCGAAACCTTGCCGTCGACCGCCGTGATCAGCAGGCAGACGGTCACGATGTCGTCGCGCAGGTCTTCGTCCAGTTCGCCGAAGACTTTCGCCATTTCCGCGGCGCTCTTTTTCAGCGCCCGCCGTTCGGGACCGGCGACGGAAAACACCTTTTTCGCCGTTTCGTAATCGACGTCTTCGCCGAAGAAGGCGCGCAGCATGGGATAAACCAGCAGATATTCTTCCTCGCTCAACCTGCCGTCGGCGGCGATGGCGCCGAAGATGAACGACGCATAAATTGCCGCGCCGGACAAGCCGTCCTCGGTAATTTCTCTCAGCGCCGGCAAAATGTGCAGCGATTTTTGCGCAAGCACCGCGCTGTAGGTCAAAAGGTCGATCTTTTCCGCTTCTTTGCAGAGTTCGTTGAATTCTTTCATAATCCGTTCTCCTTTATGGTTCGGCAAAAAGCCGCAATTTTTTCGCACTCCGCCGTGCGGTCGTTTTCCGCCCGGCAGCAAAATCTTTTCCCCGTCCGGGGAAGGTCAATCTTTTTTGAACGCCGACACGCCGTATACGATCAGCACCCCGACCTCTTCCGACACTTCGGCAAGCGGCTTTGTCCGTCCGGTGTTGAACCAGGTCTGATACACCGAAAGGGTACCCGTCGTGATGAATTCCGCCAGCACGTCGCAGTCGCACACCCCTTGCGGAATACTCTTTTCCAGCGCTTTTTTGGTGCGTTCCCGCAGCATATCCACCACTTTGCGGATAATGTGGGAGTCGGAATCCACTTTCATCAACTGCGCGTACAACTCGAAATTCGTGTTGATATTTTTGTTAAGCACTTCAAAAATCTGCTTGGGATCTTTCAGGTTTTTCGCAATGTCCAGTTCATCCATCCCTTCATCGATCAGGACAAGCAGTTCGTTTTCCAGTTCCTCCTGAATCTCGTAAATGCCGCGGTAGTAGTTATAGACCGTTTTCCTGTCCACATCGGCGCGGGTGGCAAGATCTTTCATCGAAATATCGCCCGCGTCTTTTTCCGCGATCAGACTGATAAAGGCGTTTTTGATGGCGCGCTTGGTTTTGATTACCCTGCGATCGGGCTTTTTGATTGTCGTCGTTTCCTGCATTTTTTACTCCTTTCCCGTCCGCTCACGTTTCGGACGGTTAGAAAATTAAGAAAAGGCGCCGCACCGGTCTGCCTTTTTGCTTTTGCGACGGCGTTGCCGGTTGCGATTGCTGCGTTTTACAGCAGGCTCGCCGCCTCGTTTCTTTGCAGAATCCTTTCCGCCGGCGGCGGCGCCTTGCGCTGCTTTGCTTTGGGGAAAACCCGACGGATAGAACTGCCCGCCCTGCGGATAAGGTCACGTTCACCCCGCAGATCAAATCGCGTTCGTCCGCGGCGCCCTTCTTTATTTCCTTTACGATCCGATTATACCAAATGTGGAAATATTTTACAAGTACAGAAATACCGTCATTGTTTATATTTCTACATATGTGAATTAGTTGTAGAAAACCAGACGGATTTGTCCGTTTATTCCACAATCAAGACAATCAAAGGTGGGCGCCCCGCCGCAAAACCTGCGGCGGGGCGCCCCTTTACAAAAAATTCTGCCGGCAAAGATTTACCGGCAGGATTTCAAACTTCCCCGTTATGACAGTTTCAACTTTCTTTCTCTATGGCGTTTCAACTGCCTTTCTCTATGACGGCGCAGACTCTCTTTCTCCAAAAAGTTTCGGCCTTTCCGCCGGCACGCATTTTTATAAACGGCACCTTTTGGGTCAAGGCTGTTTTCCTTATCAGAACTTCCTTTATCAGAAATCCCTTACTTTACCTTTGCCGCGACCTCGTTTAAATAGTCCAGCGAGGCAAGCAGATCCTCGTACTTGTCGTACGTTTCGGGATAGACCTCGATGAGCGCCGCAGGGTCGGCGCCCGTATCCCGCACGCGGGAAAAGAGTTCGTAAAAATCGAAAATCCCTTTGCCGGGCAGGCAGATTTTTCCGTTTTCGTCCACGTCCGAAAGATGCAACGTCACGACGCTGTTTCCCATTTCCGCCAGAAATTCACGGTAGTCGATCCTGCTTTGCCGCGCCTGTTTGATATCCAGCGTAGCGGAAAGCCCGGGCACGCGCCGTTTGACTTCGGTGAAAAATCCCGGCTCGTTGTAATACGCCCAGTGTACGTTTTCGTACGAAAGCGTGACCCCGTGCTGCTTGCAGATATCGAAAATCAGCGCCGTATCCGCGCCGATTTTATCAAAGTCCAGAACGTACGGCGTGCGTTTGATACGCGCCACCCCGTGGAAAGTATAATATTCGGCGTGCAGTTCTTCCGCCGCCTCCATCGCCATTGTAAGAAGCGCATAGGCGTCTTTGCGCACCTTGGGGTGACGGTTGTAGAGTTGCGGCTCGTACTGCGTATTCAAAACGTGGACGGAATGCACCTCGGTTTCGCCGTTGATCTCGTGCAGAAGTTTCCCGAACGCGCGGTTATACTCCGAAAAAGTAGTCAGAAAAACTTCCGCCACAGGAACGCGCCATTCCTTAAACAGCGCCATCGCGCGGTCGTTATCCGCCTTTAAAAACAAACTGGAAGTTGAAATCCCTAATTGCATATACGCTCCTTGATTCCGCCCGCGTGCGCATGGCTCGCCGCCTGCACGGCGACCACTTTTGTACCGAAAAACGCGGGACGTACCACCGTTTTCGGGAACGTTCGTCGCCCGCACGCAAGATTTTTCAACTTTCCGTGCCGCCTTACCGCAGGAAGCGCGCTGCCACAGCAGCCGCTAAAATTTTACTTGCGCCCGGGCATCTCGTTAATTCTCTTTTGCCCCGATTCTTCCCTACACCCTGACCGAGCGGAAACACAACTTGCCGCCCATAAAGTCCACTTCCACCCGCTCGCCGGGCAGAATTTTGCCCAGCAGAATCTCCTCCGACAGGCGGTCTTCCACCAAACGGGCAATGGCTCTTCTGAGCGGACGTGCGCCGTATTCCGGGCTGTAACCCTGATCGACCAGATAATTTTTCGCCGCGGGCGTGACGTAAAAGGATACTCCTTTTTCTTTCAGCCGTGCGCCGAGTTTGTTCAGCAAAATATCCACCACGCGCAAAAGACTGTCCTTTTGCAGGGGGTAGAAAACCACGATATCGTCCAGACGATTTAAAAACTCCGGACGGAAAAAGGATTTTAATTGTGAAAGAATCTTTTCTTTCAGTCCCTCTTCCCTTTCTTCGTCGAAAAAGCCGAGCGCCGGACGTTCCATTGCGGCGGAAGCCCCCGCGTTGGAAGTCATGATGATGACCGTATTCTTAAACGAAACCGTTCTGCCGCGGCTGTCGGTCAGTCTGCCGTCGTCTAAAATCTGCAGCATCAGGTTAAACACGTCGCGGTGCGCCTTTTCCACCTCGTCAAACAGCACGACGGAATAGGGCTTGCGGCGCACGCGTTCGGTCAGAAGTCCGTCTTCCTCGTACCCGACGTAGCCCGGAGGGGCGCCGATGAGTTTGCTGACCGAGTGCTGTTCCATAAATTCGCTCATATCCAGCCGCAGCATTTGGTTTTCGTCCCCGAACAGGGCGGAAGCAAGCGCTTTGCTCAGCTCGGTTTTTCCCACGCCGGTGGGTCCCACGAAAAGGAAGGAACCGATGGGGCGGTTGGGATCTTTCAACCCCGCGCGCGCCCGGCGTACCGCCTTGGATACCGCACGTACGGCGGCGTCCTGCCCGATGACCCGCTTTTGCAGTTCGCTTTCCAGATGCAGCAGTTTTTCCGCTTCGGTTTCGGTCAGGCGGGAAACGGGAATGCCCGTCCAGTCCGCCACGATGTCCGCCACTTCTTCTTCCCCGATACAGGCGGCGGCGCGATTGCGCGAAGTCCGCCAGGCGGAAGAAATGCGTTCCAGTTCCTCTTCTTTTTCCCTGATCTGCGGCTCGAATTTTTCCACGGCGGCGCGGTTGCCTTCCGCAAGGGCGCTGCCCTGCTCCCGCCGGAGCGCCGCAAGTTCGGCTTCTGCCTTCTTGATGTTTTCGGGGGCGTAATAACTGCCCAGCCGCGCTTTCGAAGCCGCTTCGTCGATCAGGTCGATGGCTTTATCCGGCAAAAACCGGTCGGCAATATACCGGTCGGAAAGCACCGCCGCCGCTTCGATGGCTTCGTCCGTGATCGCGACGTTGTGGTGCGCTTCGTACCGGTCGCGAAGCCCCTCTAAAATGCGGATGGTATCCTCTACCGACGGCGCTTCTACCAGCACGGGCTGGAACCGCCGCTCGAGCGCGGGATCCTTTTCGATATATTTATGATATTCGTCCAGCGTGGTGGCGCCCACGGTCTGCAATTCGCCGCGCGCCAGCATGGGCTTTAAGATCTCCGCCGCGTCCATCTTGCTGTCGCCGGAAGCGCCCGCGCCCACGATGTTGTGAATCTCGTCGATAAACAGAATGACTTTGCCGTCCTCTTTTACCGAAGACAGCACTTTTTTCAGGCGCTCCTCAAACTCGCCGCGATATTTCGCCCCGGCAAGAAGTCCGGACATATCCAGCGAAAATACCGTTTTGCCGCGCAGCAGTTCGGGCACGCGCCCCTCTTCGATGGCGAGCGCCAGTCCGTCGATGACGGCGCTTTTCCCCACGCCCGGCTCCCCGATCAGCACGGGATTGTTTTTGGTGCGGCGGGAAAGAATCTGAATCACGCGGTCGATCTCCTTTTCCCTGCCGATGACGGGGTCGAGTTTGCCCGAACGCGCCTTTTCCGAAAGATCTGTGCCAAAGCCCGCAAGATCTGCAAGAACGCCGGATTTTTTGCCCTCCCGCACCGTTTCCTTTTTCAGGGGAGCGGCGGAATCGTCCTCAAAATCGTCCTCTTCCTGCGGGAAAATGACCTCTTCCAGCAGTTTTTCGATGGCGTCCGGGTTCTTGCCCAGGGAACGCAGCATCTGGCAGGCAATACTTTCCCGATCCATCAGGATCGCGAACGCCAGATGCTCGGTGCTGATATAGTCAACGTCGGCGTCGGCGGAGATCTCGCACGCCTGCTGATAAATGTGTTTGAGGCGCGGCGTCATGCCGTGCAGCGACGTTTCTTTGGAAACCGACTGCCGGAACACCTCGATATAATTCTTTTTATTGACCCCTTGTGCGGCAAACAGCGCGCTCGCCTTGCATTCGGTGCATAAAATCCCCAGCAGCAGATGTTCGCTGCCGACAAAGGTGGTATGGTAAGTTTCCATCGCCCGGTTAGAAAGTTCGATGGCTTTTACGGCGCTTTTGGTCAGTTTGTCGTTAAACATATCTCCCCTCTTCTCCTGTTTGTCTCCGGTTTATGTCATTTGCGGGCAGCCGCGGGGCGGAACGTAAATCCGTTTCTCCGCGGGACAGAATGTAAAAACCGTTTCTCCGCGGGGCGGAATTTTCCCCGCATAAGGAAGAATTCCCCGCCGCCCGATTACGGCGTTTTTCCCGCCGCCCGCAGTTTTTTATCTCACCTGGGGCGGAAGTTCCCCCGCCATAGCCGCGGAAGTTCTCCCCACCATAGCCGCGGAAGTTCTCCCCGCCCGCGGCAAAATCCGTTTCTTTTTACCGCAGAATTTTGCGGACGTATTCCGCTCGGAAAAAGTTTTCTTCCTCTTTTTTCAGCGGCTGGCGCGCCATGGCTTCGATATGCGCGGGGCGCATGGAGATCATCAGATCGTCCGGATCGATCCCCCGGTTTTGCAGCACGCCCGCGGCAATGCCCTCTTTCACGTCCGAAAGCAGCGCGGTAAATTCTTCATATCCTAACAGCACTGCGGAGCGTAAAATTGCTTCCGCCCGCTTGAACCGATCCTCGTTTTCGTACGGGTGATCCTCGTTTTCGGCTTTCCGCGCGGCGCGTTCCAGATCGCGCACGTTGAGCGCCGCTTTTTCCACCAGAGAAAGAATTTCTTCCTCGGTCACGCCGAACGAACGCGCGTTGCTGATCTGATACAGAGAATTTTCGCTTTCCGTTCCCTCGCCTAAAATGCCGCGGACGAGAACGCCCGCCGAGGCAAGTTCCTTTTTCAGTTCGCCGATGGCGCCGGCACGGGTCAGCGCGGGCAGAAACAGCATAACGGAAGCCCGCATTCCCGTCCCGAGGTTGGTCGCGCAGGCGGTCAGATACCCCAGTTTTTTATCGAACGCGAATTTGAGGTCGGAAGACAGCGCCACTTCCTCTTTGGACAGTTCGTCGTAAAGCCGGCGTACGGAAAGCCCCTTGCCCGTTTCGGTCAGGCGGAGTTCGTCCTCCTCCATCACCATCACGGCGCGGGATTCGTCCTCGCTCACCCCCAAAGCGCCGTACGGCGAAGCGCAAAGCGTCGGGGAAGCCAGATTTTGTTCGATCAGCACGCGGCGGAGATTTTCCTGCATTTTTGCCGTGCGGAAAACGCGGTAGCCGCGCTTTTCCAGTGCGGGAAGCACGGCGCTAAGCACGCTTTCCGCCTCTTCCTCGCTCGCTTTTGCGGGGAAGCGTACCCCTTCGAGATTGCGTGCAAACCGCACGCGGGACGAAACGAAAATAAAGTCTTTCATTGTCTTTTCGCCTCCTCTTTCAGCGACCGGATCTCCTCGGTCAAGGCTTTCACGCGGTCGTTATCGCCGCGGCGGAAGGCTTCGTCCATTTCCTTTGCCAGCGCTTCCACCCGGGCGAAATACGCCGCTTTTTTGGCGCTTTCCGGCACTCTGCCGCGGTGGCGCACGTCTTTGGCGTTACCGAGCAGGGGCAATAAAAATTCACGGAAAGTGCGGTAACATTCGGGACAGCCGCACCGCCCGGTCTGCATCACTTCGCTTAAATAGGTGCCGCAGGCGGCGCAGCGGAGATCTTCCCCGCCCCGTTTGGCAAGTTCGGACGGCGTTTTCTGCGTTCCGCCCGAAAAGGCGCCCGCTTCCGTTTCTGACAGTGCATTTTCCGCACAAGCGGCGCAAACAAATACTTTTTCTTTTTTTCCGCCACGAACGACGTCTATTTCAAACGCCGCCGGGCGTTGCCCGCAAACCTGACAGGTCATATGCTTTTCCTCTTTATATTTTGAATAATAAAGTACGCGGAAACCGGACGGAAAATCCGCCCCGCGCCCTTAATGCTATTTTACAAGATTCTCTTATTTCCGCAAAAGTCCTGCGGGATTCTCTTAATCAATGAAAGATCAATAAAGACCGCGCCGCGAAAAAACGTCGCTCTCTTATTTTCGCGAACGCCGAACGGGTAACCACCGCGCGTTTTTGACTACCGTTTCCTCGCTTTCTTATTTTCGCAAACGCCTGCGCGGTAAGTCCGGCGCCTTTCCTGGAGAAACCTCGCGCCTTTCCGTTTCCGCGTTCCCCTTATTTATTTTACGAACCTGCCGAACACTTCGCTCACCTTTTCAAACGAGGCGAATACGTTGGGATAGGACTTTAAAATCTTCATCATTTCCCCCAGTTGACGGCGGCGAATGATGCAGATCAGCATATTTTTTTCCTTATGCGTATACATACCGACGGCTTTGATATCGGTCACGCCGCGCCCCAGTTCCTTCATTAGCCGTTCGGCAAGACCTTCCGGATCGTCGGTCACGATCTGGAACTTATACCCGCTCTTCATGCCGGAAAGCACGTAATCCACCACTACGTCGGCGATAAACAGGTTAAGCAGCGTACCGATGACGGGATCGACCTTTCTGCCGTAGGCGAAGAACGCCAGAAATACCACGCTGGCGTCCATGGCAAAGGAAACCCACGCCACGTTGGATTCCGGATGGGCGCGCTTTAATAAAGAAGCGATGGCATACGTTCCGCCCGAAGCGCCGAATCTGCGCAGCATCAGCGAAAAGCCGAAACCGGAAATCACGCCGGTCGCAATGCTGGCGTAAATCAGGTTATTGGTCGTTTTGTATACGGGCAGTCCGGTTTTGGGCAGCAGCAGCAAAAACAGCGACTGCAGCGCCACGTAAATACACAGCATAATGCCCGTTTTGCGATTGACGAAAATGCTGACCGCGATAAAAATCGGCAGGTTAAACATCAACATAAACCAGCCCATATTCAACTCGGTCAGATACGCCGCCATGGTCGCAAGACCGGTCAGTCCCCCGGGCGCGAAACCGTTGGGGTTGGAAAAGAAATGATACGCTACCGCCGTCACCGCTGCCGCCATCAGGCAGAACAGTACGTCCACCGTCCATTCTTTCAAAAGATCTTTTTGGCTCCTTTTTGCGGGGGCGGCACTTTCCCCCGACCGGCTCGCCGCAGAATCGCCCGTCCGGTTTGCCGCGGCATCTTCCGCTTTCCCCGCCGTCACGTGTTCTACGGATTTTAAAGTCGCCGGTTCTTTCACCGCGCCGGAAGTTTCGTTTCCGCGCCGCGCGTTTTCTTCGCTTGCGGATTGTTGTTCCGCGCCCGCGGCTTGTTTTGCATCTTCCCCGGACTGCTGCGCGCCCGCTTCTTGCTGCGTCTTGTCGTCGTTTCCCGCAAGACCCGAACTTGCGGCTTCGTCCTGGGCGGAAAGGTTCTGCCCGTCGTTGTTTTCTAACATAAAAGTATAGTTTCCTCTTTGGCGGCAAATCGCCGCTCGGGGATATTATACCTTGCCTTGGGAAAAAATGCAATCGCAGCGATAAAGATTTTTCCTTTTCCTTTCCACATTCTTTATCGAAAATTGCAAAAAACGGGGATTTTCCCCAAAAAACTTCCTCCCGGGCAGAAAAAACACCCGTTTCACGCAAAAGTTATATCGCAAGCGAAATATCCCGCCGAAAAAAAAGTATATCAAAAAGGCTGAAATATCTTTCAAAAAGGTTGCTTTCTTGCGGGAAATGGGGTAAAATACATAATGCCCTACTAAGGGACAAATTTCGCGCCCGGCGCTTGAAACGCTTTCAAAAACGGGCGCCCGGCAAAAAACGGTACCGCAAGTTTAGCAATCGCCTTGCTCTGCCGCAAAATCTTTTGCCGGTCTGAAACCATTACAGGCAACAATCTTAAAAGGAGTGAATCATATGGAAACTTACGGATTGGAAAAACTGGGGATCATCAACCCCACCATCGTTCATCGCAATCTGACGGTTGCCGAACTTACCGAACGCGCCGTTCTGCGCGGCGAAGGCAAACTCAGCAACACCGGCGCTTTGGTCGTCACCACCGGCAAATACACCGGTCGTTCCCCCAAAGACAAATTTATCGTGGACAGCAAGGGCGTTCACGACGAAATCGCCTGGGGCAAAGTCAACGTTCCCATCAGTCAGGAAAAATTCGACGCTCTGTACGAAAAGGTCATCGCTTATCTGCAGAACCGCGAAATTTTCATCTTCGACGGCTTTGCCGGCGCGGATAAAAAGTATCAGAAATCTTTCCGCATCGTCAACGAACTCGCTTCGCAGAACCTGTTCATTCACGAACTGCTCATTCGTCCTACCGAAGAAGAACTGAAAAACTTTAAGGAAGACTTCACCATCATCGCCGCCCCCGGCTTCAAATGCATCGCAGAACGCGACGGCGTCCATTCCGAAGCGGCGATCATCATCGACTATGAAAAGAAGATCGTCCTGATCTGCGGCTCGCAGTATTCCGGCGAGATCAAAAAGAGCGTCTTCTCCGTCATGAACTACCTCATGCCGAAGGAAGGCGTATTCCCCATGCACTGCTCCGCCAACATCGGAAAAGACGGCAACTCGGCAGTCTTCTTCGGCTTGTCCGGTACCGGTAAAACCACCCTTTCCGCAGACCCCGCCCGCGACCTGATCGGCGACGACGAACACGGCTGGTCGGACGATTCGGTCTTCAATTTCGAAGGCGGCTGCTACGCAAAATGCATCAACCTGAGCAAAGAAAACGAACCGGAAATCTACAACGCTATCCGCTTCGGCTCCGTAGTCGAAAACGTGGTAATGGACGACAAAACGAGAGAATTCGACTTTGACGACGGTTCTCTAACCGAAAACACCCGCGTGGGCTACCCCATCAACTACATTCCCAACGCGGCGATCCCCGGCATCGGCGGACAGCCCAAAACGGTTATCTTCCTGACCGCGGACGCTTTCGGCGTTCTGCCTCCCATCTCCCGTCTGACGCCGGAACAGGCAATGTACTACTTCGTTTCGGGCTTCACTTCCAAACTGGCGGGTACCGAACGCGGCATTACCGAACCGCAACCCACCTTCTCCACCTGCTTTGGCGAACCCTTCCTGCCCCTCGATCCGTCCCTTTACGCAGCAATGCTGAAAGAAAAGATGACCAAATCGGGCGCGCACGTTTACCTCGTCAACACCGGCTGGTCGGGCGGTTCCTACGGCACCGGTTCCAGGATGAAGCTGCGCTACACCAGAGCGATGGTTTCCGCCGCGCTCGACGGTTCGCTCGAAAACGCGAAGTTTGAAAAAGATCCCGTCTTCGGCATAGACGTTCCCACCACCTGTCCGAACGTTCCCGACGAAGTGATGATTCCGAAGAATACCTGGAAGGACAAAAAGGCTTACGAAGAAACCGCCAAGAAACTGGCAGCCAGCTTTGTTGAAAACTTCAAAAAGTACACCCACATGCCCAAAG
The DNA here is from genome assembly GCA_934272745.1 of uncultured Clostridia bacterium. GTDB lineage: Bacteria > Bacillota > Clostridia > Christensenellales > Borkfalkiaceae > SIG402. The sequence continues at coordinate 27,869 of CAKQSI010000002.1, read as the reverse complement.
AGGTTGTGGAAGCCGGTCCCAAGGCGTAAGGTTCTGCCGCGCGGTCAGGTTTATGCCGGAAACGGAAGTTTTTTGCTGAATGCGGAAACTTCTGCTGCACGGTAAGGTTTGTGTCGGAAGCGGGAGGGTTTCGCTGAATGCGGAAACTTCTGCCGCGCGGTCAGGTTTATGCCGGAAACGGGAGGTTTGCGCTGAACTTGATTCCGGCAGGAAGTCGGACAGACAATTCTTTCCTCGCCCAAAACGGAAGCGCTCCTATGTTTCGACGTGAGGAAATAAAGTAGACTTAACACAGAAAAGCCCGGGCGCCCTTATGAAAGGGTTGCCCGGGCTTTATTTTACGCAGTAAACCCCCTCAACACCCAAAGAGGTTGTGGAAGCCGGTCCCAAGGCGTAAGGTTCTGCCATTCGATTGCGTTTTGGGCTGAAATCGGAAAGTTTTCGCTGAATACGGAAACTTTCGCCGCGCGATCGGGTTTGTGCCGGAAGCGGAAGGTTTGCTCCAAACGCGATACGGCAGAAAATCGGACAAACAATTCTTTCCTCGCTCAAAACGAAAGCGCTCCTATGTTTCGACGTGGGGAAATAAAGTAGGCTTAACACAGAAAAGCTCGGGCACCCTTATGAAAGGGTTGCCCGGGCTTTATTTTACGCAGTAAGCCCCCTCAACGCCCAAAGAGGTTGTGGAAGCCGATCCCAAGGCGTAAGGTTTTGCCGATAGATCGAGTTTGGGCTGAAATATGTAAACCATAAACCTGTCCTCACCATTCCCCCGGCGGCGCGAGATTTTATCTCTGTGCCGCCGGGCGGGAAACAATTAGTTCTCTCTTCCATATATAAAAATATAAACAGAATATAAACCGGCGCCCGCGGCACAATACCGCGGGCGCGCACCATAAAATGAATTGATTAAATCTCTGTGCCACGAAAAGAAAATTTATGGCTTTTTGACCTTGACACACTTTTTTGTCTTGAAATTTATTTACAGTAAAAGCGAGCGCCCTGCGGAAAATTTTCCGCAGGGCGCTCGCTTTTAAAATGATCTATCAAAAATCAATCATTCAAAACAGAAACCTATATTCAGTTTTCATACCCATCATATGTCAGTTTTCCGTCAACATAGATTTTAACATTGTTAGATTTTTTATAGGGGCGATAAAGATCTTTTGCATTTGCACCCTCGTGCTCAAATTTAACGTTATTAAACCATGCTTCGCTACTAACATTTCCATATTGAGAAGAAAATGCGGCTTGTATGTTTTCTGTTTTGGTTATTTGCTTAATGGTAGAATTGTTTACTATAATTTTACTACCATACGTTGTCGAACTTTCACTAAAGAGATTCCCGCCATCAAATACGATGGTAGAATAATTATTCCAGCCGGCTTCATTATAGGCTTTATTGTTGTTCCCGATTAAAGTAGAATTGTTGACAACAAACATCGCACTACTCGCATGATTGTTAATCGCCGCCCAGCCCTCAATGGTAGAATTAACAATCTGAACGCTAACATTCGAAGAACCGTTACCGTTTTTCCCAGTAATATTGATTGCATAATAACCTGCTTTAAGTAAACAATTGTCAACAGTCAAAGTCAGATTTTTCAGTTCACTATCCAAAGATACACAACGGGAATCTTCTCCGGCAAAAGTCGTTTCTGCGTTAAGATTTTTTAACATAAGGTTCACATCGTTGGCAGTCATTCTGAATACTCGATTCGCCGACGACAAAAGTTTGTTCCCCTGTCCGTCAATCACCATGCTCTTTTTTACCAGCAGAATTTCTTCTACGGTAACGTTTGCAGTTAAAACAATATAGTTTTTGTCAGCATTAACAGCCGCAATCAATTCCGCGCCAGAAGCAACCTGAGTTTTCTGAACTATATTAGCGGCCGAGGTTGCGGGAACAATTACGTTGGTATTATCCGCAGCAGCAACTACGTTTTTAACGTTCGCGTTTTCTTTCACTTCGACAACAACGCTCGCATTGTCAACGACAACGGTTTCAACAGTACTGTTTTCCTTTACGTCAACTTTCGTATCCGCCGCAGCGTTTTCAGGAACAACGACTTCTTTTACCGTTGCAGAAGCCTCAATAACAATATGCCCGTCTTTAGCCTCCAAAGAAACCGAAACTTTTCCGTTTTCGTGATAAGAAGAATCCGCAACCGCTTCGATTACGACCTTGTCAACATCTCCGTAGTGATTTACGACATCCAAAGGAGCATTAACCGTCAGCGCCCCTCCGTTTGTAAAGACCGCAACCGACTTCGCTTTATCGGATCCGGTATAAGTAGCCTTGGTAACGTCGGTATGCTTGCCGACGTCAAGACCAGCTTTCACCTGCAAATCCGTAAGATCACCCTTATACCCCTCGCTGGTCAGATACAGACTATAACCCTTTTCTTCCGCTGCGGCGTCTTTAGTGATTTTCCAGTACTGATGCGCATTGTTGGTAAAGTCGGGATCTGCGGTAGCGCTTTCGTCTTTGTATACTACAACGCCCTTTTTCGTGTTTACAAGCAGGAAACGATTGCTTTTCTGATCCCACAAAATATCTCCCGTAGAAGTCGGCGTAATGCGCGAAACAACGTAGCCTCCGGCTTCCGCCTGATCGAGCGCATCCTGCATGGTTTCGGCGCGATTGCCGTTAACCTCTTCCGCGTTTAAAATCGTGTTCAGATTCTTCACCATAATGGTATCGTTGCTTTCGTGCGCGTTGTTTATGACGTTGGAGAACGTCGGAATCAGCACTGCGGCAAGGATCGCGATCAGCGCGATGACGATGACCAGTTCCACGATGGTGAAGCCTTTTTTAGCTTGCTTCTTCATTTTGTTACCTCCAAAAAATTATCTTTCATTGTCCCGAAAGGGTGGCGGAACCGCCCGGTTTTTACCGCTGCGGGCGGTGGAACCGCTCGAAAGGGCGGCGTAACCGCTCGAAAGGGCGGCGGAACCGCTCGAAAGGGCGGTGGAACCGCTCGAAAGGGCGGCGGAACCGCTCGGTTTTTCCCGCTGCGGGCGGTGGAATTGCCGGGCTTTTCCCGCTGCGGGCGGTGGAACGCCCTTGCGGCTTTGCCGCCTTACCGACAAGAAAACTGTTTTTTTGTCGGTGGATCTCCCTTTCTGAAATCTGCATTTAGTGTACCCCCCCCCCAGCATTTTGTCAAGTATTTCACACGGGCAAAACGCAGATTGTTGTCATAATTTTTTATGACAAATTTAATTTTTGCCGTTTTTCGACCAGAAACTTTATCGTACCTGTTGCACCGCTTTGCTTTGTATTTTGTCAAATTTCTGAAGCTTCTCGGTATAAAAAAAGTAATTGCGGGGAAAATAATCAAAACGACTTTGGAGGTTTTGTTATTATGAAAGTTACTTCGTTTATCGCATTGATTTTAGTCATTATCGGCGCGCTGAACTGGCTGCTTGTGGGGCTGTTTGCCTTTGACCTTGTTGCTTTTATTGCCGGCGGTGCGACTACCGTTTTGGCACGGCTGATCTATATTCTGGTCGGAATCGCGGGGATCTGGACGATTTTTTACCTTGTAATGTACAATCCTTTGCGCCGGCTGCATTGAATTTTTCGCTGTTGCGAGGGTAAAAGCGCCCTGAATATGGCAGACCCGCAATACCGACGCGATTTTTTAAAAAGACGGTTTTTCCGCTCAAGACCATCGTATTTTACGTTTCTATCTGCCAAAACCCGTGCTTTTTACCTTTCCCCCCTGTAAAAACCCTTGCTTTTTACCTTTCACCCCCGGTAAAAACCCTTGCTTTTTTTGGAAAAGAGTGCTAAACTTTTGCGGGAAGGTTTTCGGAGAACACTTCCTTAAAAAAACCGAGGTGATAAAAATATGCACTCTGTATCTGCTAAAAAGCTCTGCCGCGCGGGCATCGTCGCGGCCATGTACGTTGCGCTGACTTTGGTCTGCGCTCCTCTCGCTTTCGGACCGGTACAGATCAGACCGGGGGAAGCGCTGACTGCGCTTCCTCTTCTTTTTTCGGAAAGCGTACCTGCGCTTTTCGTCGGGTGTCTGATCGCGAACCTGCTTTCGCCGTACGGCGTCTGGGACGTTGTAATCGGGTCGCTGACCACGCTGCTTGCGGCGGTTTTAACCCGTCTGACGAGGAAAAAACCGATTTTGGCAATGAACTTCCCCGTGACGCTGAACGCGATTTTTCTGCCGCTGATGTGGAAATTTGCAGCGGGCGACGCGGCGTTCTGGATGAATTTTCTCTCCCTGTTCCTTACCCAGGCGATTTTTTGCTACGGGCTGGGGTTGCCGCTGTATTTCGGCTTGAGAAAAGCCAAGGAAACGGCGCGGTTTTTGCAGGATTGATTTTAGAGGCGAACCCCTGCCGGCTTTGCGGAAGGAATCCGCCTGCCGCGGCGCCCGGCAATTCTCCGAAAGCCGGGTGCAGTGTAAGAGATTTGTTCTGTTGCCGCCGAAAGGTTGTAAAAATTTTTTATATCGACAATCAAGAAAAGAGAGCGTGGCGCTTGCAAAATTGCAAGCGCCCCGCTCTCTTTTCCATTGTTTTATAACTGTCATATCTATCGGGTTTCACCGCATATCCGTAGCCGGTTTCACACTCTGCATTCCGATTTCCCACACGGGAAAAACCGGGTTATTTCGGGTCGTATTCTGCCGTGGCGAGGAAGCGCACGACTTCGCCGTCCGGCAAAGTTACGGACAGAATTTCATCCCCGACGTCGGTTTTTCGTGAAACGGTCACCGTTTTCAGGCGCGAGAGGAGCGGAAACACTTCTTCTTTCGGGACGGGATTTTCGGTTTTGACCGAAAGCACTTTCCCGTCCCTGGTTTTTACCAGCGAGGTGATGACGCGCACGGGGCGCTGTGCTTCCTTTTTAGCGTAAGCGGCGCCGCGCGGGCAGCCGTTGCCCGAGATCTGCCATTCTTCCCCGTTTTTTACCGCCGTGATGCGGCAACCGATGGGACACATGATGCAAGTCAATTCCACCGTTTTCATTCCGCGTCACCTCCGACAATTTCTACCGTTACGTCGCCGTTCACGCCGGGAAGCGCGATCTTCTGCATTTCCCCGGGCGCCACGACGGCGAATTTTTTGGTTTTTATGACGGCGCCGCCCGCTTTGATCTGCACCGCGCCCCTTTGATAGACTTTATCCACGCGGAAATAGAGATCGAACGGCTGTCCTTTTGCCGCAATTTGCGGAAGCACGTACCGCACGCCGTGACCGGAAAACACCCCTACGTGGTCGCGTTTTTCGGTCTTTTGCAGCGAGTACAGCGCCGCCGCGCGCCCTGCAATCATTCCCTCTTCGGTCACGTTATCGGCAAGGTCGTGCACGTGCAGACAGTTGCCCGCAAAAAAGACGCCGGGGACGGAAGACTGCCGCCCTTCGTCCACGAACGCGGACTTCGTAATCGCGTCCTGCCTTACGCCGAGGGAATTGCACAGTTCGGTTTCCGGAATCAGCCCCACCGAAAGCAGCACCGTATCGCACGGAACGAAGCGCTCGGTTTCCGGTTTGGGAACGCCTCTTTCGTCCACGCTTGCGATATAAACGCCTTCCACCCGCTTTTCGCCGACGACGCGCGTAATCGTAGTTGAAAACAACAGCGGGATCCCAAAGTCTTCCACACAGGAAACGACGTTGCGTTTGAGTCCGGACGAATACGGCATGAGTTCGACTACCATTTTGACGTCGGCGCCCTCGTACTTCATGCGCCGCGCCATAATGAGCCCGATATCGCCGGAACCTAAAATGACCACGTTTTTGCCCACCATCCAGCCGTCCGCATTACAAAGACGCTGCGCCATGCCGGCGGTATAAATCCCTGCGGGGCGGGTGCCGCACATGGAAATGGCGCCCGCAGTCCGCTCCCGGCAGCCGGTGGCAAAGACCAGCGCGCGGGTTTCTACCGTAAACGCGCCCTCTTTGGGAGAAACGGCGGACAGACTTTTGCCGTCCGGTGCAACCGAAAGCACCATCGCGTCCAGAAAAACGGTGATTCCGGGCGTGGCTTCTACTTGCTTTTTGAAGCGGTACGCATACTCCGGACCGGTCAGTTCCTCGCCGAAATAGTGCAACCCGAAACCGTTGTGAATGCACTGGTTGAGAATGCCGCCCAGTTTATCGTCCCGCTCTAAAAGAGCGACCGAAACGCCTTCTTTTGCCGCGGCAAGCGCAGCCGCCATACCGCCGGGACCGCCGCCGATCACCGTTACGTCGAATTTTTTGTTCATAGGTCGGCGCCCTCCTTTCCGGCAAAATCTGCGGACTTGACAGAAGCCGCTTTTACAGAATTTGCCGGCTGTTCTTTATTGTCTGCAAAACGCGCCGGCAGTCCCGCTTTGATCTCCGACACCACGATTTCGGTTCCCGCGCCCGCCTTTGTAATTTCGGCAAGCGGAACGCCGTTTTCGGTTAAAAGTTCCGCCATGCGCGGCCAGCAGAAGCCGCCCTGACATCTGCCCATGCCCGTCCTGAGCCTGCGTTTGAATCCGTCCAGCGTTTTGGGCGGCAGCGGGCGGGAAAGTTCGGCTAAAATTTCGCCTTCGGTGACCGTTTCGCACCGGCAGACCACTTTTCCGTAGCGCGGATCCTTGCGGATAAGCGCGTTTTTCTCCTCCTCCGTCAGGTTTTTCACCCGGACGCGGGGCGGAAGCGGCAGAACCTCCTTTTTCTTTTCTTTTTTCAGATATCGGGCAGCGCAAAGCGCGGCTTCCTCTCCCAAGGCGGGAGAAGCCGAAAGCCCCGGCGAACAGATCCCGCCAAAGGTAAATAAGCCCGGCACGCGTTCGTCCTCTTTCACAATAAAGTCGTGACCGGAAAGCACGCGCACGCCGGCAAATACGCGGATAGTACCGTTGAATTTCAACCCGTCGATGAGCGAAGAAGTCGCCGTGCGGACGGCGGAAAGCCCCTGCCGCGACACTTCGGTTTCGTAATTTTGAATATTTTCTGCGGTCGGTCCGTACAGCAGATTGCCCGCCGTAGTGGGTACGACCAGAATGCCTTTCCCCATTTCGTTCGGGCAGGGATAAACGACGGTTTTGATCTGTTCTTTTCCCGGCTGCTGTTTATCGGCGACGTAATATTCCCCCTTGCGGTAGGTCACGGTAAAAGGCGTTCCGCCCGAAAGGTCGTTGACGGCGGCGCAGTTCGCCCCCGCGGCGTTGATCAGGTAGCGCGCGACAAACTCTCCCTTTTTCGTATGCAAGCGGAAGAGGTCGTCTTTTCGTTCCACCGCCGTCACTTCCGCGCCCGTCAGAACGGCAGATCCGTTGACGATCGCGCTTTCCGCATAAGCGATGGTGAGATTGTACGGCGAAACAATAGCGGTATCCGGCGAATAGAGCGCGTAGCGATAAGACGCGTTCACGTCCGGTTGAATGCGTAAAAACTCCTCTCTCTCTAAGATGCGGAGGTTTTTCACTCCGTTTTGTTCCCCTTGGGAAAGAAGTTTTTGCAGTTCCGGCAAATCCTGTTCCCGTCCCACGACGAGAGAACCGGTCTTTTGATAGGAAACGTGCAGCGCGCGGCACACCTCTTCCATGCGGTTTGCGCCGGCGACGTTGAAGCGGGCTTTGTTGGTGCCCGGCTCGCAATCGTACCCCGTATGCACGATGCCACTATTTGCCGCGGACGCGCCGGTAGCAACTTCGGCTTCTTTTTCCAGAAGCAGATAGTTGCCGGCGTACGCCGAAAGGTACCGGAGGGCGGAACAACCGACCACGCCTCCGCCGATGACGATCGCGTCGTAAATCATAGTTTACCTCTTATTTTTTATTGCACACAGTTTTATTGCTTAAAATCGGTGTATAAAGTTTTGCCGCGCCTGCGGGTACTCCCTGTCCGGCGGACAAACGGTAATGCTTTGCCCTGCGGGCGTTCCCTGCACGGCGGGCAGTTTGCCGTGCCTGCGGCACTTTTCCGGCAATGCGCTGCGCAGACACCCGCCGTCGGGCGGGCGCCGTGCGGCTTTTTACGGAAAAATTTTCCGCGGGTGAATTACACCCGGGTTTCGATCCAGACCGACTCTCCGGTAATTTCCGCTTTTCCGAACCCTGCGGGCAGGAAGAAGGTATCTCCCTTTCGGTAAGGCAGTCCCGCGATCGTCCCCGCGCCGGAAAGTGCGGTCAGCGAAAGGAAACTGTTTTCGTCCGCCGTGACGGCGCCGGCTGCCGGCTGAGCCAGCCTCCGCACGGTAAAGTAGTTGCAGGACGCGAGCAGACTTACGCCTGCACGTTCCTCCTTCGGCACGATCCGGTCGCGATAAACGGTAAGGTCGGCGACTTTTAACGCCTTTTCGACGTGCAGTTCGCGCTCCTTCCCCGTTTTTTTGTCCACTCTGCCGTAATCATATACGCGGTAGGTCAGATTGCTGTTTTGCTGAATTTCGCAAATGGTAACGCCAGCGCCGATGGCGTGAACGGTGCCCGACGGGATAAAGAACGCGTCCCCCGGCTTGACGGGGAAAAATTGCAGCGCTTCCACGAGCGTCTTGTCCGCGATTTTTTTGCGGAATTCCGCTTCGGTCAAGTCCTGCTTCAGACCGCAATAAAGTCCTGCGCCCGGTTCGGCGTCCACGACGTACCACATTTCGGTTTTGCCGTATTCGCCCTCGTTTTTAAGCGCGTAATCGTCCGACGGGTGCACTTGTACGGAAAGATTGTCTTTCGCGTCGATCAGTTTGATCAGCACGGGAAAAAAGGGAAAATGCGCGGCGTTTTTTCCGAGCATTGCGGGGGTCAGAACGCTTTTTAAGGTCTTACCCGCAAAAGTCCCGTTTTCGACGACCGACAGTCCGGCGTCGTGACAGCTGAGTTCCCAACTTTCCGCAACGACGGGAAGATCGGTCTTTTTATTCCACTCGGTTTTGAGTTTGGTTCCGCCCCAAAGATTGTCTTTATAAGCGGGAATGAGTTTGAAAATTTCCATTAAAAGATCACCTTCATCGAAATATCTTTGCTGTTTTCGTCCTGACGAACCATATCGACGATTTTATGCAGTTTTTTGCCGTCCACCTCGTAAGATTCGCCGAACTTGCCCGTGCCGGACAAAATTTCGCCCAACATGGTATCACCCACGAAATAGCGTTTTTTGCCGCGGCAGGCGTCGCTTACTACGGGGAGATCGAACGTAAGCGCGACTTCCCCCGCCTTTTCGACCGGGACGAAGACGAATCCGTCGTCCGTCTTGACTTCCGCTCCGTTCACTTTGACGTTTCTGGCAAACGCGGGGACGTACAGGCGGAGCGCGAAAGGTCTTTCCGCCTTTTTGACGGAGAAGACGATCTTGCCGTCCGATTCTTTGCGTTCTTCTATCTTCACCGCGCCGCCGAAGAATTCCGCCTCGTTGTCGTTGTAAAGGGGAACGGTGATCTTATCGCCGTCGGTCAGGTACTGGAAGGACGACAGGCGCCAGATGCCCTCGCCGCAGCGCATGGAACAGCACCAGTACGCCTCGAAAATACCGTCGCCGCCGCGAAGCACGGGCTGCGTTTCGGTGGTGCAGAGGTCGCAACCCAGTCCCCCGTTATAGCGCTGGGAAAAGCGGAACGCGTTTTCAAAAATGCGGTTGACGGCGGCGGCGTAAGCGTATTCGCCGGTGTAGGCGAAAAGTTCCATCGCGACGATAAACGAGTCCACAACCGCGCAGCCTTCCGTCCATTCGGGACGGTGGAACCAATTATAGTTGGCGTAGTTGACCGTCATGCCGTCGCTTTCGTACAGGGCGAAGAGTTTTCTTGCGATGGCAAGGTATTTTTCTTCCCCCGTCAGGCGATAAAAACGCAGAATGCCGCGCGCGCCCGAGAGGGTGGCGTGGGTCTGGCAGCGAATGCCCACTTTGTCAATGCCGTCGAAAATTTCAATGGCGCGTTCGATCAGTTTTTTCAGTTTTTCGTCCCGCAACACTTCGTACACCGCGGTATAGCCGTCGAGCGGGATAAACGCGCAGGCGGTGTCGGTGGAAAGGCGCCAGCCGTTGACGGCGTTCTGCAACAAATCGCCCATGGCTTCGCCCACGTTCTGGCGGATAGAAAGGTCTGTGGGGTATTTTTCGTAGAACGGGAGCAGGCGGGAAAGCAGACGTTCGTTCACCGTTTTGATGACCGAAAGGCAGGCTTCGTCCCGATACTCGGCGTAATGTTCGCACATGGCGCGGAGGAACCAACTGTTCCCCGCAAGGAGTTGTTCCGAAACGACGTCCGCCACCTTTTCGCCGAAATATTTGTCTTCGTTGGTGTGCGCGGGAAGCGCTGCAATCAGTTCGTCCATATAGCGCGCTTTTTTGTGCAGAACCTTTTCGTCCGAAACCAAAGCAAGCAGGGTGCGCCCCTCAAAATCGCCCGGCCAGTTGTAGGAACTGTCCTGAAAGAATTTTGCGGGCTGGTACGGCTCGCTTTCCATACGGGAAAGGTTTTTTTCCGCACGGTAACGGATATCGCCTTGGGTAGTTATGTCGTTGAAATTGATAAATTCCATCATGTCTGCATTTCCTCGTTGTATATAGAATTTTTTATTGACTTGATTCGTGTGGGGCTATTGTTTTGATTGCCGTAGGGGTCTGATTGTCGTGCGGCTTGATTGTTGTAGTATCCGGCGGCGCTGTAAAGAATGTATGCCTCTTTATTGGCGCCGGCGATAAATCGGGCAACCGCTTTTTATATGAGCGGGCGGTGTTTCTCAGACTGCCCGCCTTGTTTTTTGCGGCGTGAGATAAAGGCTGCCGTCGTCCCTATTTGCAGGCAAACGCCGCAAGTGTGGGAGCCGCCCGTTATTTATTAGTAGCACGGCGCACCTTTCAGCCGCCCTCGTTACGGATCGCCGGCTTATTTTTCGCTTTCCAGCCGGGCGGAAGTCAGCCCGAAGAAAACGAAAGAGGGGTCGTCCCGCCAGACGGTCGATTTGCCGTTTTCCCACGTTCCCTCCGCAGTAAAGGTGGAGGGGCAAACGAAATAACATTCGGGATCGGCGTTATAATGCGGACCCAAAAGGTTGCGGTTGCCGGAAACAAGGTCGATTTCCAGCAGATTTTCGCCGCGCTTTAAGGCAGGGGTCAAAACGACCTCATCCGTAAACATGGTGTCGCCCACCGGGGTGCCGTTCAGGCGCACTTTCGCCGTCGCGTACCTGCCGGAAAGGAGCAACCGGGTCGGTTTTCCGTCCGAAACAAAAGTCTTTTGCAGTTTCAGCGTTCCCGCAAAGAAGGGATACCCCTCCTCCGCCGTGCGGCTGAGATCGAGCGCGTCCCCGGAAGTCGCGATCGTAAATTCGCCGCGGAAGATCTTGCTATTTCGTTCCGCCGGGCGGAAAGCACCGTTCGCTTTTACTTTGAAATCGCCCACAAGGTAGATCTGGTTGAGTTCGGTATCGTAATTGAGGCAGTTTTTGAGCGTTTCGGAAACGCCGCCGTACAAAACGTAATAAACGTAGTCGCGCTGGAAATATTCGCGCCGGAATACGACCTCGTTTCTCCCCTTTTTAAGGAGCGGAAGAATATCCGACGAACGGAAGCTGCGATCCAGCCACCAGTCCCCGTTGACACTTACGGGCGAACCGTTGACCGTCACCGAAAGATAGTTGTCGTTTTCGGCAATCAGACGCATGGAAGCCGGGATCTCGTCCACCGTAAATTCATGTTTTAAGTAGATTTCGCCGCGGTAGCGGGATTTGAGCAGCAGATCCTGCAATCCCTCGAGCGGGAGCAGATCGCCGTAAGTTTTGCCGTCGTAAGAAAGGCGGGCGTAGGCAAGCGTCAGTTCGTTGACCGGCTTTTCGCGGAAAGCGAACGTGGTGCCGAGATCCTGCGCGTTTTCGTACGCGATCGGCTTTTCGGCAGGCAGATCTCCTTCGATTAAGAGATATGACTGCCCGGCGGAAAAGGCAAGCGCCTTTTCGTCCGCCCCTGCGGTTTTGCCGGTTAAAAGATCGACGGAAACGAACTTGCAGGGCGCGTTTTTCAGCGTAACGGTATACGCTTTTTCGGACAGATTGACCAGATACCAAAGGTTGCCGTACGCGGTTTTTCTGCGCATGATACGCAACCCTTCGGGTACGTTTCCGCTTTCGTCCGCCGCAAGAACGCCGTAGTTTTTTCGCAGTTCTTCCGGCGTGACGTTGGATTTTAAGAAGGAAGTATCGGCGGTTCTGCCTTCGATCCGGGTCGGGGCGCCGGAAAGCAGCAGCAGCTTTCCGCCCGCCGCCAGAAATTCCCGCAGCAACTTTGCCGTGCTTTTATCGACGGTATCGGTTTTTGCCAGCACGACGGCGCTGTACGCGCGCTTGCCGACGATAAGTTTATTTCCCTGCACGGAGCCGTACTTTTCCATCAGCCATTCGTCGCCGATATGGTAGCCGATCTGCAGGTTGCTGAGCGTTTCCACCGCCTTATGATAGCCGGCATCTATCTCCCCGATGCCGAAACCGTCCGCAGTTTCCCGCTGGAAATCGAGATAGCCGCCGTGCACGGGCGAAATCAGAAGAACGTCCGCAACCTCTTCGCCGCGGGTAAGCGCAAAGCCCAGTTTGGTAAAATAATCGTTGAATTCTTTGTATTCCCCGTACCAGGCGAGGTGTTCGGAGTAAGAAGCGGGATAGTCCTTTTTCCGCTGTCCGCGAATGGAATACGCCATTAAATGCTGACACATCACGTTAATGCCCGCAGCAAACTGCCATTCGGTCAGTTTTTTCAGTTCCCGCGGGGTGACGTCCCACCCACAGCAGGCAAAGGTTTCGGTCAGGCATTGCTCCTTGCCGAGCTGTGCCGCGACGGAAGATACCTGTTTGGGCGAAATATCGTTGCCGATGGGTCTTCCCAGCCAGTCCATACCGGGAATATCTTCGTATTCGTAAAAAGGCATAATGCCGCCGCAAGTCCACATCTGCCCGATAACGCCCGCTTCTTCCACCGAATGCCCGGTAAGTTTGGCGCCACTACTGTGCAGATAATCGTAAATGACTTTGACGAAATGCTCTGTATAGTAGCGATTGCACAGGCGGAAGTAATCGAAGCGGAATTCTCTGCTTCCCGGGCAGACGACGAAAAGTTTTAAAAGATGATCGCGCGCGTCGTAGCCGTATTCCTTGGGGAACCCCTCGATAAAAGTGTCCGACCACGGCGTCGCCCAGCGGAAATATTGCGGTTCGTCTGTAAAAAATCCCGGCATTTTGGTGCCGAAATCTTTGCCGAGGCGGCGCTTATATTCCCCGTGCGTAATCTCTACAAATTCTTTTGTGACGGAAGCGTTCATTACGTCCACGTAGGTTTTGTCGTAAACGCGGTAAATCGTGTGATATTTCGCGCCGTTTTTTTGCGGCGTCAGGGTGCGGACGGGTTCGTTTTTTCCGTCCCAAAGGAACGTAGCAAAGGCGGCGGGATCGAATTCGTCCTTCACCTCGTAGCGGAGAAAGGAAGCGTAGTAGCGCTCGCCTTTCAATAGTTTTCCGCCGGCAAAGCCGCTCGGCCAGCCGTCCTCGTCATACGCCCAGGCGGTAAGCCCGCACTTTTCCGCTTCGTCCATACAGACTTTTACGGCGTTAAACCAGTCGTCCGAAAGATATTCGGTAAGCAGTCCGCCCCGCGCGTGCATGAAAAAACCGCCGTAGCCCTTTTCTTTCATGTCGCGGATCTGACGGCGAAGTTCGTTTTCTTCTAATCGGTCGTTCCAACTCCAAAAAGGCAAAGAAGCGTACTTTTCAGGAACGTTGGACAAGTCTTTCGTAAAACACTCGATTTGATTCATTGATATCTCCGGTTCGTAAAACCTCGGATAGCGCGCCGAAAATTTTCGGCGCGCTATGCTGTATTTTTTCTTTCGGTAAGCCGGGGCAGGGATTCCCTTGGGGGTGATCTCCGCGGGGCGCCTTTGGAAGGCTCCACCGGATTTTCGTCCGGATTTTCGTCCGGATTTTCCGCCCGGATTTTCGTCCGGATTTTCCGCCCCGCAAAAGTCTTTTCGGCGACCCTTAAGAGTTTCTTTCGGCTACCATTCTTTTGTAAAGTCGAGCACTTCGATATTTTCGGGCTTCAGGTCGCCTTCGGCGTAAATCGTGACCACCTTTTTCTCGTCCTTTTCCATATCGAAGAAGTTGTCGGACAGCGTGAAGAACGCGTCGCTCCGCACACGGATATTCACCATACGGGTAAACGCTTCCGCCGTAAGCACCAGTTTGTATTCCTTCTCTCCCACTTTGGCAAGCTGCCAATTGAATTTACTTTCGTAACTATTCTGCGCGCCGAAGTCGGTAAAGTAGGTGCGGGAAACGGTCTTGCCGCCGAGGTGCAACCGCGCGTAGACGTACGCGCCCTTTTCGGTCGGCTTTTTGAAAGAGTGCATCTTTTTCTTTTCCGCAGGGGCAAGAGTCAGTTCCTTTTCCGATTCCTCTAAGTACTCCCCGGAAATTCTGCGGACGCCGCATTCCACCGTCACTTTAACGGGCGTATGCCGCTCGTTATGCACGAACACGCCGATTTTGCCGTTCTTTTCCTCAAAGATCACGGGCGCGACCGGCTCGAACCCTTGCGCAAGCGCAAAGTACGGCGCTTTGGGGGTGAGGTAGTAATCGATCGCCGCCCAGCTGCCGTTGGGCCAGGTATCGTTGAACATCCAGGTCAGATACCCCGTGCCGTTGGTGGTGCGCGAAAGGGCGATTTCCATGCCGATCCGCTCCCGCGAGGCAAGATAATCTTTCTTGATAAAATCGCGCAGGTCTTTGGGGTCTTCCCCAAACAAACTACGCACGTCCTGCATTTCGATGTCCACAAAGGGGACGTACCCGCCGAACGGGTTACACCCGAGGCGCTCGCGCATATAGTCGCCGATCGGCCAAAGCGTTTCGGCTTCGGTGCACTTTTGCAGGTTTTCGTAACTCATAACGCAGGGAATCGCCGTTTCCGCGGTCAGCGGCGCACGGTCCTGTTTCAGGCACTCCTGCCGCACCTTGTCCAGGGGGAAATCGTGGAATTCCGCTTCCGTACTGTTGTGTCCGTCGCCGGAATACGGCAGGTTGGTGATGTCCGTATAGCCGACGGGGCTGGTCAGATAATAGTAGAAATCGGTCAGCGAATTGACCATACCGCGGTTGGTGTATTCCGAAAACCGCAGATGCGCGTGCTCGTTTTCTCCGAACGGCGAGAAGAGTTCGTTTCCGCCCGTCCAGATGACGATGGAGGGGTGATTCTGCAGGCGTTTCAGTTGATATTCCAGTTCCGGAACGACAACGCCGTCCATAAATTCCAGCCGGTCGGACGGAACGTCCGAGCAGGAAAACATGGTTTCCTGCAGTACCATAATGCCGTTTTCGTCGCACAGACGGTAGAAAATATCTTTTTCGTACACGCCGCCGCCCCATACGCGGAGAATATTCATATTGCCTGCCTTTGCCTGCAGAATATGACGGCGGTAGGTTTCGTCCGTCACGGTACCGGTCAGGCAGTCCTGCGGCACCCAGTTGGAACCCGAAAGATACACGGGCAGGTCGTTGATCTTCAGCGAAAAGTCGATATGCGCGTCGTCCAGCACCTTTTCGTCCATCTCTACCTTGCGGAACGCCATATAGCCTTTATAGACGTCGGTCGGGCAATTTTCCTCGGTAAAGGTGATGGTATAATCGTACAGCGGCTGCTCGCCCACGCCGTTCGGCCACCAGAGTCTGGGGCTATCGATATGCAGGGCGACGATATTCTTTTTGCCCACCGTCTTGGCGGAAGCGGTCTTCCCGTCCATTTCCACGGTCAGAGTGCCGCCGTAACTTTTGTCTTTCAGGTCAATAAGGAAAGTGACATCGCCCGAAATGTTCTGCTTTACGCGGACGTTTTCCACGCCGTTGCGGTCTTCCCCGTAAAGAAGAACGTCCTGCCAGATACCGTACGCGGGGAAGTTGGGCGCCCAGTCCCACCCGAACTGATAGGACGCCTTACGGATGAACATGCGGTCGTGCTCGAAAATGCAGACGTGGGTGTCGTTTTTTTCCATAAAGCGGAAAATGCTTTTCAGGTGCACGGTCAGTTTGTTGCCCGCGCGCTTGACGTACCGTTTCACATTGAAGCGGTAGCCGAGGAACATATTGCTCGTCTGCCCGACTAAAACGTCGTTGACGAAAATATCGGCGTAAGTATCCACGCCCAAAAATTCCAGATAAATTTCCGCCTTGTCGAACGCCTCCGCAGAAACGTCGAAAAGCGTGGTGTATTCGTAATCGTTATGAGCGAAGTCCTTGTATTTTTTATAGCGGAAATCGACGTATAGGTCGGTTTCCCCCAAGGATTTTGCCATGTCGCGGGTAACGTCGCCGGGGACGACCCCGGGGAGATATTCACCGCCTTTTCCCCATTCGCGGAACTGCCAGGTTCCGTTTAATTTCCGTACTTCCGATCTCATCAGAATTCCCTCCGTGCCCATCAGGTACCCCGCGCGAGCGCTCGCGCCTGTCCTAAATTATAGCGGGCTTTGAAACTGTCAACATTATACTGGACAAAATGCGTTTTGTAAAGTCAAATTTCTTATTTTTTGTCCCTTTTCCCAAACTATCCGATTTTTTGACCGAAAAATCCGGAATGTCGTCCGTTTTTCGTCGTTCCCGACAGGTATTTTGCCGAAATCGTGCCGGGCGGAACCGGAAGTGCAGCCCGCGCAGAAAGGAAAATCTGCTTATCCGGAATAAAAGGTTTGCCTGCGCGGGGCCGGAAAATTTCGGACGAAATAAAAAGACGGGCGGCGGGCGCCCCGATTTCGGGGCGCCCGCCGCCTTTCTCTTATTCCGGTTTATTCCGACAAAAACGCCGGCGCTTTATCCGCTTTATTTTATCAAAACGCCATCTTTATTCCACCAGAAACGCAAGCGCTTTATGCCACGCGCTTTCGTCGTAGCGCACGTTGCGGGGCGAGGTGGAAGGCAGCTTTTTCGCCTTTGCCGCGACTGCAGGATATGCTTTTTGCAGCGCTTCAAACGAGGCGGCGCCGTTACAAAGCACGACTTCGATGCCGGTCTTTTGCAAAAGATGCGGCACGTCGGCAATTTCCGCCTTGCGGATGGTTTCGTCTTTCGATCCGTCGATCTCGCACGAAAGATTGATATCCCACAAAGCAATATGATGTTTTTGCAAAAACGCCTGCTTTTCCGCGATGGGGGCGCCGCAATTCTCCCCGAACAGGCGGGAAAGCATACCGTAAAAGCGGTTTTGCGGGTTTCCGTAATAAAACCCGACTTCCCGCGATTTGACCGACGGAAAACTGCCGAGGATCAGCACCCGGCTATTGTCATCGTAAAAGGGTAAAAATCCCTGCGGCATTTCTCCTCCCCGGCGCCCGCAAACGGAAGTTATTCACAAACGAAACCCGTCTGAAGGCAGCCTTATTTTACTTCTTTCAACAAAAACATTTTGGCTTTGCCGTGTTCGGAACCCAAAGTAAAGCGCAAGCCGCAGTCCATCAGCGTTTTGCCGTAATATACTTCGTCCGTGCCGGAGATACGATAGCGTTTATTTTCGTCCAGTCCCTTCAGCCGCAGGAAAACGTGCGCGGGGTGCGATTCTTCCGATAATTGCAGATAATCGACGAACGCCGCGGATTTGTCCTTCGCGACCAGAATCTGCGCCGCACGGGAAGCGTCTTCAAACGGGTTCAACAGGCGGTACAGGTCGCCCTTTAAGATGAGGGGTTCCACTTCGCGATAGAACGCGATCTGTTCTCTGACCTCCTCCTTTTCTTCGGGCGTGAAACGCGAAACGGGGAGTTCGTACCCCAGAACGCCGCCGAGCGACACGGCAAGGCGATATTCCAGCGAAGTCTTGACCCAACTGGTGCCGTTGGGCGTGTCCGAAATATGCGCGCTCATGGTGGCAAGCGGATAGGCGTAAGAACAGCCATACTGAATCTTCGGACGGTAGAACGGATCGGTATTGTCCGACGTCCAGATCTGCGGCGAGAAGTACAGCATGCCCATATCGAACCGCGCGCCGCCGGACGAGCAGTTTTCAAACAAAATGTGCGGGAAACGTTCCTGCAACGTGCGGTAAAGGCGGTAAACGCCCAGCACGTAGTCGTGATAAACCTCCCTCTGTCCGTCGCGGTTTCTTGCTGCGGAAGCCACTTCCGAAAGTCCGCGGTTCATATCCCACTTGACGTATTCCACGTTGCAGGAAGAAAGAATGGCGCTCATCTGCTCCGCGACGTTGTCCACGACGTCCTGCCGGGTCATATCCAGCACCAACTGGTTGCGCCCTTCCCTTCTGGGACGACCGGGAACGTGCAGGCAGTAATCGGGGTGCGCGCGGTACAGATCGCTGTCCTCGCTGATCATTTCCGGCTCGAACCAGATGCCGAACTTCATACCGATGCCGTTGATCCTGTCCACGAAGGCGGAAAGTCCGTGCGGAAATTTCTTTTCATAAACGAACCAGTCGCCGAGCGAGCCGCGATCGCTGTCGCGCTTGCCGAACCAACCGTCGTCCATGACCAGCATTTCCACGCCGCATTCCTTAGCGGCGAGGGCGTAATCGAACAGTTTTTCCTCGTTGATGTCGAACCAGGTCCCCTCCCAGGAATTGAGCAGCATGACGCGGCGGTCGCGATAGGCGGGGTCGGAAAGATGATTCCGTATCAGATCGTGAAAATTGCGCGACATGCCGCCGTACCCCTCTTCGGAGAAGGTCAGGACGGCTTCCGGAGCGGTGAACGTATCGCCGCGTTTCAGAATTTTGGAGAAGGTATCGTCGTTGATCCCCGTCAAAAGACGCGTGCGTTTGAAGTCGTCCACAAACACTTCTTCCTTATGATTACCGCTGTAAACGAGGTTGGAAGCGTACACTTCGCCGCTGTCCTCGGTAGCGCCGCGGGCGCCGAGCGCCACGAAGCAGTTGTGCTGCGCGCTGGTTTCGCCGCGGATGGTGCCGATCTGCTGCAAGCCGGTATGTAACGGGGCTTTGGAAAGGTTGCATTCTCTCGACCAGGCGCCGTAAAGCGAAACCATATCGAGATCGCTGCGTTCCAGATCGAGAGCAAGCGAAGCGGCTTTCAAAAGTTCCACCGGCTTGCCGTTGTTTTTTAAGGTATACGTCCGCGCGATGACGTCGCAATCTTCGTACACGGTATAGTATAAGGTCAGGGTGAGATTCGCCACCTCGTCTTTCAGCGTAACGTCAAGCGTTTTTGCCCCGTCCGCGCGAAGCGAAGGCATGGGAGAAAGATCGGGTTTTTTTGCCGTGATATGATGGCGGACGTACTTGAAACTGCCCACCGTATCGCCGTAATCGGTGCGATACTTCAGCATCGGGGGGCGTTCGTCGCCCTGCCCGAAGGTGGGCGCTTCCCAAAGCGATTCGGTAATCGGAAGGTCAATTTCAAACCGGGGGCTTGCAGGGTTCAGCCCGTAAACGCCGGGGTACTGCAAGTGCAGAATCTCTTCTTTCGCCTTGGGTCCGTAATAAAGGTGTTCCAGAAACTTTCCGCCCACAAGGCGCATCTGGTAACTGGTGCGTTTGGTTTCCAGCGAAAAAACGCCGGTCTGTTTGTTGAAGCGAATCATATATTTTCTCCTTTTCGGTTCTTATCTCAAGTATTTTTACGGAATCCGACGACCGAAAACCTT
Source organism: uncultured Clostridia bacterium (assembly GCA_934272745.1). GTDB lineage: Bacteria > Bacillota > Clostridia > Christensenellales > Borkfalkiaceae > SIG402. The sequence continues at coordinate 8,283 of CAKQSI010000002.1, read as the reverse complement.
GCCTGACCTGCATTTGCCGCAGACTTTGCGCAATCCGTTACGCGGAGGCAATCCCCGACGTATGCGCTGGGTCAATCGCCGAATCTGTCGTTGTATTCCTTGATGAGTCCCAGAATAAGTTTGCCCTTTGCCCAGCGTTCGTTACAACTGTATTCCACACCGGTGCCGTGTTCGGTCAGATCTCCCGGGATCTCGTTCGTATTAAAATCGTAGTTCCAGAACATGGCAAGCGGCACTTTGTTTTTCACCACCGCGTCCATAATCGCGCGGAACTGCGCTTCGTATTCTTCTTTATCGAAAGGCGCGCCGGTACCGATGCCGTACTCGCCGAGGTAGCAGGTCTTGCCGGTTGCGGCGGCGTAACCTTTCAGTTTTTGCATGGACGTATTCCACGTTTCCGTACCGGTCAGCCCGCCTAAAAGCCCCGGCTGCGCTTTGGGATCCGCGCCGTATTCCGTGCGGATAAAGCCGTAACTGGTATACTCGTGTACGGATATGGCGTCGATCCCCTCCGGGTGCATCAGGCGCATATACTCGGTATGTTCCGCCTCGCTGTCCGGCTGCATGGACTGGTTGAAAAACGCCTGATGATATCCGCAGGGACGGGCGGCGGCGTCCCCCGTGCCGGTGACGCGCTTGTAGGGGTCGGCTTCTTTTATCAGTTTTCCCCACCAGGAAAGCAGCGCCGCGTGATTTTTGGAAGTTTCCATATCCTCCCACTGCGTGCGGCGGGTGCGTTTGCTGCCTTCCGGCAGGGCGCGGAACCCGAACCACGGGATATCCATATCGAGGTTATGTTCGTTGCCGTATTCCCACATAAACGCCGCGGGGCTTTCCTTGTAACGATTGATAAAATCCAGCGTGTACTTTTTCATAAACGCCAGCGTTTGGCTGGGGTTGTGTTCGGGATCCGCCGTGGCGGTGCCCATAGGTTCGTCAAACATATCGCAGAACTGGGGCGTCCAGAAAAAGGACGGAATCAGCCCGACGCCCACTTCTTCCGCCTTTTTATAGGCGGCGTCGTACACCTTATACCATTTTTCGGGGTGAAGGCGCACGTCGTCCCACCCCTCCCGATAAAAGCCGCCCACGCTGAAACGCACGACTCTGACGTGATATTTTGCCAAAGTTTCCAGAGTTTTTTCGGCAAGCGCGGGGTCGGAATCGTCCTTTTTAACGCATTGCGAAATTAAATTGAAGCAGTTGACGCCGAAGCCTTGAAAGGGTTTTCCTCCAAGCGCCATGCCGCCGTCTTTTGTCATTTGCAGTCCGCCTTTTTCCATCATTGCGGTATCCCTCCGTAACACGAATTTTTCGTGGATTTGTCGCTATTTTAGCATACAAAAAAAGGCTCGTCAATCAAAGTTCGGAAATTTCAGCCGTCATTTCGCACGAAGTTTGACCCTGAAAACGCAGCAGTTTTTCACCCGGCGGATTTTTACCGGAATTAAGAAAATGTCAGGGAGTTTTCACGATGGGAAAAGCCGCGTTTCCGGCTTCCGGCAACGGAAAACCGAGCCGGTTTGCCGGAATTTTGCGCCCGGCTGCGCGCCATCAAGTGCAAGATCGCGCATAACCGATAGAATTTGTAAGGGGGTACTTGCTTTTTCGATGATCCGCCTTACATTTTCGGAAATTTTGTTGTAAAACGCCGACGCGCCGCGGAAAGTTTCCTTTCCGCGGCGCGTCCGCATCCCGATCGGAATTTCCGCGCCTGTTTAAGAGCGGCGCTACTTTCGACCGGGTCAGATCCGATATGAAATTTTCGTGGGCAGACGGCGGAGTAAAGACCGGTTCCTATAACAAAGACCGGTTCTCTTTTTCGTAAAACGCGGAGCCGTCCGCTTTTTATAAAGAGTTACGGCCGTCCTGAGAGTAAAGGCTGCCCCATTCGCAGCGGAGCAAAGCCGGCGCTTTTGAAAGCGTATTAAGGACAACTTCCGCCCGGTGCTGCGATAAAGGCAACGGCTGCCTTCCGGTGCGGCACAAAACGCCCGACCGGCAGAATCCTATTCCGCCCGGCGCGTGTAAAAGGCGCCCCGTTTTCCGACTCTATACGATCCGGCTCTATACGATACAGCCCGTTCAGGAAATGCCCGCTCAGCCCTTTTTATGTTTTTCGATCATTGCAACGATATCGCCCACCGTTTTCATGGTAGCGGCTTCTTCATCGTCAACGGTAATGCCGAATTCGTCTTCAAAACCGACGGTCAGTTCTACCATATCCAAAGAATCGGCGCCGAGATCGCGCACGAGGTCGCTTTCCATCGTGATCTTTTCGGGACGGCAGGAAAGCCCTTCCGCAAGCAGTTTCTGTACTTTTTCAAACGTAGTCATAGTCGTATTCCTCCATATCTCCGGAAAAAAGCGAACGCCGCTGTTTTCCGGACAGCGTGTACATTTTACCCCGAATGGGAAATTTTGTCAAGTATTTGCTTATTTTTCCAGCGGTTTTCCCTGTTTTATGCCCTTCATCGACAGAGAAACGCGCTTTTTGACGGGATCGGCGGCAAGAACGCGCACGGTAACCACGTCGCCCACCTTGACCACTTCGGACGGGTGGCGGATATAGCGGTCGGACAACTCGGAAATATGCACCAAGCCGTCCTGATGCACGCCGATATCCACGAACGCACCGAAGTCGATGACGTTGCGCACGGTGCCTTTCAGTTCCATGCCCGGCACCAGACCGGAAATATCCATCGCACCGGTACGAAGCAGCGGTTTTTCCAAAGAATCGCGCACGTCCCTGCCCGGTTTTTCCAGTTCGGTCACGATGTCGGTCAGGGTGGGAACGCCTACTTCGCATTCCTTCGCCAGTTTTTCGGCGCCGTACGCCCTGACCTTTTTGCCGAGGTCTGCCGCCGCGCCGTTTTTGACGTCCGAAAGCGTCATGCCCAGAATCTGCAGCATTTTTTCGGTTGCGGCGTAACTTTCGGGGTGAACGCCGGTGTTATCCAGCACGTTTTTCCCGCCGGGAACGCGCAAGAAGCCCGCGCACTGCTGGTACGCCTTTTCGCCCAGTTTGGGAACTTTGAGTACCTGTTTGCGTTCGGTAAACGCACCGTTTTCCTCGCGGTAGGCAACGACGTTTTTGGCGATGCCCGCATTCAGCCCCGCAACGAACGTGAGCAGCGAACGGCTGGCGGTATTGAGATCGACGCCGACGGCGTTGACGCAGTCTTCCAGAACGCCCGCAAGCGCTTCGTCCAACTGCTTTTCGGGCATATCGTGCTGATACTGTCCCACGCCGATGGACTTGGGATCGATTTTGATGAGTTCGGAAAGCGGGTCCTGCACGCGGCGGGCAATGGAAACCGCGCTGCGTTCGGAAACGTCGAAGTCCGGAAATTCTTCCGCGCCCAGTTTAGAAGCGGAATAAACCGACGCGCCCGCTTCGTTTTCGACGATATACGAAACCGGACGGGAAGCGTCTTTTAATAAGTCTGCAACGAAATTTTCCGACTCTCTGGAAGCGGTGCCGTTGCCGATCGAAATGACGTCGACTTTATATTTATCGATCAGTTTTAAGATAACGGCTTTGGCTTCTGCAACCTTATTCTGCGGCGGCGTGGGATAAATAACCGTTTTGTCGAGGAATTTGCCCGTGGGATCGACGACGGCGATTTTGCAGCCGGTGCGGTAGGCGGGATCCAGCCCCAGCACCACTTTCCCTTTGAGCGCGGGGCGCATCAGCAGGTTTTTCAGGTTGATTTCAAACACGCGAATGGCTTGTTCGTCCGCGCGCTCGGTCATCTGGTTGCGGATTTCGCGCTCGATGGAAGGCGCGATCAGGCGGTCGTAGGCGTCGCTGCAGGCGTTTTGCAGGAAGGCTTCCGTAAACACGCCCTGTTTTACCACGCCTTTTTGCGCGATTCTGTGCGCAAAGTCGGGATCGATCGCCACTTTGGCTTTGATGAACCCCTCCGCCTCTCCGCGGTCGATGGCGAGAATGCGGTGGCTTTTGATCTCCGGAACGGGTTCCGAATAATCGGCGTACATCTCGTAAGTGGCGGCTTTTTCGTCTTCCGATTTGACCGTTTTCGTGGATACGTTGCCGAATTTTAAGTACAATTCGCGGAAACGTTTTCTCAGCGCGGCGTCGTCCGAAACGCGCTCCGCGATGATATCCGAAGCACCGGCAAGCGCTTCCTTTTCGTCCTTGACGCCCTTTTCTTCGGAAACGTAGGGCTTCGCAAGCGCTTCGAGATCGCCCTCCCGATCGGTCTGGGACAAAATGAGATCGGCGAGCGGTTCCAGCCCCTTCTGAATGGCGACCGACGCGCGCGTTTTACGCTTTTGTTTATACGGGCGGTAGATATCTTCCACCTCGGTCAGGGTGACCGCGGCGGAAAGCGCTTTTTCGATTTCCTCGGTCAGTTTGCCCTGTTCTGCGATCGCGGCGGAAACCTCTTCTTTTCGCTTTTCGAGGTTACGAAGGTAGGTGAGCCGTTCGGAAAGTTCGCGCAGAACCTGATCGTCGATGTGACCGGTCATTTCCTTTCTGTACCGCGCGATAAACGGGACGGTGTTGCCCTCGTCGAGAAGGGTTATGCAGTTTTGCACGTTGCTTTCTTTCAGCGAAAATTCTTCCGCAAGTTTTGCGGTGATATTCATAGGAACCTCCAAGTTGCGATTGATAACGAATTTTTAATGCCTGCCTGAGGCTGATTTGCCCGGTGCAGGCTGGCTTTATCATTTAATTTGAATTTTGAATGCGCGGCGGGCGCGCTTTGTCGCTTATCGGTCTTATCGGGCGCGCTTCGTCTCTTATTATGCGGCGGGCGCGCTTAATTGTTTATGCTTATATTGTTTGACAAACGGTATAAAGTCCGGGAAAGGCACCCTCATTTCTCGGCGAACAGTTCGGGAAACAATGCTTTGAGCGCATTGCCCAATCCGAACGCAAGTTTCAGATAGCCGAGCCTGCCGAAATGCAGACCGTCGCGCGGCTGGCAGACCGCTTCCGTCGCCGGCGAAAATCCGCCGAGTTCGTCCGCGGAAAGGACGGGAAGCGCGTGTTTTTCCGCCAACTTTCGCACCCCGTCGCGCGCGTTTAACACGTTCGGCATATAGCCGAAGTTGGGTTTGGTTTCCGCCGTGGTGGCGTTGGGCGGCAGCAAAAGCACGATTTTAAGCGCGGGGTTTTCCGTTTTCATCGCGGTCAGAAGCCGGTCGTAGGCGTTATAATTATCGGCGTTTCCCACGGTAAGCCCCCAGTTGGTGCCCAGCATAACGACGGCAAGGTTGCCCTCTTTTGCAGAGAAGAACCCCTCCCGGTAGCGCTGCTCCATACCGCCCGCGGTAATGCCGCACACGCCGTAATTTTTGACCGGAACGTCGAGGTAACGGGTCAGAAAATAGGGATAATTCTCCTCTTTCACGCAGGCGACGCCCACTTTTACGCCGTAGTCGCCCTCGGTCAGACTGTCGCCGACGGCAAGAATGACGGGGCGGGTGTGATCCGAAACCAAACCTGCAAAGCTTTGCGCGGGCTTCGTTGCTGCCGGAGCTGCAATTTTCCCCTCTTCCGGCGCGAAATTTTCCGCCGCGCTTGTTGCTGTGGCGCCATCTGCCGCATTTCCCGCCGCATTCGTCGTTTCGCCCTCGGCATTTCCCGCCGCGAAAGCGAAAGTTTCTACGCAAAGTTCGGGAGAACTTTCCCCCGCTTTGTACGGATTTTCGAGGAACGTATCCCCATTTTCGGGAACGACGCCGTAGGTAAAGCGCAAGGCGTTTTTCTCTTCTTCGTCAGGCACAAACAGGCGGAGCCGCTCCGCATTTTTCGGGAGCGCGAGATATCCGTTTGCGCGGGCGTCGAACCCCGTCTTTTTCACGGACAGACGCTTGATGACGCGTTCGTTTTCGTCTAAAACGTCCAGAAGCGGACTGTTTTCCTTTTCTTTCAGGAAAAATTCCACGCCGGTTGCGCCGGACGGAACGACGATCTCGTTTTCTTCGATCGCTGTAAAATTTTCGGTCATAAGTTTCCGAAACCTCTTTTATTTGTATTGAATTTTTATTCCTGCCTGCCCGTATTGGCGGCTCCGGGTGAAATTCCGTTTCTTTTCTTCTTCCGACAAACCGGGGGGCAAAGGCAAAGGGTTATTTTTTATAAATTTTCACGAGCAGTCCGTGCGGCAGGAGTTTGGAAAAGAACCTTGCCGCCCGCATGGAAGCGGTAGGCACGCACACTTCCTTACCCTTTTTGATGGCTTTATAGGCACGTCTTGCCACCTTTTCGGGCGAAGCGAGATATTTTTTCTTTTTCTCGTCCACCTTCCCGGACGGGGTTGCGTGCGAGAAAAATTCGGTATCGACAGGACCCGGACACACGGCGGTGACGGTGATTTTTTTACGCTTCAATTCGGCATTTACTGCTCTGCAAAGGGACAGCGCAAAACTTTTGCTTGCCGCGTACACCGCAAAATAAGGCTGCGGCAGAAAGGCGGAAGCCGAAGCGATCGCCGCCAATTTTCCGCCTTTCGGCGTCAGCTTTGCCCCCTCGCTCAAAAAGCGGGTGAGCGCGCGGCAGTTGAGATCGATACAGCGCGCGGCGTTATCGATGCCAGTTTCTTCCACAGGATAGGCGTACCCAACCCCCGCGGCATACACCGAAACGACGGGTACGTCCCCCGGTTTTAAGCACGAAAAGGCACTTTCCACCGTAAGATCCAGCCGGACGGGAACGATCTTTTCGTTGTCTTTTGCAAGCGCCTCCAAAAGCGGCAGGCGGCGCGCCTGCGCATAGACGGCGGAAATTTCCGGGTCTTTTGCAAGCAGCAGGGCAAGTTCTTTCCCGATCCCGGACGACGCGCCCGCAACGATCGCAACCTTTCGCATATCAGTCTCCCGAAGTTTCCGCAAGCGATTCCTTCAGCGAACGCTGCACCGCCAAAAGGAACTCGGTAGTGTTCAGGGCAATTTTGCGTTCCCCCGTAAACAGCGGGATCATATCTTTGGTCATTTCGCCGTTTTCGATGGTGGAAAGCGTGGCGCGTTCCAACTTGTCCGCAAAGGCGGAAAGCGCGGGCAGATCGTCCAGTTCTCCGCGTTTTCTGATAGCGCCCGTCCAGGCGAAAATGGTTGCTACCGGGTTGGTGGAAGTTTGTTCCCCTTTTAAATAGCGGTAATAGTGACGCGTCACGGTGCCGTGCGCCGCCTCGTACTCATAAGCGCCGGTCGGCGAAACCAGCACGGACGTCATCATCGCAAGGCTGCCGTAGGCGGTCGCTACCATATCGCTCATCACGTCGCCGTCGTAATTTTTGCACGCCCAGATCATACCGCCCTCGCTGCGGATCACCCGCGCCACGGCGTCGTCGATCAGGGTATATAAAAATTCAATACCCGCTTTTTCAAATTTTTCGCGATAACGCGTTTCGTAAAGGTCGTTGAAAATATCTTTGAACCGGTGGTCGTACACCTTGGAAATGGTATCTTTGGCGGCGAACCACAGGGGCATTTGGGTTTCCAACGCGTATTCAAAGCAGGAAATCGCAAAATTTTCGATGCTTTGATCGGTGTTGTGCATTCCCATAGCAACGCCGGCGGAAGAAGCGTAATCGTGGATCAGAATGCGGGTTTCCTGCCCCGCGCCGTCGGTAACGACCAGTTCGGCTTTGCCGCCCGCGGGGACCTTGCTTTCCACCGCCTTATAAATATCGCCGTAGGCGTGCCGCGCCAGAACGATGGGCTTTTTCCAGGTCGGAACGTACGGCGTGACGCCTTTGACCAGAATGGGCGCGCGGAAAACCGTGCCGTCTAAAATCGCGCGAATGGTGCCGTTGGGGCTTTTCCACATCTCTTTCAGGTTGTACTCTTCCACGCGCTGGCGGTTGGGCGTGATGGTCGCGCACTTGACGGCGACGCCGAGGCGCAAGGTCGCTTCCGCACTCTCCGCCGTAACGCGGTCCAGCGTTTCATCGCGATGCGGAAGCCCGAGATCGTAATATTCGGTCTTCAGGTCGACAAAAGGGCAAAGCAGCAGTTCTTTGATCTGTTTCCAGATGACGCGCGTCATCTCGTCCCCGTCCATCTCCACAAGCGGGGTTTTCATTTGAATTTTTTTCATATTCTCTCTCCGGAAGTTGATCCCGGAAAGTATACCAAATTTTCCCCGTTTTTTCAAGTGTTTTTGCGGATTTCCTCAATGGAAAATGCAATTCGATCTTGTCGATTTTTATTTTAATTTTATTAGGGATTCCATTCGTCATCCTTCCTACCGAAAAGGCGTCTTTTTCGCCATTTTCCGCGACCGTTCGGGCGCAGTACGTCAAGTAC
>CAKQSI010000001.1 GCA_934272745.1 uncultured Clostridia bacterium | reverse complement strand
ATAGCGACGTTTTCGCAATTATTCAGCACGCCGGTGATATAACCTGCAATGCCGCCGACGCAAGATCCCTTATTCTGCGTTGCGGAATAATCGATTTCCACCGCGTTATGCGCGTCCGAAATGTTTACGCCCGTACCGTAGCCGACGTAACCGCCGACGTAGGCGTACTGCGAGGAACCGTCGATATATGTGCCGGTGGCATGAATGGTCGAACCTTTGTTGGAGGGGGAAGCAAAACCGACGTTGTTCGCTCTGCCGATCAGCCCGCCGACGTAAGCCGTAGCGGTGACGACCGCGGTGCTTGTCGCGTCCGTCAAAAGGGAATACCCGCTGTCTGTCGTACCGTAACCGAACAGTCCGCCGACGTAGTAAACGCCGGTAACGTTTCCGGTATTTTTGGCGTTTAACATCGTCAGGGCGTGGGTGCCGTCATACCAATCGTAACTGGGACCGTTACCGACCCCTTCGAAATTCATAGAGCCGATCAAGCCGCCCGCGTAATTTCCGGAAGCGGTAATTGCGCCGCTGTTTTCGATGCCGTCTACGTTGGTGTAATGCGTATTGTTGTTGCGGTAGGAAGTGCGGTCGTTAAAGACGCCGAAAATGCCGCCGACGCAATCCACGCCGGAAACCGCGCCGGAATTTTTCAACGTTTTCATTTCGTAATCGCCGGTTTTATCCTGCATACCGGCAATGCCGCCGACTTTGGAACTGTTGGGGGCGTTGACCATAGCGACGTTTTCGCAATTATTCAGCACGCCGGTGATATAACCTGCAATGCCGCCGACGCAAGATCCCTTATTCTGTTTGCCGGAATAATCGATTTCCACCGCGTTATGCGCGCCGGAAACGTCCACGCCCGTGCCATAGCCGACGTAACCGCCGACGTAGGCATAGTTGTTGGAACCGTCGACATATGCGCCGGTGACGGAGATGGTCGAGTCGGTATTATCCGGCGAAGTTATGGTAACGCCGTTCGCTTTGCCGAGCAGTCCGCCGATATAACCGGTCGTTCCCGAGATATTTGCGCTGCTTTTGCCCGCTTCGATGATCGAACTTCCGGTCGTGTCGGTGGAAAGGAATCCGGACAATCCGCCGACAAAGCCGGTGCCGGAAACATTCCCGGTGTTTTTGGCATTTTTCAGCGTAAGCGCCTGTGTGCCGTTGTACCAATCATAACTGGGACCGTTGCCGACCCCTTCAAATTCCAGATAACCGAACAAACCGCCGGCATAGTTTCCGCTTGCCGTAATCGCGCCGGAGTTCTTGATTCCGGTCATATTGGTGTAATGCGTATTGTTGTTGCGGTAAGAGGTTTTATTTTGATAAGCGCCGAAAATGCCGCCGACGTAATCCACGCCGGAAACCGCCGCGCAGTTGGTAAGGTCGAAGATATTGTAATCGCCCGTGCGGGAATAGTAACCCAGCAAGCCGCCGACATAATTACCCGTACCTTCGACCGCCGCCATGTTTTCCAGATTGTTGCCGAGCACCACGCCGTCGCCGGTCGTTCTGCCGGCAAGACCGCCGACGTATTTTCCGCCGGAAACCGCGCCGTAGTTGGTGAGTGCGGCAAGTTCACCGGACTTGACGACGCCCGCAAAACCGCCGGTGCCTCTGCCGTCGTCGTTCGCCGTGCCGTGGACTTCCGCGCTGTTGGTGCAGTTTTTGATGCGTCCGCCTTCCATATATCCGGCAAAAGCGCCCGCGGAACTGTTGTTTGCGGTGATGCGCCCGCTGGCGATCTCCACGTTTTCGATCGTGCCGTTTAAAACGGCGCAGATGCCGCCCACGTTGACCGCATCGTATGCGGTGGAAGTCACCCGCAGATTTTCAAATTTCAGATTGCGGATAGTGCCTTTCATATTGAGGAACATGCCGGCGTTGCCGCTTTCCGCCTCGATCGTCAGGTTGGAAACGGTCACGTTGTCGCCGATAAGCGTCCCCGTAAAGTCGCAGGGCGTCCACTGATAACCGAACAGATCGATGTCGTCCAGCACGCAGTAATAGCCTGCCGGATTGTCTTTGATCTTCATAAAATCGTCGGCAGTTTTGACGGTGACAAGCCCGATCTCGTCCTTGACGTAGGAGGCTTTGATCATGCCGCCGTAGGTGATGTCCCAGACGTCCAGCGAATTGCCGTCTTTATCGGTAATTGCTTTGCCTTCAAACATCCAGCCGTCGAAGATCATGCCGTCTTTATAGGCGATGGGGAGGGTGAACGCTTCGTGATACTTGACGTTCGCGGTCGTCTGCCGGCAATAACCGCCGTCCGCGTTCAAAGACAGTTCGTATTCCGCCGGGCGGAAAGAAACCGTAAGCGCAATGTCGCTTGTGCCCATCGTGAAGGTGTATTTGGGGGTTCCGCACACGATCTCGCCGTCTTCGTCAAAGAATCCCGCAAAAGAGTACCCGCTTGCGGGGACGGCGGAAAGCGTCACGGTCTGCCCTTCGACGTAATATTCGTCCAGAGAAACCATACCGCTGTTTTTATATTCGTACGTAACGGTGATATAAAGTTTCTCGGAATATTTCGCGGTAAGGGGAGAAGCGGTGTCTTCATATCGCCACGGATTTACCATCTTGCCCTGACTGTCGGTCACGCGGGCGCCTTCGGCGTCGTACCAGCCGTTGAAGGCATATCCTGCAAGACGGGGAACTTCGATCGTGGTCGCGCAGTTATAGATAACGTCCGCGATTTCGTTCCGCGCGGCGCCGCCGTTGAGATTCAGGGAAACGGTGCCCGTAAACTTGGCGTACAGCGTTTTGTCGCCGTAACTGCCCTTGGTAATTTCCGAAACGGGCGTATCCGTAAAGGTTTCGCTTTCGCACCAGCCGCGGAAAACGTAGCCCTGCATTTCCAGCGCAGGCAGGTCGAAATAGTCTGTAAACTGATAGGTTCTGTCGGGGACGACTTCCGAAGTGCCGGTGACGAACTTCAGGGTATACGTCGCAAGGGACCAGCGCGCGTAGTACTTGGGATAAGCGCTTTCGTAGCGAACGGTGGTTTCGGGAATGGTGTCGAATTTCTGCGAACGGAACCAGCCGTCCAGCGTATAACCGGGGTTTTCGTATTCCGGAATGGTAAAAGGTTGGTTTTCGTAAATGCGTTCGCTGTGTTCTTCCCCCTCTTTCACGACGAAGGTGACCGTTCTCCAGCGCTTCCAGAAGCCGTAAACGCTGATGTCGCGGGTGATGAACGCGCAGTCGGGCGAAGTTTCCAACGGGACGTATTCGGTCATGCTCATCGACCAGCCGCCGAAGTCCATCTTGCCCGCTTCGTTGTCGGGCAGGGCGGGGTGGGAATCGACGCTTTCGCCGTGCTTTTTTATCACGGTTTCGCTTCTGCCCGTGCCGTCGTTGCTGTAGAACGTGATTTTATATTCCGCCTGACGGATAACCGCAACGATGGGTTCTTCGTTAAACCAGAGGGAAGCGGTTTCCGCGGATGCGGTCATATAATCGTCGTAGACTACCACGCCTTCCGAAATCATCACGTCGCCGATTTTCCAGCCTACGAACTGATAGCCGTAAGTCACTTCCGGCAGGGGAAGTTCCGCCACGACGTCGCCGTCTTTGACCTTGACGCTCGTTTGCGTCAAAGTGCCGTTTTCGGGGACGGAAAGAGGCTTCGTGTACGAGATTCTGCTCCATCTGGCGTACAGCGTGACGTCCGAAGACAGAGCGTATAATTGCCCGCCGTCTTTGTCAAATACCTGCATGCCGCCTTCCGCGGCGTCGTAAAGACCGAGGTATTGATAACCCGCTCTTGTAAGAGAAATATACCCGCTTAAGGCGTCTTTTTCCACTTTTTTTGTCTGCGGGGCAGAATTTAACTGCTCGTAATAGGTCACGGTAATCGTGTCCGGTTCGCTCGGCTTGTGTCCGCCGCCACCGCAGCCGGAAAATACCGCAAGCGACAGGCTGAGTACGATCAACGTGAGCAGGTACGGAAGGAATTTTCTCATAAAAGCTCCTTATGGCGCCGTGTTTCAATCAATGCCGGGGGGGGGTATACTAATCGCTAAAAAATTTTGCCGGGTTACGGCAAAAGGATTGAAATGAAAACGGGGCGCCCGATTTTTTTGCGCGGGGAAAAGATCCACACGCGCGCGTATCATTATTATATGCCGTCAGCATACAGGTAAATTATAGCACGAACGCCTGTGTTTTTCAAGTGTTTTATAGGGGGAAAGTGTGTATTTTCTCACATTTTTTAATCCGGTGACCACTTAACGGGCATTTTTCCCGGCAAGGGGGAAAATTTCCGGCTTTTTGCCGGAGAAAAACGCAAAACAAACACGCCCCTGAAAACTGTCCGGCACGTTCCTATCCTTGTCCGGCGCGCAGTAAATACAAATGCTCTGCGGCGGAGCAAAAATAAAGACCGATCCGCCTTTTTGTTTACGCAAAATAAAAATCGATGCAGCAGTCCTGCGGCGGCTTTTACGGGCGCCGCCGGGAGAGCGCCCGCGGAAAGAAGAAGGAATTCCGCGCCCGGAGCGTTTGCCGGAGGGAAAACAGCCGCGGATTTTATGGGGAAGGGGTATTTTGCCGGTTTTTGCCAAAAAAAGCAATAAAAAGTGTCGTAAAATCTTAAAATAAGTATTGACAAGCAGTACTTCCTGTGTTATAATACAGAAAAATGACAACGTTGTCATAACAAGAAATTTCGTGATTGCGGAGGCAAAATGAAAAAGTTTTACCGTATGATCAGAGGAATGGCGATGCTGATGGTCGTGCTTCTCGTCGGCACCTTGTTCGCCGCCTGTCAGAAAAATCCCGTGGGGTATGACGGTTACGGAACAAAACCCGGTACCAATAAAGATAAAACGCTGCGCATTTTCGGTTCCTGGACAAAAACAGGGATCGGTACGCATTATAACTGCGGAGCGGACGGCGGCCCTTTGGTTATTTTCGGACTGGAAGGATTGGCGCAATACGTTCGTACCACGGACGAGATCGTGATGCTGCTTGCCGAGAGTTTTACGCACGACGGCAACAAAACCACGGTAAAATTGCGCGACAACGCGTACTGGCACGACGGATATCCCGTTATCTCCAAAGACATTATGGGCTGCTGGTACCTGAATCACGATGAGGCGACCGGTTATATGCAGGGGTTGACCGAAGTGAACGACAAGACCTTCGTTATTACCTGGAAGGAGTATCTGGAACCGAGCGACGAAGCCAAAAATATTCTGCTTGCGCAGGCGACAAAAATCGGCTCGGTGCCTTATCATATTTTTAAGGATTTTGTTGACCGTGCCATCGAATTGACGGACAGTCTGGATCAATGTCCGGTAAAATCCCCCTCCAGAAACGTTGCCTATTTCGACAAAGACTGGGACGGCGACGCCGCGACGCGCTTCGGCGAAATTTATACCGCTTATCGCGCGTATAAAGTAGACGGACAGTATCCCGCGACCGGACCGTATAAACTGCAGAGTTATACCGAAACGCAGATGATTCTGGTGCGGAACGAGAAGTATTATCTCGACACGCCGGGATTCGATCGCATCGAGGTGACCTATCAGCCGACGGCTGCCGTAGCAAATCAGATGCTGACGGCGGGGGAGATCGATTACGCCGACGGAACGCCCATGAAGACCATTCTGGAAAGCATTTTGTCGCAAAACGGATCGCTCGCACATTATAAAATTCTCGATCAGGGAACGCTCGGTTGCCTGTTCAATCTGGAAAAGCCCGTTTGGGAAAGCGACGACGTGCGCGAGGCGTTTCAGTACGTCTTTGACCGCGACCTTATCACCGCGACGGCGAACCCCTACGCGCAGGTAACGTGGGATTCTATGTCCGGGATCTGCAGTTACGAAGCCGAAAAATACCTTGATCCGGACGATTTCGACAAACTGAAAAAGTACGAGTACAATCAGGAAAAAGCGGCGGAACTTCTGACAAAAGCGGGATGGAGCAAGGTCGGTAACGAATGGCGCGACCAAAGCGGCAAAAAGGTTTCGCTTACCTTAGGGTATATCGAAGGTTCCCCCTTTACTTCCATTGCCACTACGGTACAGTCTATGTTGGGAAAGTTCGGCATCGAAGTCACCTTGAAATCGACCGAATCGCCCACCACGTTACTGGCAAATTCGCGCATTACCGATTCGGAATACGACTTTATGCTGTACTTTACGGCGCTCAATTCCTGGGGAAATCACCCGGGCGGCGCGTTCAAACATCTGTACTCGCAGATGGACGCGGCGATGATGCATCTTCCGGTCAGCGAAAGCGACGGACACTACACGCTGGTACTCAACAAGGCGGACGGCAGCGGAACCTTCCGTGCCTGGAACGCTTACGAAAAAATTTACACCTATTCCGGTAGCAAACTGCGCGAAATTACGGCGGATCTTGCCGTCGGATTTGCGGAAAAGAATTACGGCGTCAATTTTTACAACAATGTGACGGGATCGTTCTTCAATCTTGACCGCATCGGAAATCTGCCTTGCGCGGATCTGTTTGCGGAAAACAGAAATATCACCAAAATCTTTACTTATGACGATCCGGATTATGCTTCGGTACAGAATCTCAACCTGTACTTCGGTCAGGCGACGGCATATTCGCTGGGCAGGATCGTTCCGAGAGATTGAGTAATGAAAAACGCAGAAAAAACGGCAACGTTCAAAGAAAAAAGTAAAAAAATAGGATGTGCGGTAGGGGAATTTTTCTACCGCAACCGGTATTTCTTTCAAAAAATAGGATTTGCGCTCCTGAATGTGGTTTTTGCCACCATGCTGACCTTTCTCGTTTTAATGCTGACGCCTACCAATTCGGTGGATCAGTATGCGCAGCAGCTGGTTTTGCAGCGCGGTATTTCGCTGGAAGAAGCATATAAACTGGCGGTGGAGATCCTCGGTTACGATCCGAAAGCCAACGTTTTCGCACAACTCTGGAATTATATTTCCAACCTTGCACACGGCAATCTGGGGACTTCCATTTATATCAAAGACGTCACGGCGAATTCGGTCATCAAACAGTTTTTGCCCTATACGTTGTTCATTTCCGCGTTCGCGCTCCTGATTTCGTTCTTTCTCGGCATTACGCTGGGGTCGAATATGGCATGGAAGCGCACGCCCGCCAAAGACGCCGCGATGACTTCGTACATCGTCGTGTCCAGCGCCGTGCCCGATTATCTTTGGGGGCTGGTGTTTTTGTACGTCTTCGGCTGCACGTTAAAGTGGTTTCCTTTATCGGGGGCAAGAGATATCAATAACGGACTGCCCGCGGTTATCGATCTGATGTGGCATTCCGTCTTGCCGATCTTGTCTATGGTGATCGTGCAGACGGCGTCCTGGGCGCTGATGATGCGCGGTTCCGCCGTGTCGGTGCTGGGGGAAGATTACGTCAACGCCGCCAGAGCAAGAGGAATCCCCAATAAAATTATCGTAAGCAAGTATATCCGCCGCAACGCCATGTTGCCGCTCGTTACGTCCATCGCCATTTCCTTTGCGGGAATTTTCGGCGGCTCGACGCTGATCGAATCTATTTTCTCCTATCCGGGACTCGGTCTGCAACTTGCGACGTATATCGGCGCGCGCGATTACTTTGTCGTTGTGGGAATTTTGTTTTTTACGTCGGTTATGATCATCGTTGCAAACCTGATTGCCGACCTTATTTACCCGCTGGTGGATCCCAGAGTCAGGAGAAGTAACTGATATGCCGAACGATCGGGAAATACAAACCAAAGAGAATAAATTCAAGTCCGCGATGCGATCGCTGAAACGCGGTTTTTGTAAGTTGATGAAACGGATCGGCGGTTTTTTCAAACTGCTGTTTGAAAACCGGCAGGCGACGGCAGGGTTCGTCATCATGATGTTTTTCCTGTTTATGCTGATCGTGCTGACCCGCGTGCTGCCGTATGATACGACGCCCGATCCGTACAATATGCTTGCAAAACCTTCGGCAAAACATCCGCTCGGCACGGACGAATTGGGGAGAGATCTTCTGCGCAGACTGATCGCAGGCTCGTCTTCCGTTCTTTCCATCGCCTTTCTGACCGGACTGTTTACCGTTACCATCGGCGTGGTTCTGGGTCTTATATCCGGACTTCTGGGCGGAATACCGGACAAAATCATCATGACGATCACCAACCTGTTTATGACGGTGCCTACTTTCCCGATCATGCTGGTTTTAGCGCAGGTGACCACCATTACGGACGTCGCCGTGTTCTCGCTCATTTTGTCCGTATTTTCATGGGCGGGACTTTGCCGCGCCGTGCGCAGTCAGGTCATTTCCATTCGGGAACGCGATTATATCCAGATCTGCAAGGTGATGAACCTTTCCAAAGGACATATCGTTTTTAACGAACTGTTGCCGAATATCGCCTCCTACGTGGTGGTAAACTTTATCATGATCATGCGCAACGCCATTACGGCTTCGGTCGGCATCATGATGCTGGGCGTCGTTGCGTACGATCACACCAACTGGGGCGCCATTCTCAATTCTTCGCAGGCATATATCATGAATCCGGACGCTATTTTCTTCTGGCTGATGCCGGTGCTGTTCATCGTGCTGTTCCAAGCCGGCGTTACGCTGCTTGCAAACGGACTGGACGTGGTGCTCAATCCGCGTCTGCGTTCCAACTGAGCGGAGAATGGGTATGGAAAATATCGTACAGATCAAAAACGTATCTATCGAGTATCAGATGCGGAAATTTTCCCTCAAGGCGGTCGATCGGGTTGATTTCGATATCCCCGCGGGGAAGATTACCGCGCTGGTGGGGGAGTCCGGCAGCGGGAAAACCACCGTCGCTTCGGCTCTTCTGAATTGTATTTCTTCTCCCGGAAAAATCGTTGAAGGAGAAGTGTTGTATTACGCCCCGGACGGAAGCGTGACCGACGTCGCAAAGCTGGACGAAAACCGGTTGAACGACTTCCGCTGGCAGCAGATCTCCATGGTGTTTCAGGGCGCGCAAAGTTCGCTGAACCCCGTCGTAAACATTTTCAATCAGTTTTACGAAACCATGCAGGTGCATGAAAATTACAAGCCCAAAAAGGAACGCAAAAAACTGACCAAAGAGGACGCGAAGGAACGCATCCGTTATCTTCTGGAATTTGTCAATCTGGACGCGGAACGCGTCATGAACGCCTACCCGCACGAACTTTCCGGCGGAATGAAACAGCGCGTGATGATTGCGTTTTCGCTGCTGCTCGACCCGAAACTGATCATTCTGGACGAGCCGACGACGGCGCTCGACGTCATTACGCAGGACTTTATTTTCAAACTTTTGCAAAAAGTCAACCGGGAAATGAATATCGCCATGTTGCTTTTGACGCACGACATTGCGGTCGTTGCGAAATATGCCGACTATATGGGCGTCATGTACGGAGGACAGATCGCGGAATACGGCACGGTGGAAGACGTCTTTTCCAAAATGTATCATCCCTATACCAGGGGGTTGATCAATTCCACGCCGGCAATCAATAAAAACGTGGCGCAGCTTCGTCCGCTGCCCGGCGATCCGCCCAATCTTATGAATATGCCAAGCGGCTGCAGATTTCACCCGAGGTGCGAAAAATGTATGGACGTATGCCGAAATTCGGAACCTCCCACGGAAATTTTCCCCGGCGGACACAAGGTAAAATGCTTTTTATATCAACAGCAGGTGACCCGCGATGAGTAATATAATCGAGCTGAAAAACCTGAACATGTCCTTTGAAAAGAAAGAGGGGCTGTTCGGTACCAAAGTGATCGAAGTTTTGCGTGACATCAATCTTTCGGTCGCGGCGGGCGAAATCGTCGCGGTGGTAGGGGAGTCCGGCTGCGGAAAAACCACCGTCGGCAAAATTATCACCGGACTGCTGAAACCCACTTCCGGAGAAGTGGATTTCGAAGGGAAAAACCTGTACGCGTTCAACCTGTCCGGGTTTGCGAAAACGCGGGAGCTGGTGCAGTTTGTCCAGCAGGACAGTTATGCCGCGCTCAATCCGGTAAAAACCATTTATCAATCCATGCTGGCGCCCATCCAGCACCATTACAAGCACATTACGGAAGCCGAGGCCGAGGCGAAAATCCACGATATTTTTACTACCGTGGGGCTGCATCCGCCCGAACTCTATTTACAGAAATTCCCGCATATGCTGTCCGGCGGACAGCGCCAGCGCGTGCTGATGGCAAGAGCGATCTCGCTGGAGCCCAAACTCATCGTTGCGGACGAACCGGTCAGTATGATCGACGTTTCCATGCGGCTCTCCATTCTCAATCTGATGTGCGAACTCAACGAAAAATTCGGTATCTCGTTCGTCTATATCACGCACGATCTTGCGACGGCGAAGTATATCGCGAAAAACGGCAAGATCTGCGTCATGTATCTGGGCGAGATCGTGGAATACGGGCGGGTACAAAGCATTCTCAATCATCCCCGTCACCCGTACACGCAGGCGCTGCTTTCCGCGGTGCCCGTGCCCGATCCCGTTATCGCCAAAAAGGAGAAATCCATTCCCATCAAGTCGATGGAAGTCACCTCGCTCGAAAATCGTCCGCAGGGCTGCGTATTTTTCGACAGGTGTCCTTATGCGGAAGAAAAGTGCAAAAACAAGGTGACGTATACCGCTTTTGAAGACGGAACGCGGGTGAAATGCTGCCGTCTGGGAGAATTGCCGGAATGGATAAATTAGGCTATTTTGTGAAAATCGCGGTCGTGCTTCTGGTTCTGTCCGTGGTAAGTCTTATCATTGTCGATCCGCTGACGACGGAATTCTACCTGTCCTTGGCGGCGGCGCTTGCCGCTCTTACGGTTATCATAGTCGGGGC
The DNA here is from genome assembly GCA_934272745.1 of uncultured Clostridia bacterium. Classification (GTDB taxonomy): domain Bacteria; phylum Bacillota; class Clostridia; order Christensenellales; family Borkfalkiaceae; genus SIG402. The sequence goes on along the minus strand of CAKQSI010000001.1, from coordinate 99,341 downwards.
GGTTGTGCTTCGTAAACGGAAATAAACGGAGAATATCGTGAAAGGTATTAAGATTTTTGGCGTTATGTTGCTGATCTCGGTATGCGCGGCGCTCTTTGCGGCGTGCGGCACCGATCGCCCGGTTCTGCCGTCCGTCGGCGGCAAGGAGGAGGATCCCGTGAAATACGAAAACGGTGACGCAGCGGTTTGCGACGTTGTTTGTACGGCAGAAAACGGTTATGCCGTGGACAAGACGGGAAAAACGTCTTCTTCTATGGGGATTCAGAATGCGCTTGACGATTGTGCGGCAAAAGGCGGCGGTACGGTATATCTTCCCGCGGGGGAATACCTGGTGACCGCGCGGCTTTCCATAGCGCCCTACGTTACGCTGGTCGGAGATTACGTCAGCCCGGACGAGTATAAAGGGGACTACGGCACCGTTATCAAAGCGGGCGTAAAATCGACGACGGACGACGTGGGGGAATCGGTCAATCTTGTAAGAATGTACGGTTCCACCGGGCTGATCGGCATTACCTTTTTCTATCCCGATCAGTATGCGGACATGATTATGCCCTACGGTTATACCATCGAAATTCCCGGCGGAATCGTGACCGAAGCGCACAACGTGTTCACCGTCAAAAACGTCACTTTTCTCAATTCGTATAAGGGGATCTGCGCTTCCGTTACCCGCCATTCCACATTAAAATCGGTCACGCACGAGCAGCTGCATTTAGTAAACGTGCGAGGCACCGTGTTAAGGGAAGGAGCGCATCTGACCAACTCCAGCGAGGTGGGAACTTTCCGCGGGGTGAATTTCGGTCCGGACGTATGGGCAAACGCCGGCGAAAAATACAACGCGCCCCAAAGGGAAGAGATCCTTGCCTATACCCGGGCGAACTCGGTCGGAATGATTTTAGGCGATCTGGAATGGCAGGAAATCCGCGACGTTGCGCTTGACGGCTATCATACCGGCATTTACTTTACCGCCGGCGACCGTGCCACTACTTACAGCATGGCGTTTATCGGCAGTTTTTACAATCTGCAAATCAAAGACGCCCGTTACGGCATTTATATCGAACAGATGTACGTCAACATGGGCATTCAGTTTTATAACGCCGTGGTTTCGGCAAGCGAATATGCGGTGATCAATCATTCTCCCGCTACCGACGGGCATGTGCAGTTTTCGTGCGCGACGCTGACCGGCACGGTGGCAGGTCCCAACATTTACTGGGATACCCGCACGGCGGACGAGGCGACCTTGCTTTGTCCGGACGAAACGACTGCAAAGATCGCCGGAAAAATTTATGACGTCACTCTTTATGGAGCGGATAAAACGGGTAGAAAGGATTGTTCCGCGGCAATTCAGGCGGCATTGGACGACGCCAAAGAGGGCGGCGGAGGGTTCGTCTATCTTCCCGCAGGATATTATCGTATGGAAGCCCCCGTTACGGTGTATGCCGGGACGGAACTGCGCGGCTCGGCTGTCTTAAGCCGCGACCAACTGGGTAACAATCGCGGCACTCTGATACTGAATTATTACGGAAAGAACCAAACCGATCCCGATACGGCGCCCGCGCTGATCACCCTTGCGGGGGATAACTGCGGGGTGACCGGGCTGCGCGTTTCCTGTCCGGAGATCAATCTGTTTTCTACCGTTTATAAACCCGAAACGCTGCCAAAATACAACTTTACGGTGCGCGCGACAGGCAAAAACACCTATGCCGAAAACCTGTATCTGGAAGGAGTGTACAACGGCGTAGATCTGGCAGACTCCGCCGAAAACGCCCTTGCGTATAGGGTGATGGGCGCTATCTATAACGTCGGTATCCGCCTTGCGGGGAAAGACCAAAAGGCAATCGGTTGTCTGCAAAACGCTATCTGTATTACCAAAATACTGCCCTCCGAAATTGCCGATTTCGACGCCTGGGGAACGTACGCTTCCCGCAGCAATCTGCTGCACGGCAACGTTTACGCGCTGACGCGGTATTCTTCTCGTTTTATCGTGCTGGACGGGGCGAAAGGCGCCGTGCTGGACAGCGTGTTCTGCTTTGCTTCCGAACGGCTGGTGCAGGCGACCGATTCCGACTTTACGGCGATCAATCTCGGTTGCGATTCGCAGCCGGGGGACAGCGGCGCGATGTTCGTCTTGAAAAATTCTTCCGCGGTGTGCTATAACACTTTGCGCGACGTCAACCTCGGCGGAAAATATCTCCTTAACGACAATTCGACGTTTACCGTCTATAACCGGATTTCGCTTATTCCCGGCAAAGGGTACGTCAACGAAAACAACCTTTACGAAAATACGGAAGATCCTGTGGCAAAGTTTCCGTCACAGCCCGCTTTCGCGCTGGACAAGATCTGGGAAAAATAGTTCTTGTCCGGGAGAAAACGGTATTTTCCGTCCGCAGCCCCGGAGGGTTGCGGAGAATCGGAAATGACAACGTTATCAATCGGTGCGGCGCTCTGTCGGACGTGTTCGGCAGACGGGGCGTGCCGGCAATGAATTTTATGGAGGTTTCTATGCAACAAACCAGACATTTCACAAGCGTTATCATTGCGCTCTTCGTTTGTCTTACCTGCCTCGTCGTTGCGGGGTGTCAAAGCAAGCCTTCCGGCGGCGGGGAAGAAAGCATTCCCTGCACGGGGCTGACCTTCCGCGCAAGCGGTTATGACGAGGGGAAAGACTGGCTGATCGAACGCGGCAAAACGGTGACAATCGCGGCGACCGTCGCCCCCGCAAACGCAACCGATAAAACGGTTGTCTGGAGCAGCGATAATCCCGATATTGCGGTAGAGAGCGCGGGCGACGCCAGAGCCAAGGTGACCGCTTACGACTACGGCGCCGCGACGATTACCGCCAGGTGCGGCGAATTTACCAAAACCATCCGCGTACAATGCGTGGCGTCCATTCTGCCGACCGAAATCGTGATAGATAAGACCGAAATGATCGTGGCGCTTACCGAACGGGAAAGGCTGGAATATGACTTTTTGCCGGAAAACACCACCAACCGCAAAATTTTCTACACCGTGACCGCTCTTGACGGCGCGGAAGAAGATATGGTGAGCGTGACGGAAGAAAACGGCGAATATTTCGTACAGGTTTCTCCGCTTGCGGTGGCCGGGTGCAAATACAGCGTTACGATCTTTTCCTCCGCGGCGCCGTCCGTAAAAAAGACGATCACGGTGGAAGTCGGACCGTTGGATGTGGACGACATGACGCTGAAAGTACAGGAGATCACCCTTTCGGTCAACGATCCCATGTATCGCGTTACGCCGCAGTTCGAGCCGTTTGAAACCAGTTTTAAGGAAGTTACGTTTGCTTCCGACGACGAGGCGGTCTGCGGCGTGGATAAAATCGGTACGCTTTCGCCCAAAAAGGCGGGAACGGTCACGATTACCGTAACTAACGTGCATAATCCGTCCATCGCCCGCACCATGACGGTGCATGTGACCGAGGAGGAAAGCGAATACGTCACCAGGCTCATCAAAAAGAGCGACATCGACGCCCTTACCGCCGTGCGTTATACGTTGATGGATTTTGAAACGGATAAAGTCGCGTTCAACGACTGGAAACGCGTCCTTTCCGAAGATTCCAATTCCTCCTGCCACATTTCGGACGCCGGCTGGGCGATCTGGATGGTCGGTTTCGATACTTATGATGACGACGACGTGAACGGCGGAGACGCCAACGCCTGCGTTTATTCCAAAATCGCCGTACCCGAAGACGCGACAAAAATGCAGTATGTTTTCCGCGCACATCCTTTCCCGGACGACCGGGCAAAGTTCCGGATTCTTGCCATTGACGATCAATATCGCGTTGCGGATTGTACCGGCTGGGTAGAAATGACCAACAATACCGATATGTTCATCAATATCGACGTGGAAAAATACCGCGGGCAGAACGTGACCTTTGTCGTCTGTCAGGATCAGATCGGCAACAAATCCGCGGGGAATTATATGGGCGTTTCGCTGATGTTCCGCAGATGTCTGTTCGATACCGATCAAAGCGAGCGCTGGATCGAAGACGAAGCGTACGCCATCGTAAAAAAAGAGAATTAACACCCGAAAAGAGGCATGTATGCAGCAAATATTTTTTAAGCCTGATTACGGCTGGCCTGCCGACGCGATTCCTTACTATGCAAACGGAGAATTCCACATTTTTTACCTGCTGGACTATCGCGACCCCGTTCGTTACGGGGAGGGAACGCCGTGGTTCAAAGTAACGACCAAGGATTTTGTGCATTTTAAAGACCACGGGGAAATGTTGCCGCGCGGGACGGACAAGGAGTACGATATGTACGTCTTTACCGGTTCCGTTCTGAAAGATAAAGCGGGCAAATACCACATCTGGTATACGGGGCATAACACCAAAATGGTGCCCGGATACATACAGGTCGTCATGCACGCCGTAAGCGACGATCTGGAGCATTTTGTAAAGGTGCCGGAAGATACGTTCGGCAACCTGACCGAAGAATACGAAAGCGCGGACTGGCGCGATCCTTTCGTCTGGTATGACGAAAAAGCGGACGAATATAAAATGCTGCTTTCCGCACGCAAAAAAGCAAGTCCGAAAAACCGGAGAGGGGAAACCATTCTGCTCACTTCCAAAGACAATAAAAAATGGAAGGTACAGGGCGCGTCGTTCGCTCCCGAACTGTATTACGCGCACGAGTGTCCGGACTTTTTCCGCATGGGCGACCGGTACTATCAGGTGTTTTCGGAATTTTCCCATTACAACATCACGCGGTACGTGATGTCGCAATCGCCGGACGGACCGTGGATACAGCCCGCGGACGACCGGTTTGACGGCAGAGCCTTTTATGCCGCAAAGACCGTTTCGGACGGCAAGGACCGTTATGTGATCGGCTGGAATCCCACCAAGGAAGGATGCGTCGATAAAGGCTACTGGCAATGGGGCGGCGCTCTGGAAACGCATAAAGTCCGGCAGCGCCCGGACGGAACGCTTGCCTGTGCCTGTCCGGACGGCGTGAAAAACGCCTTTACGGAGGAAATTCCGGTCGCGTTTGCCGATCGGGACGGCAACGTGCCGGAGTCGATGGCGTTTTCCACCGGCGTAAAAGCAGAGGTGCTGTACGGCGACAAGCCGCAGTCCGGCGTGTACTGCGTGGAAATGGACTTTTCCTACAAAAAAGGCACCAACCGCGTGGGCGTTTTGTTGAACGCCGACAAAGAAAACGACGTATCGTACGGGTATTTTGTGGAACCGGAAACCGGGAAACTGGTATTTGAAATGTTTCCGGATTTTCCGCAGTATAAACTCAATGCCATCTGCGTGGAGCGCCCGATCGAAAACATGCCGGACAAAAAACATCATCTCCGCGTGATCGTGGACGGCACCGCCTGCGTGTGCTATCTGGACGACGAATACGCGCTCAGTTCCAGAATGTACGACTATACGTCGGGCGTCGTCGGACTGATGATTCAGGGATCTGCAGAAGTTTCTTCTGTAAAAATAAAAAAAATGAAGGGGTAAAGCAAAATGAAAAAGACCAACTTCCACAAACTCGCGACCGCTTTGCTCGCGGCGATGTGCGTCTGCTGTATGGCATTCGCTATGGTTGCCTGCGAAAAGGGTTGCAAACACAACTACGAGTACAAATTCGACGCCGAAGCGCATTGGCAGGTTTGTTCTCTCTGCGGCGATACGACCGAAAAAACGGCGCACACCCCGGACGACCGGGGGAAATGCGTCTGCGGGTATCAGAAGATCGACTTCACCGTCGAAAATTCCGTCACGCTGAATGTGGATCAAACCCACAAGATTGCGATCTCCGGAATTTTCGGCTTAACGGAGGCGGACTTTACGTATTCCAGTTATGATCCGACCGTCGCGACGGTTGCGGACGACGGTACGATCACCGGCGTTGCGGAAGGCGAAGCCACGATCCTGGTCAAAGCCGGCAACGTCCGTAAAACGCTTACCGTTACGGTCATCGAAAAGAACAAACTTAACAACGTTTCCTACAAAAACCTGAAAAACACCGCCGCTTTGGATTGGACGGACGTCGGCATCGGAAACGGAGCGATCGGCGCGCTGACCAACATTGCCTGGGACGGCGCGACTGCGGCTGCCACCGCCGGAAAAATGGATTTTGAAAACAACAAAGCGCTGACCGAAAAAACGCTGCGCGGCAGCGTGTCCGGCAAGAACGCGTCCATCGATAACGGCGATTACGTCGTCGTGATGTCTTCCGCAAACGCGGCGGCGGACGACGCGTTCAGCGCTACCGTATATTATAAAACGACGGTCAGCGAACTTGCCAACTCTTTCCGGTTGTGGGGCTGGGCTTCCAAGAGCGATCTGGAAATTTCTCCCGCTTCCGGTAAAGGAATGTTCCGCATGGCGGCATATCTTTTCAACGCGGATTATACCGCTTACGAAACCTTTGTAATGCCCGGACTGGATCTCGGCACGTTGACGCAGGACGAAAACGGCTGGATCAGATTTGAAGACGTGGACGACGTGCTGAACGGACACATTGCCGGCGCGCCTGCGGACAACATGTTTGTTTTCGGCGTTACCGACGGAACCAACGATATCCGCGGCAAAGAAGTGATTATTTCGGTGGAATTCAAAGGTACGGGCGCAACCGTTCCCGACAGATTCGGTATCAAACGGTTGGGCTTTATCTATGACGACGCTCCCGATTTCAATCTGACCAGCGAACCCACGGTCGAACTGTTTGCAAACGGCACCAGCCGGATTACCTGCGGAACCGCCGGCGCTGCGGCAAGCGGCGAATGGACGTATGTTTCGGATAACGAAGAAGTCGCAACCGTAGACGCAACCGGGCTGATCACCGCGGCGAACGTCACCGAAGAGGGCACCTGCACCGTTTCGATTACCAACAGCAAAGTAGCGAACAAGACGCTGACCGTTACCGTCCGCGTTCTGCCCACGCCCGCTACTTCCTTTACCGTCCCCGAAGCGATCACCGTTGCCGGCGGGGAAGAATTCACCATCGAAATTACCGATCAGGTCGCGTGCGAAGACGGATTTACGTTTGAAACGCTTTCCGACCGTATTGCTACCGTAGGAACCAACGGTCTTGTGACCGGCGTCGTTCCCGGAAATACGCAGATCAAAGTGTCCTGCGGGGAACTGTATAAATTCGTCAACGTCACCGTTGTGGCGAAAACGCTGTACGGTCTTACGATGGAACAACTGGCTACCGTCGGCAGTATGGGAAACCTCGGCGGATTCCCCGCGGCGCTTGACTGTACCTGGTCCGGCAAAACCAACGCCGATAACGTTTCGGACGATCTGACCGCCGCCAAGATGCACCTTTATAAAGCGGACGACGTCGCATTGAACGACCTTGTCGATCCCTCGCTCGTATACATGATCAACAATATCGGCGGAAACAGCGCAAACGGCGTCACCAACGCCCTGTTCTTCAAATATACCACGCCTGCCGCAGCAAACGAATTCCGCGTGTGGATCAAACCCAACGACGCGCTTGACGGCATTGCCGATACCTCTTACTTCAGAGTCGTTGTTTACGTCCTGAACGAAGACGGCAGCGCTTACGTCCCGCACGTCATGAAGCTGAACGCTTCCACCAGCGCTACCGCAACGCAGGACGATAAGTCCGGCATTATCACCATCACCGGCGGTGCGGGCGACAACTTTGTCAACTTTATTCCCACGGCGGAAATGCTCGGCAAGACCGACGTCATCATCGCGGTAGAAGCGTTTGCCAACGTGGATTCCGACCTGCAGAGCAGACTGATCGTCAGACGTCTGGGCTTCGATCAGTAAGTTTTTGACCGGCAAGCGGAAAATTTACGGCATTAAGAGATTTCTGTCGCCGCCCGGAAGCGGGAACGAAAACAGGATAATCGTCGCTTTTTAAGGAGAAAAAAGGGGGAACTGCGGTTCTCCCTTTTTGTATGTAAACTTCTTGCCCGTGGGGAAACTATAAAACGCCGCGCAGCCGCCCGATCGGGCGGCTGCGCGGCGTTTTTTTTACGGGGTGCTTGTCTTTTTGCGGTTATTACAAAAGCGCCGGGTTCTAACCTATGAACTGCCGGTTGTTTGCAAAGCGCCGGATTTTATGCCTTTTGGCGCGATTCCGGTTTCCCGATCGCGGATTATTTGCAAAAACGTTTGATTTCCTGCCCTTTCATGGTCTGCGTTTTTCCGGACAGGGAAAAACAGATCTCGTTTTCTTCCGGATTGAAAAGAGTCAGGTCGTCTTTCCGGGCGGAAAGACAAACGACGGTTTCCGGAATATCTTGCGCGATTTTTCCGGTTACGGGCAAGTTGCCGGCATGCGGTCCTACGGGACAGACGATCGGTAAAATGCGGAAGTCTTTGGACAGGCGCAATTTGTCTATGGTTTTTTCCGGAGCAAGAAATACGCCGAAATCGAAGGAGCGTTTGCCGTATTCCGGCGCCGGGTGCGGGTCGCAGGAGGCGCGCAGCAGACAGACCGAAAGCGTGCCGTCTTCTCCGCGGAAACCGTGTTTTCCCTTGCCGATCAGCATAACGCCGCCTGCTTCGATAAACGAAAACGCGGGGACGTCCTTCGGTTTTGCGGGGCGTTTGATAATTCCCGGGTCGGCGTCGGAAAGGGTTTCGGTAAAGTCCGCAACACGCAGCGCGTATCTCAGATCGGGAATGCCGTCCACGGGGGAGCCGAGTTCTTTAAAATCGCCGTCCACATGAAAACGTACGCCGGATTCGCCTTTATTGACGGAGGCGGTTACAGTCATGGAAGATGCCGAAAAGCGCAGTTCGTAGGTCAGACTTTGACAGACTGCGTTTTTGGTGACTGCGAGCATACGCGGATTGACGTTGACGTTCTGTTCGGATTTGATCCTGCCCACATACCAGGCGGTCATCTGCTCGGTAATGTCTTCGGTAAAGAGGCGGAAGCCGGAATCGCCTGCAATGCGGTTTTCTCCGGTCTTTTTGTCGGTCAGTTCTGTCAAGGCAAAGGTGCGTTTGTCGAACCGGGCGCGGATACGTTCGTTTTCCAGCGTGACGTCGCCATAGGTCTGTTCGGTGCGCTGATAAAGCGGAGGGTAGGAGATTTCCGGGACGGGGGAGATTTCTTCTTCCCGCAAGACGACGGCGCGGTATTCCATGGCGCCGAGGAAGAGAGAAAGGGTGACTTCGTGGAAGTTGTGATACCAGTAGAATTGCGGCTCGCGGGAACGGATGGCAAAGGGCAGTTCGTTTCCGTCCGGATCGTAGGCTTTCAGGCGGGAAACATCGCCATAGTAGTCCCATAAAGACAGCGTTACGGTGACTTCTCGCGGGAAATTGAGTTGGTTTATGACTACATAAGCGCGTTCTTTTCCGTAGGCGATATAGTTGGTGAAATTGACGTTTTTCGCGCCGAAGCCCACGCCTGCGCCGTATGCCGTTTCCTCGGTTTTTTCCGGAAGCCGGCTGTAAAGGGGCAGGGTGTTCAGCCTTTTTTCAAAACTGCGCAGCGCCTCGTCCTTATAGGCGCCCAGTTCGGCGCGCGCTTCCTGCAGCCTTGCCAGGGCATAAACGCGGGTGGCTTCTACGCCGGAGCCGGTAATGACGTCGTGGAAGTGATTGACCAGAATGCGTTCTACCGCGCGCCGGTTGTCAAATTCCCGCTCGCCGGCGGCATGGCAAAGCAACTCCTGCTCGTAAAGCGCGATTTCCGCCTCCTCGTTTCCCTGTTTGATTTCGGATGCGGAAGAATAGCAACCGGTAAAAATATCGTTCTGCTCGCCGCGGATTTCCGGCACGTCCGGCAGCGTATCCAGATACTCGAAAAATTCCAGATAAGTGCCGAAACGGACGTCCGCCATGATGGGATAGGAAGCAATTTCCAGCAGCCGTTCCACGTCGCGCATGGTGGTGCCGCCGCCGTGATCGCCCACGCCGTACACGCGGAGCGCCTTGTTTGTGCCGTACCGTTTACAAAAATCGGGTACGAACGCAAAATCGCCGTATTCCACCGCGCCGTTGTACCAGAACGGTTCGCGATAGACCAGCACGCTTTTCCCGCTCGGGGCGAACCAGCGATAGACGGGCGGCAGATCGTTACCTCTGCAATGGTACAGGTATTTAATGCCGTTTGCGGCGAGAATTTCCGGTTCGTACAGCGTATGGCCGAAGGTGTCCGGCTCGAAATCGATAACGAAGTCGCTTTCCTTTTTGTCGAAAATTTTTGCCAGATAGTGTTTGGTGTATTCGGTCTGGCGCAAAAGCGAGCTTGCCGAAGGGGAGTTTTTATCCGCTTCCACAAAGGTGGCGCCGGTGATCTCAAAACGCCCTTCTTTGACGTATTTTTTGATGCGTTCCAGCATTTCCGGGCGGTATTTTTCTACGATTTTGAACACAAACCCCGTGCTTTGCGAAAAGGTAAACGCGGGGTAGGTGTCTAAAAGCTTCAGCATGGTGTCGAACGTCGAAAGCGTGATCGCAACCGTTTCGTCGTATCCCCACAGCCAGTTGACGTCGATATGGGCGTGCGAAACGCAGATGCATTGCTGCTTTTTGGCGGCTTTGCCGACTTCCGCCATCATTTCTTCGGCACGGAAAACGTCGTTTTCGGTCAGGTTTGTCAAACCGTCCAGATAAATGATAACGTTGTCAATTACGTCCGAAAAAATAAAGCCGAGGGCTTTATTCAATTGCAGGGCGTAGTCCAGTTCGGTGAATATACGCCTTGCGGGGGCGCCGGAAAAGCGGCGCTTTAAGTCGTTGTACAGGGATAAATTTTTCATAATTCCTCGTTTTTCTTTACGGATTGTCTTTCGACGATGATGGGGTCGATGACGATTTTTTCGGGGGATTCCTGCGATTTGGTTTCCGCTTTTGTAACGAAACGGTTGATGGTGGAAACCACCTCTTCCAGCGGCTGGCAGACGGCGGTATAGCGGCAAAGCTTTGCCCATTTGCTGTCGTCGTAAGTGATAAACGACACGTCGTCCGGGATAGAAATGCGGTTTTCCTGTAAAATGCGGCAGCATTCCTGGCTCAGTACTTCGGTAACCGCGATAATGGCGGTGGGGCGGTTTTTCTGCCAGCGCGTCATAAGGGCGGCGCCAAACTCGCTTTCCTCCTGCAGACTTAACACGTTTCCGGGATCGAACGCAAGCCCGCTGTCCGAAAAAGCGCGCTTGTAGCCTTTCAGTCGTTCGTCGAAAACGTCGTTGTTTTTGTCGATCAGCAAGATGTTGCGATGTCCGGCGTCAAGCAACTCTTTCGTGGCGAGGTAGGTGCCGAGATTATCGTTGATGGTCAAGGAGTCGAACTGCGGGAAACTGTCTACAAACAGCTGCAGAAAATAGCAGTCGCTGTTATCCGCCATGTTGGTGATGGTGTCCGAATGTTTGACCGGAATAAACAGAATCGCCGAAACTTTCAGCGACAGCAGAGTCTGCACGCCTTCTTTGACGTGTCTGGAATCTTTGTAATATAAAACGATGATCTGCTTGCCGGTCAGGGATTGATACAGGCGGTTGATGAGCAGCGAAAAGAACATATTGTGTTCGCCGGGGAGCAGCAGCCCTACCAGGTTGGAGCGATTGCTTTTTAAGATGCTTGCGTTGATGTTGGGAACGTAGCCGAGCTGCGCGATGGCGCTTTTGATACGTTCCTTTTTGTCGTCCGAAACGTTACAGGCGTTGCGGATGTACCTCGATATGGTGGACGGAGATACTCCGGCAAGTTTTGCGACATCAATCAAAGACGACATGGACGCACACTCCTCAATTAAAATAACGATAGTATAATCCTATTATAATCTCCGGGGGCTGCGTTGTCAACCGGTTTGAAATCGTTGTCATAAATTTTTATTTCCGCCTGTCCGCCTCATGGGCGGAATCGCTTTTATATAGAGATTCCGTCCCTTTATCATAGGAATTTTGTTCCCCAAGCGTCCGCGCAAACCCGTTCGCCGCATGCCGGACAGCGGATTTCTCGCACGCCCGAAAAGTCCGAAACGCGTCTTTTTGCTCTGCCTTTGCGGAAGAAGCGCCGCATGCCGGACAGCGGATTTCTCGTTTGCCCGAAAATCCCGAAACGCGTCTTTTTGCTCTGCCTTTGCGGAAGAAGCGCCGCATGCCGGACAGGGAGTTTTTACAAAAAATTTTATGAATTATTTTTCCATCATATTGACAGGCGCAAGCTTTTATGTTATACTTCTTCTGCAATATGACAACGTTGTCAACGTTATCGGAAAAAGGAATTATTTTGCTTTCCAAGAGATACTTTCTTCGGCGCGGGGAAGAATGCGTTTCGCTACGCGGAGAAGAAAGGGTTCCGCCGCGGCGGGATAGAGGCGGGCGCCGTCGTCTATCGCAAAAGCGCCGTCATCTATCGCGGAAGGAAAGGCTTTTCCGACGCTGCCGGGAAAAGAAACCTCCGGAATTTTTGGTAAACAGAAGACGTTTTCGGGCGATTGTCCGGAAAAAGGAGCATATATGAAAGGAATTATCGTTGCCGGCAGTACGCTGGTCGATAAAATTTACAGCATTCCGCATTATCCTACGGCAGGGGAACTGTCGCCCGTTTCCGGGTATTCGCAATCGGTGGGCGGCTGCGTGCCGAACGTGGCGCTGGATTTAAAAGCCCTTTGTCCCGACCTTGCCGTATACGCCTGCGGCAGAGTGGGAAAGGACGCGGACGGCGATTACGTAAAGCAGCGGCTGGCTTCTTCCGGCGTGGACGTCGGCGGAATGAAAGACGATACGCGGCACGGTACCAGTTTTACGCTGGTTATGAGTGTGGAGGGCGGCGAAAGGACGTTTTTTACCTACAACGGCGCGAACGCGCATTTCGGTGCGGAGGACGTCGATCTTAAGGCGTTCGGCGCAAAAATGCTGCACCTCGGTTATTTTTTGTTGCTGGACAAAATGGACGGCGGCGACGGTTTGCTGCTGCTGAAAAAGGCAAAGGAGAGCGGTATCCGCACGTCCGTCGATCTGGTCAGTCGGGACAACGTCAGTTACCAAGGGGTATTGCCTTTGCTACCCTATGTGGACAACCTCATTATCAACGAAATCGAGGCTTCCCGGCTGCTCGGTATGGAAAAAGAAAGCGACGCAGGCGAAATGGCGGCGCTGCTGAAAAAGAGAGGCGTAGCCGAACGGGTGATTATTCACAAACCCGAAGTTGCGGTCTGCGCTTCCGAACGCGGCGTAACGCGGCTGCCGTCGTACGATCTGCCGCAAGGGTTTATCAAGGGGACGACGGGCGCGGGGGACGCGTTCTGCGCGGGCGCCCTTGTCGGGATCTACAACGACATGGACGACCTTTCGCTGCTGCAATTCGCCTCTTCCGTGGCGGTGGCTTCGCTCAGAAGCGCGGACGCGGTCGGCGGGCTGTGTACGGCGGAAGAAGTCAAAGCCGTCTGTAAAGACTTGAAAAGAAAAGGGTGAGCGGGGAATCGTTTCCCTGCCGCGCCGGGAGAGCGATTTTTACCCTGTACCGGGTGAATAATTTCCCCGGCTTGCCGGGAAAGGAAAGCGCCCGCCAAAGCGAAATCCGGAGGATTATAAGGAGAAAAAGATATGTTAGTCAATCTGATCGAAGTATTGCAAAAAGCCCAAAAAGAAGGGTACGCCGTGGGACTTTTCAACACCACGGATACCGATATGCTGCAGGCGGTAATCGAAACCGCGGAAGAAAAACGTTCCCCCGTCATTATCGGCACGGCGGAAGTGTTGCTGCCGTACGGCGAACTTTCTCTCATCGCGCCGTCGGTCATCGCCCGCGCAAAAGCCGCAAGCGTGCCCGTCGTGGTGCATTACGACCACGGTCTGACCTTTGAACGGTGCATGGAGGCGCTTCGGCTGGGCTTTTCGTCGATCATGTTCGACGGTTCCGCAAAGCCTTACGCGCAGAACGTTGCAGAAACCGCGGAGATTGTCAGGATCGCGCACGCGTTCGGCGCGACGGTCGAGGGAGAGATCGGGCACGTCGGCAATGCCGGCGTCAAAGACGAAGCCGATCGTTATACGACGGTAGAAGAAGCCGTGACCTATTTCAACGCCACAAGCGTGGACGCGCTTGCCATTGCCGTCGGTACGGCGCACGGGGAATACAAAACCAAGCCTGTGCTGAATTTCGACCGCATAACCGAAATCAAAAACGCCGTTCCCGCGCCGCTGGTGCTGCACGGAGGCAGCGGACTGAGCAAGGAAGACTTTCAAAATTCTATCCGGCACGGCATTTCCAAGGTGAATATTTTTACCGATCTGTGTCTTGCCGGTTCGCGCGCGATGAAATACGCCGCAGAAAACGGAGTCGATTATCTGAACGCGAGAAACCGTAAAGTAGAAGAAATTAAAAAAGCCGTTGCGGAAAAAATGGATATTTTCGGTTCCGCAAACAAGGCGTAAAGGGGGATAATTATGAAAAAGGCAGAATATCTGCAGGCGGTGACCCGCGCGCTTGCAATGTACGAAAAGGCGCACATCGTGCTAACCGAAGAGGAAAAGCAAAATGTGGAAGTTGCGGACTTCGGGCTCGGAAAACTGGACAACGTGGGGCTGGAAATCGTAACTTACGTCAATACCGACCGCGTCTGCGCCAAAGAAATGGTGCTGTTTCCGCACCAGACCTGCCCCGAGCATATGCATGTCGAAACCAACGGGCAGCCGGGCAAGGAAGAAACCTTCCGCGTGCGCTACGGCGTGGTGCATCTGTATGTGACGGGGGAGCGCAACGTGGAAAATATCGACCTCCCCGCAACGGACGTGACTGTGTTCCATGAGGTCGTTCTGCATCCCGGGCAGCAGTATACCATTCATCCGCGTACCTGGCATTGGTTCCGCGCCGGGGCGGAAGGCGCCGTCGTTTCGGAGTTTTCCACCCACAGCACGGACGAAACCGACGTGTTTACCGATAAAAACATCGTCCGCGCGCCTAAGGTGGAATAATCGTGGACGCACGCTATCTGGGGAATCTTTCGCAGATCGTCGGCATCGACCGCGTGCGCCTTTGCGGCGGGAAAGGGGACGGAATGCCCGTCCTTCGCCTGCACAACCGGTTCTTGACTGCGGACGTTCTGGAAAGTAAGGCGCTGGACGTCGGGCAGGTATGCTATCGCGGCAGAAACGTCAGTTTTCTCACCAAAAACGGGTACGATGGTTGCGCAACAAAGTTTTCCCGCGCGTTTTGCGGAGGCATGCTTTATACCTGCGGACCGGAAAGCGTGGGCGACCGGGAGGGATTTCCGTTGCACGGTTCGATGCACAACATTCCGGCAACCGTCCTGCGCGCCGAAGTGACGGAAGAGGGCGATCTTATCGTGCAGGGAAAAGTCCGCTTTACCGAACTGTTCGGCGCAGATCTTTGCCTGAAAAGGACGATCACCCTGCCGCATGACGTTGCGGTTATTCGTGTGGAAGACGAGCTGCAAAACCGCGGATTCCGGACGGAAAAATACTGTATGTTGTACCACGTCAATTTCGGCTATCCCTTCCTGACCGAAAACACGACGCTTTGTTTCGACGCCGAAAGTACGCGTTCCCGCACGGAAATTGCGGCGCGGCATGCCGAAAGCTGCAAAAAAATGCAGCCGCCGGAAGATAATCTGTTTGAATTTGTTTATTTTCATACGCTGAAAACGCCGCATGTCGTTGCCGAAAGTCCGGACAGCGGCATCAAAGCCACGCTTTCCTATTCCGGCGACAGCCTGCCCTGTTTTGTGGAATGGAAAAGCATGGCGAGCGGCGATTACGCTTTGGGGCTGGAACCCGCCACTACTTTTCTGGACGGGGAATTCCGCTACCGCGATCTTGCGGCGGGAGCCGCCGTCAGGCAGACGGTCGAACTCGGGCTGGAAGATTTATAACCGGAGGTACGCATGCTTTTTACACCCGAAAATTACAAACTCTGGGACTGCTGGATCTTGCACCGCGAGGGGAAATATTATCTCTACCACCTCAGTTTGCGTAAAGAACTGTTAGGGAAAAGCGGCTGGGAGGGCATCAATCTGGCGATTTCCGACGATTGCGTTCATTGGAAAGAATATGGCAGAGTGCTTGAAAAAAGTCCGGAGGCGGAATGGATCGGCACCGGCATGATTCAAAAGATCGGCGATCGCTATCTGATGAATTTTTCCGAAGAAAAGCCCAAAGGCACGCAGCGCGTCTATTTTGCCGAAAGCAAAGATCTTCTGAACTGGAAGCGCATCGAAGGGGCGGTATGCCGGCCGGACGGCGTGTATTATATGGACAAGCCGGACGATATTTCCAACACCATTCCCCGGTGGGATTCGGTGGGGATCGTGGACGCGACGGAAGACAAAGGCGCGCCTTATTACGGCTTCGTCACTTCCAACACGTTGCAGAACAAACTGCCGAACAAAAGCGGTTCTTTGGGGCTTTTGACAAGCGAGGACGGCTTGCATTGGCGATGCTTGCCGAATGCCTTTCCGGATACGGACGCGTTCCCCGCGTTCGAGGTGCCGGAGCATGTGGAACTGAATGGCAGGCATTATGTGCTTTTCTGTACGTCCAGTTATCTCGGCTTCCGGTTCGACAGTCTTTCCGAAGATATGAGCGGCGGCACCTTTTACGTTACGGCAGACAGCCTTACGGGACCTTATCGTCTGCCGGACGGAGATTTTATGCTGCAAGGCACCCGCAATAACGAAAAAGTCAGCATGGTCACCGTCGGCAGACCGCTTAAAGTCGGCGATCAGACCTGGTATTACCATATCTGGGGAGATAACGGACCGGACGGTTGGGTCGGTACGGTAAAGCTTTTAGAGGAAGAAAGCCCTTATCGTCTGCGCCTGAAATACAATCCGGTCAACGACGTTTTGTTCGGAAAAGAGCTGGCGGGGCAGTCGTATTTTCAGGGCGCTGCGCTTGTCAAAAACGTGGGAAAACTTCCTCCTATGCGGTTTTTTGCCGAGAAAAACGCCCTGCGGTTTGAAAATCTCGGCACGTCTGCGGCTTTGGAAGGTATGCCTCTTTCCGGAAGCGTGGGCGGCGGGCTTTCCGACCTGTCGGACGGCAGAATCGTAACGGCGGCTCTGACGATCGCCGATGGGGAAGGTGCCGGCGTATATTTTGGCACGTCGGACGGAAAACGACCGGGCGTTTTTGTCAACCGTAAACGCGGCAGGGTGGAATTCGGCTTTGTCAAGGACGGATGGGGTCCGAACCTGGTGTTTGTGGGCGATTTGTACCAAAAAGCGGAAATTCCGGAAACCGTCCGTCTTTTGCTTTTGGTTCGACGCGAATTTTTCGAATTGTACTTAAACGGCATTTACGTTTCGTCCTGGAGATCGGGAGAGAGTATCGATCCCAACCGGTTCGGCGCGTATTTTGAAGACGCGTCCGGCAAGGTGGAAGATCTGCATGTGTCGCAAATGCGCTGACGTAGTGCCGAAATTCGTGCAAGCGTTATACTAAAAAACAGGCAACCGCCTTGTTTTGGAGGTGTGTTATGAATACTTATATCGGGATCGATCTCGGCACTTCGTCGCTCAAGGGACTGTTGGTGCGGGAGGACGGAGAACTCCTGAAAGAGGCTTCCGCCGCATATGACGTCCGCTATCCGCAGCCCGGCTGGACGGAACAAAGTCCGGAAGATTGGAAAACCGCGCTGCTTTTCGTGTTGGAGAGTCTGACTTCCGGCGGTGCGGGAAAGACTGTTCGCGGCATTTCTTTCGGCGGACAGATGCACGGACTGGTTGCGTTGGACAAAAGCGGCAGAGTGATTCGTCCCTGCATTTTGTGGAACGACGGCAGGACGGAGGAGGAAACCGCCTACTTAAACGACGTTATAGGCAAAAAAACGTTGTTAGAGTGTACGGGAAACATCGCGTTTGCGGGTTTCACCGCGCCGAAACTTTTGTGGCTGCGAAAGCACGAGCCGGAAAACTTTGCAAAGATCGATAAAATTCTGCTGCCGAAAGATTACCTTGCGTATCTTCTTTCCGGCATTTTTGCAACCGACTTTTCGGATGCGTCCGGGACGCTTTTACTGGACGTAAAAAACAAGCGCTGGTCACGAAAAATGCTGGACGTATGTCAAATTTCGGAACATTGCCTGCCGGAACCGAAAGAAAGTTTCGCTGCGGTCAGCACGGTTTTGCCGTGGGCTCAGGAGCGGTTCGGCTTTTCGCCGGACGTAAAAATCGTCATCGGCGCGGGGGATAATGCCGCGGCAGCCGTCGGGACCGGAACGGTCAATAACGGTGATTGCAGCGTTTCCGTCGGCACCAGCGGCACGATTTTCATTTGCAGCGACAGGTTCGGGACGGATGAAAAAGGATCGCTGCATTCGTTCGCGCACGCAAACGGCAAATGGCACCGGATGGGTTGCATTTTATCGGCGGCAAGTTGCCGGAAATGGTGGCTGGAAGAAATTTTGGAAAGCGACGATTATGCTTCGGACGAAAGAAAATGCGCCGCTGCAGACAGCGGGGAAGTGTTGTTTTTGCCCTATCTTTCGGGAGAACGTTGCCCGCATAACGACGTAAACGTGCGAGGGGCGTTTTTGGGGTTGTCGCACACGACGACGCGCGCCGAAATGAGCCGGGCGGTGATGGAAGGGGTGGCGTTTGCCATCCGTGACTGCCTGGAAATTGCAAAACAGGGCGGCGTTTGTCCGGAAAGCGTCAGTCTTTGCGGCGGCGGCGCGCGGAGTGCAACCTGGCGAAAAATTTTTGCCGATGTGCTGAATTTGCCCATACGTATCCCCAAAACCGAGCAGGGACCCGCCTATGGAGCGGCAATTCTCGCCATGGTTGGCTGCGGTGCATATGCTTCGGTGGAGGATGCGGCAAAGCGCGTTACCGGCGAAAAACAGGTAATTTTGCCGTCGGAGGATTCGGTTTCCCGACTGGAAGAAAAATATCGCCGCTTTGCAAAGTTTTATCCCGCAATCAAGGGGATCTGAAGCAGGGCAGGTTATAGGTCGGCACGGCTGCCGTGACAAACCATACATCGGCAATAATTACGTTTTTGAAGCGCGCCGTCGCTTATCGCAGCGGCGCGCGGAAAATTCTTTTTCAAAAAGGCGAAAAAACTTTTCGCAAATGCTTTGACATTTGTCTGGAAATGTGTTATGATAACAAAGTACCGGTTGAAATATTGGAGAAATACCCAAGAGGCCGAAGGGGCTCCCCTGCTAAGGGAGTAGTACGAGAAATCGTAGCGAGAGTTCAAATCTCTCTTTCTCCGCCAAGAACTTTCTAATTTGAACCCCAAAACGGGTTTAAGTTAGAAAGTTTTTTTTATTTTTCGACATAAAATAGCCGCATTTTATTGCGGCTATGCAGGATTTTTGGTTATGCGTCAAAATGCCGCATAACCTTTTTTATTGTAATCAAATATATAATTCAACTGTCATATCCGTTGGAAGTCCTGATGATCGGGAAAACCTATCCCAACAAAAATTACTACGTCTATCGTGAAAAATCCAACATTTCGGTCATGGAATTCATCAACGAAGGGGAAGGATATCTGATTTCCGGCGATAAAAAAATCAAGGTCAGGAAAGGCGATATCGTCTATCTTCGGGAAGGGGATCGGCACAACTACTATACGGACAAGAAAAATCCGTATACGAAGACCTGGATGAATTTCAATTCGCCGATCGTGGACGCCCTTGCGGAAAAGACCGGCGTGGCGCGGGCAATCGTGATCCATTGTCCGGACGCGGGCGCGTATTTCGACGCTCTGGTCGAAACCGCTTCCAGCGGGGTCGCCAATTTGTCGCGGGTGAATACGATTTTCCAACTGGTGGTTTCCATTCTGTTAAGGGCGGGGGACGAACTGAATATCGAAAGTTCCTATTCGCTTGCCGATAAGATCAAAGAACTTCTGGATTGCGCGGTGTATTCCAGCAAAAACATCAACGAAATCAGCGACGAACTGCATCTTTCCCGTCAGCACGTGTCCAAACTGTTTACCACGAAATTCGGCGTGTCGCCCATACAATACCTTGCCGATAAAAAAATCGACGCGGCAAAACGCGCCTTAAAGTACACCGACGTACCGGTGAAAAAGATTTGCACTATGCTCGGCTTTTCTTCACAGCAATATTTTTCGCTGGTGTTTAAAAGCAAAACCGGGCTAAGACCGGTCGAGTACCGGAAGCATTGCTCGAAAGAAGAATCGTAACGGTAAAAACGGCGCTTTCCGGCGCCGTTTTTGAATGTGCAAAACGAGAATATGCCGGTTTAAACGAAAGTTCGCAGAAAATTCCCCCTCGGTCGGGCGGCTGCTGCCTGCGGTCGTCAAATTTCGCTGCCGGTAATTTTTAGGGAAAACGCATTTTGCTGTTGACAAAGGAAAGAAAAAAGAGTATAATTTTGAAACGAATGAAGAATTGCCATAGGTGTTCCGCAAAACGGAAGCTGGGTGCGCCGGTTCGTCTGTAATTTGCGGACGGCGGAAAGCCCTTTTTGCTTTGCGGCAAAAGTTTCCCGCAAGGGTGCATTATGGTAAGGTTTCGGCATTTCGCCAAGAGAAAACGAGATTGATAAGGAGAAGATATATGAAAGCAAAATGCGGTTACACACACAAAAAAGACGAAAAACAGAAATCGACCGGACGGGGGACGCGTCTTTTCAGCGCGGCGCCGCTTGCTTTTGTATTTTACGGCGGAAAATGGACTGCCGTCGGTATCATTCTGGCGCTTTTGCTGGTACTGGCGCTTGCCTACCTTTCCCAAAGAAAGCCGAAGCCGGTGAAAAAGTCGAACAGACTCGCCCTTCCCGCGGGGGAACCGACCTACCGCGTCGTTGCGAATAAGCAGGCGGCTGCGGAAGAAGGTGTTTCCGCACCGGAAGTTGCCCCTGCAGAAGAAGCGCCCGCGCCCGTTATGAAAAAGGTCACCGCTGCCGAAGCGCATCGCCTTCTGAGCGACGAAGCGGCAACCGAGATGATGGAACGCGCGACCACGGAAGAAAAGACGGTGAGAGAAGCGGAACAGACTTCTGCCGAAGAGAAAGCGGAAGTCGCCGCAACCGAAACGCCGAGGGGAGTCTATCGCGCCGTTTGCGCGCAGGATTCGGTCGCTCCGGTCGGGAAAAAACACGTCGTCAACGTGGATACGCTGTCTAAAGCGTTCGCTTCCGGCGACGTCGTCGATCTGGAAGCGCTGAAAAGCAAAGGCTTGCTGCCCAAAAACGCAAAGGCGGTCAAGGTGCTGGCGCGCGGCTCTTTGGATAAAGTGTTGACCGTGCGTGCGGAAGATTTCTCTGCCGACGCCGTGAAAATGATCGTTTTGACGGGCGGAAAAGCCATTCGCGTGTAAACAGAAATCTGCTTGTAAAAAGCCGAAAACGAATTACTTAAACCGGATAGCCCGCCGCCCGCTTGCCAAAAGGCAAGCGGGCGGCGGGCTGATTTTTATAAACGATTGCCGGCAGGGATTCCGCCCGTTACTCTTCCTGCCGAAAAGGCGCCTTTTTCGCCTTTTCTTACGGGCGCACGGGGCGCAGAACTTTTTTGTTTTGCGCCCCCGTGTTACGTTTTAGCGCCCCGCAGGAAAACCCTGCGGGGCAGGTGTAATGAAGAATTGCCGGATTTTCCGGCGGGTGATTTTTCGGAATAAAGAAACATCTCCGGATCGTCGGACGGGTTCCTTTTATGGCGCTGCCGCCGAAAACATTTTATGTCGGTGCAGGCGGACGTTTTTTGCGGAATTGCGGGAGTTGAATTTATTGACGACTGCTGCGGCGTTTTTTCTCACGGGGTTACCGGCGGCTTGGAGCGCCGGAGATTTTGCGTCGGCTTTTTCGCGGTGCCGATCACGACGCGTTCCTGCACGGGGAGGTAGGTGTTCCGCCGAAGGAGGGTGCGGGTGGTGGTCAAACCTTCGGTTTCGACAAGATAACACTCCGCAACGTAGCCGTTCTGCGCAAATTGCAGCGTGCGGCGTTCCCCCATAAACAGGTCGGGAAATAAGCCCTGCTCGTCGGTTTCCACAAGGGGCGGCGGAGGAGTTAAGGTTTCGCAAACGGAGGATTCCAAGGCAGTCGTTTTGGCTCTCCGGTTCCCGAAAAAGGTGAACGTCAGGCGATTTTCGTCACATTCGGCAAAAAGATAGACGGGAAAACGGTCGTCGTTTTTCAGTTTTAAGTCGGCATAGCCGAAGCTTACCATGGCGTCCCGCGCAGGCGGAACGTAGGATACCGGCAGGGAATGGTGATGATATTCGGTTACGTTCAGCCCGGAAAGCACCCCCGCGTTGTACAGCGTGGTGGAAACCTGACAAACGCCGCCGCCCACGCCCGCTTCGTACTTGCCGGCGCGGATAACTTTGGCGGGCAGATAGCCGTTTTGTTCGGTGCGTTCGCCCACGACGGCGTTGAAAGACAGCGTTTCCCCCGGTAAAATAACCGCTCCGTGCAGCGCTGCCGCGGCGCGCGCCACGTTGTGCTTCCGCTCCGGGGCGGACAGGGGGAAATTGGTGGTATAGGAGGCAAGTTTTTCGTAAGAATGTGCCAGATCCTTGCGGAATACGCGCGGTTTTGCTGTGCGGAAGCGCGCCCGCACCGTAACGTCGCCTTTTTCAAGGTTCGGCAGCGCGGAAAGAAGGTCGACAAGCAGTCGGTATTCGTCCGGATAATAGCCCGGGCTTTCGGGTAAAAGTTCAAATTTTTGCGCACCGTTTGGCGAAAATCGAACGCTTGCGTCGGTTGCGGGGCGGGAAAAATTGCGGCAGACTTCGGCAATTTTTTGCGTAATATTCGGAAAAGAAAAGGTTGCGGAAAGGGAAAAATCCGCCGATTTGCCGCGCTTTACTTTGCGCGCTTTAGCGAAAACTTTACCAAAATCGGTGAAAAACTGCAGGTCGGGCGCGGAAAAACAGACGCGCTGCGTTTTAATTGTGCCGCCCGCGTCCGGCGGGGAAAACACGACGGTAAGGCTTCGGCTTTCCCATACGGAAAAAAGGGGAGAAAGGCGCTCTTTTGCCTGTTCTTCGGTGCAGCCGGCGACCGGAATGCCGCAGATGCGGACGTCCCCTTTGATGCGCGGGGACGAAAAAAATCCCGCAAACGCAAGCGCCGCGGGGAGAAGACATAAAATAGCAAGCAGGGGGCGGAGTTTTCTTTTGCGGGCGGGCAGTCCGCCGCGTCTGGCGCGGGCAGGGGGTACGCAATTTCCCGTGCAGGCGGATAAAACGCGGAGTTCCCCGCAATCGCGGAAATGCAAATTTTCCCCGCAGAGGGGCAATCCTCCCGTTATTTTTTTGCCGTGCAATATTCGTTTTCGATCGCGGAAAGCGAGGGAACGTGGATCGCTTCGCATAGTTTTTGGATTTCCTCCTCCGTCAGGGAGTGGGCGGGCGTCCCGACGTGCTCCGGGCGCTCGTGACCGTGGAAATCCGACCCGACGGAAGAGAACAGGTCGTACTTTTTCGCCAGCCGGATATAAGCGTCCGTTTCGCTTTCAGTATGTGAAGAATAGTGGCTTTCTATGCCGAAAAGCCCCTCGTCTTTCAACTTTGCTACCAGTTTTTCCTGCTCTGGAAAGGAGAGTTTTTTCATCTTTCCCGGATGGGCGAGGACGGGGACGCCGCCCGCCTGCCGGATCACGCGGACCGCTTCCTTGGGGGAAAGGCGCTTTTCCTTTACGTAACCGGGGGCGCCGGTATAAAAATAGCGCGCCATGCCGTCGGCATAGTCTTTGACGTATCCGCGGCGCACCAACTGCCGGATGATCTGCACCGTGCCGAAAAAACTGCTCGCGTTGCGGTCGATCTCCTCAAAGCGCAACGGACAGCCTACCGCCGCCAGATTTTTTAAAATGATGCGGTTGCGCTCCTCCCGCCCGCGAAGGACGGCGGAAAGCGTGGCGAGGTATTCTTCCGTCCGGCGGCAGCCGTAGCCTAAAATATGGATTTGTTCCTTATCGAAGGTGGTAAATTCGATCCCGGGCAGAAAAAACAGCCCCGCGCTTTTTGCAAAAGAGAAAAATTCCCCGGGGTCGGGGCTGACGTCGTGATCGGTGATCGAAAGCAGCCGGACGCCGGCGGATTTTGCAAGAATCATCAGTTCTTCCGGTGTTTTTTCGCCGTCGGAATAGACGGAGTGCATATGGAAATCGGCGCGCAAAAAATCGCCTCCCGTATTGCCGCAGGTGGTTGCCGGCAAAAATTTTAAGGTAGAACCTCTTTTCCGCCTTTCGTGGAAGCGGGCTTTTGCAATGGCAGGGCTTTTGCAGAAGCGGAGGTTCTTTTGCAATTATACCGCGCTGCGGGCGGAAAAGCAAGTTTTTTAGACGTGCGGTTTTTAAACTCCAAAGCAAGGTCTGCACTCGCGGGATTTTAAAACCGGAAAAGCCAGTTTTTTGCCGGGCAGTTCTTAAAAACCGGAAAAGTAAGTTCTTAGACCGGGGGATTTTCTTTTCCTTTTGCAAGCCGTCGGCAAAAGCAAAATTTCCCTTTTTCATTTAGAATCGTTGACGAATGCTGCCGAACGTGCTATACTATTACTCTTGCAGAAAATATAAGAAGAAAACGAAAGAGAAAAACGACCGGGTTTTTCCTTGGAATCCCGCGAGTTAAAAGAAAAATGAGAACGGCTTTGCGGTAAATTTCTTAAAATACGGGGCTGAGCGAAAGGATATGGAAAAAGCAGAACTGGAACGGCAACTTGGCGTAAGAGGCGGCGTGATTCGCGTGGGGGTGTTGAAAAACGACACTCCGCTCGAGGTTTTTCAAGGCATCGCCGATTACGGATTTCATATTATTCTGGTCATGCAGTCGGGGCTGGATCTGCTTACCATCGACCGCGAAAAACTGGTCGCGATCTTAAAGGCTTCGGACAGCAACCTGAAAAAGCGGGAAGAACTGTTTGAAAAATACGCCCTGCAGGACGATTACGAAGTGATCAGCCTGCTGTTAAACCACAAAATTCTGACCCCGGCGGAGATCCGGAGGAGGACGGAATGGGCGGCGGACAAAGGTCTTTTCAAAATTATGCCGCTGCTTTTGAATTACGCCGACAAGCAGAGAAAAGAAACCGATTCGGATAAAATTTTACATCGTCTGAAAAGCGAACTTTCCGGCAATAAAAAGGGTTGCATCAAGCATTTTAAGGAGAACGCGGAGGAATTCGATTACGATCGCGAACTTATCACCCTTGCGGTGCAGAAAGACGGAGCGCTGCTACTTTTCGCTTCGCCCCTGCTCCGGTCGGACAAAGAAATCGTCATGACCGCCCTTGCCGCGGACAAGCGGGAAGAAAAACCCGTGTTAAGTTACGTTTCGAGAAAATTATATAACGACCCCGAAGTGGTGGAATGCGCCCTGAAACACAACCCCGCTTCCATCACCTGCCTGCCCAAGGAAAAACAGGAGGATCCCGCCCTGGTAAAACGCGCGCTGGAACTTTCGGGCGAGGCGTATCAATACCTGCTGCCGCACTTTCGGGAAGAGAAAGAATTGACCCTTCTGGCGCTTTCTTCCGCACCCGAAACGTACCGTTTTATCCCGGACGGTCCCCTAAAAACGGACACCGACGTAGGGATCGCCGCGGTGACGGCAAGCGTGGACGTGCTGGCGGATCCCGCCTTCCGGGAGGCGTTTTCCGAAAACGCCGATGTCATGCTGGCGGCGATCAAAGCCGACGTCCGCAGTATGCGCTATCTTTCCAACGCCTTTAAGCAGGACGTGGAATTTGCCAAAAAAGTATTGAAAATCGACAAAATGCTCCTTTCGGGCTTCTTTTATAACGTACAGTCGAACGAGGAGATCGCGCGGCTGATGGAGGAATGATTTTGGCGGAAGAAAACGATCTGATCCGCGTTGCGGAACGCGCTCTGGAAAGCGTCCGTGCGGAGATCTATCTCAATTTAAAGTTTCTGTGGCTGGCGATGAACAAGTTGAAGTTCGTCCCCACGGCGGAGGATCTGCCGGGCACCGCCGCCACCGACGGCGAAAGCGCGTACTATAACGCGAAATGGCTGCTGAAGACCTACGCCGCCGACTATAAAAAGATCAACCGCGTGACCGTGCATCTTATGCTGCACTGTGTGTTCCGGCACTTTTGCCGGGGGAAAAAAGAGGAATATCCCGATCTTTGGGATCTCGCTTCGGATATGCACGTCGCGAACATTTTAGACGATTTCCGCCTGCCCTTTCTTTCGGACGGAAAAGAGGAGTCCCGCAAAAAAATTCTGGACGAAATGAAAAACCGCGGTGTCGTCATGACGGCGGAAGGTATTTATAAAGACCTCGAAAAAAGCAAGACGGCGGGCGGGATTCTGCCCGGGCGCATGCCCTTTTACGAGGACGACCACTGTTTCTTTTTATACGATACGGGGGACGCGACAAACGGCAACAGCCAGAGCGAGGAGGATTCTTCCGAAGAGGACTGGGAAGAGATCGCCGGCAAAGTACTTGCCGATCTGCAATTTTTCAACCAGACGGCGGCGAGCGACGCACTGTCGAGAGATCTGAAAGTAGACACCCGCCGCAAGTTTTCCTATCGCGCGTTTTTGAGAAGAATGCTTTCCGAGCGGGAGATCATCAAGGAAAACCCGGACGAATTCGACTATATTTTCTATTCCTACGGCTTGTCCCTTTACGGCAATATGCCGCTTGTGGAAAATCTGGAATATCGCGAGCAGCCGGGCATTTCCGACCTCGTGATCGTCATCGACACGTCGGGTTCGACGTACGAAGCGCTGACCGACCTGTTTTTAAGGGAAACCTACGCCGTGGTCAAGGAATCGGGCGTGGGGCGGTTCCACCTCCGCATTCTGCAATGCGACGACGCGGTGCGCGCGGACGAGGTGGTGGATTCGGACGAAGATTTTGAAGAATTGATGGAACGTTTCACCTTAAAAGGCGGCGGCGGTACCGATTTTAGGCAGGCGTTTGCCTATATCGACGACCTTTTGGAAAAGGGGGAACTCAAACGCGTCAAAGGCGTGCTGTATTTTACGGACGGCAAGGGGATCTATCCCAAACAGATGCCGCCGTACGACGTGGCGTTCGTCTTTGCAGATGAGAAGTATATGGATCGGGAAGTCCCGTCCTGGGCAATGAAATTAGTCGTGGGAGAAGAGGAGTTAAAAGCGTTATGAACATTCAAAAGGTAAAAGACGAGATTAAAAACACGGTAAAAATGTATCTTGCGCGGGGACCGTTCGGCGCCTACGAGGTGGAAGAAGCCCGCCAGCGCCCGCTGTTTATCATCGGCGCGCCCGGTATCGGGAAGACCGCCGTCGTAAAGCAGGTGGCGGACGAAATGCACCTCGGGTTCGTTTCCTACACCATTACGCACCACACGCGCCAGTCGGCGATCGGTCTGCCTTTCGTCAAACAGAAAAACTACGGCGGACAGCAGTATTCGGTCACCGAATACACCCTTTCCGAGATTGTGGACAGCGTGTACGACGCCATCGAACGCCAGAAGCAGAAGGAAGGTATTTTGTTCATCGACGAAATCAACTGCGTTTCCGAAACGCTGGCGCCCGCAATGCTCGAACTGTTGCAGAATAAAAAATTCGGCCCGCATAAAATTCCGGAAGGTTGGGTGCTGGTCGCCGCAGGAAACCCGCCCGAATATAACAAGTCGGTCAAGGATTTCGACATCGTAACCTTGGACCGCGTGAAAAAGGTGGAAGCGGAACCGGACTTTGCCGTCTGGAAAAAATACGCTTACGACGCGGGCGTGCATCCCGCGGTGCTGTATTACCTCGGTTTAAAGCCGCAAAGTTTGTTTTCCGTGCAGAAAACGGTGGACGGCGTCAGTTTCGTGACCCCCCGCGGCTGGGAAGACGTTTCGGTCGCCATCACCATGTACGAAAAACTGGGGTTTGAAATCACGCAGCCTCTCATCTACGAATACGTGCAAAATTACGAAATC
Source organism: uncultured Clostridia bacterium (assembly GCA_934272745.1). GTDB lineage: Bacteria > Bacillota > Clostridia > Christensenellales > Borkfalkiaceae > SIG402. Next base: position 71,553 of record CAKQSI010000001.1, on the reverse strand, counting down.
GCGACCGAGTTTTTCCGTTGCTACCTGCTTACCATTCAGTACAAGCGCGACTACGACGTGGAAAAGATTCTTGCCGGGGAATACGCCGGAGAAGGCGCGGAAAAACTGAAAGCGGCGCCCTTCGACGAACGTCTTGCCGTCATCGAAGTGCTGTCCGGCAGCGTCAATCAAAAGGCGCGCGAATCGGTGGAGGCGGTCGCGTTCGAGCGAGCCTTAAAACCCGTCTATTCCGGCGCCATGATGAGCGACGGCGAAACCGACGCTTTCTTAGAAGAAAAGATCGACGAGATTAAAGAAAAACTTGCCTTAAAGACGGGCGGAGAAAAGGAAAAGAACGTCAATTTGCGCCTGCTCGGCACGCTGACCGCGGCAAGAAGCGGCGAGGACGCGACCGCCGCGCTGGAAGAAGCCTACGCTTTGGCGGGCAAGGAAAGCCGCGAAAAAGCCGCTTTCGTCAAATCGGGGGTGGAAAACGCCATCGCCTTTATCGAAAGCACGTTCGGCAAAGGACAGGAACTCACCGCGCTTTTAATCGCACTGGTTTCTTCGCAAAGTTTCGTCACCTTCCTTGCCAGAAATTCCTGCCCGGTGTTTATGCAGTACAATCAGGAACTTCTGACCGACCGCCAGAGCAAACAGCTGCTTGTGGACATCGAAAAACTGGGACTGTAAGCGGACAGGGAGAAAAGCGAAATTAAATTCCGAAGCGCGGATCCCTTTTCGGACAGCGCGGATTATAAAGGGCAAAGCGCATAAAGCGCGGTGCGTCCTCTTTGCGGTCATCGCCCCGTGCGAAAGTCCGGGACGGAAACAGATAAAACAAAATAGAGAAAGGACGAAGAAAACGCGCGCCCCCGGCTTCTAAAGCCGGGGGCGTTTTCATATACTGGAAAACGATAAACGACGAATCGCGGGAGGGGAAATGAACGTTCATACCATAAAAAACGCGGAACTTTGCGCGTTGTTTTCCTGTGACGAAAAAAACGGACTTTCGCCGGAGCAGGTAACGAATAACAGAGAACGGTACGGGAAAAACGTGCTGCAGAAGCGAAAAAAGGAAGGACTTTTCAAGCGCGTTTTCCGCTCGCTGACCGAACCCTTGATGCTCATTTTGCTGTTTGCGTTTTTCATCACGCTCGGCAGCGATCTCGGCGCGCTTTTCAAAACGGGGAAAGCCGACTTTTACGAGGCGGCGGGCATCGCCTTTTCCATCGCGCTTTCCACCGCCATCACGCTTTGGATGGAAGGGCGGTCGCAAAAGGCGTTCGAGGCGCTTGCAAGTCTTGGACTTGGGGAAAAACACGGAACTTTGCGCGCCGGAGAAAAAGTCTATCTCCCGGCGGAAGAACTGGTGCCGGGCGACGTGGTGTTTTTGGAGGCGGGCGACCGCGTCCCCGCCGACGGCAAACTGCTGTTCTCCCGCGACCTTACCGCCGACGAATCCTCCCTTACGGGGGAAAGTCACCCCGTAAAAAAACGGGCGGAAGAGGTCCTGCCGGCAAATATTCCGCTTGCGGAGCGTAAAAACTGCGTGTTTTCGGGAACCTTCGTCGCCGGCGGGGCGGGAACTATGCTGATCACCGCCACGGGGCAGCGTACGGAACTCGGCAAGATTGCGGGGGCGCTTTCCGCAGCAAAGGAAAAAACCACGCCCATTCAGAAAAAATTGACCGACCTCGGCAAAAAACTGTCGCTGTTCGGCGCGGTTTCCGCCGCGGTCGTGTTTTTAGTGCAGGCGCTATTGCTGGCGCTTTCGGGCGGATTTTCTTTTTCCGCGCTGTCGGCGGCGTTCATCTCCTCGGTCGTGTTGCTGGTCGCGGCGGTGCCGGAAGGGCTTCCCACCATCGTGGCGGTGTCGCTGGCGCTTTCCGCCGTAAAAATGGCAAAAGAAAACGCTCTCGTCAAAAAAATGGCAGCATGCGAAACGGCGGGGCAAGTCACCGTCATCTGTTCGGATAAAACGGGGACGTTGACCGAAAACGAGATGCGCGTCAAAAAAATCTGCTTCGGCGAGATCTGCGGGGCGAACGCTTCCCTTAAAGAAATCGCGGTTTTATATAACGCGGCGCTCAATTCCACCGCGACCGCAGGCGCCTCCGGCGGCGGTTCCGCAACCGAGCGGGCGCTGCTTGCCTATGCCGAAACGCGCGGCGTCCGGGCGGAAACGCTGAGAAAACGGTTCCCCGTCCGGGGGAGAACAGAATTTTCTTCCGACCGGAAATATATGGCGACCGAAGTTGCGGAAAACGGGGGAACGGTCTGCTATTTTAAGGGTGCGCCCGAAGTGCTGCTTGCCCGCGCGTTTCTGTCCGAAAAGGAAAAACGGCAACTGACCTTCGCTATGGAAAAGGAACAGAAAAAGGGATCGCGCGTGCTGTGTTTTGCACACGGCGGGTCGCTCGATACCGAAAAGGAACCGTTGGTTTTCGACGGGTACGCCGTTCTTGCCGACCCCTTGCGAAAGGGCGCTAAAGCGGCGGTAAGCAAGGCAAAGCGGGCGGGCATCCGCGTCGTTATGCTGACGGGCGACCATAAAGCGACGGCGTCCACCATCGCGGGGGAACTGGGGTTGATCGATTCCGCCGCGGAGGTGGTTTCGGCGGAAGACTTAGAAAAACTTTCGGACGAAGGTCTGCAAAAAGCGATCGGAAACGTGCGGGTGGTGGCGCGCAGTACGCCGGCGCTGAAAAAACGCGTGGTGGACGCTTTGAAGCGAAACGGTGAAGTGGTCGCCGTTACGGGGGACGGGGTCAACGACGCGCCCGCCATCAAGGCGGCGGATCTCGGCTTTGCCATGGGCAAAAGCGGCAGCGACGTGGCAAAGGAAAGCGCGGACGTCGTATTGACCGACGATTCCTTTTCGTCGGTCGTGCGGGCGGTGGCGTACGGACGGACGATCGGGAAAAACTTCCGCAAGTTCATTTTATATCAGGTGTCCGCCAGCCTTGCCGCGGTGGGGTGTATTCTGTTTTCGCTGCTCTTCGGGTTTGCGGCGCCGTTCAACGCGACGAAACTACTTTGGATCAACCTCGTGATGGACGGTCCTCTCGCCCTGTCATTAGGGCTCGGCGGGGTGGACGAACGGCTGATGGAACTGCCGCCGCCCCGGCGCGGAGAAGCGCTCGTGTCACCGAAAATGTGGGTACGTATCGCGCTTTTCGCGTGTTTCTCCTGCACGCTGTTTATGCTGGAACAGTTTTCCGACTTTCTCGGCGCGGGCGCCGCGGGGAAGGATTCCGCCCTGTTCTCGCTGTTCATTCTGCTCAATACGGCAAACGCGCTGTGCTTGAAAAGTCCGGGTGCGGAAAGCGCCTTTTCTTCTTTCCGCGTTGGAAAGGCGACTTACCTCGGGTGTCTTATGGTTGCGGCGTTTCAGGTGCTGTTTGTGGAAAAGGCGGGCGGCGCGTTTTCCACCGTGCCGCTGCCGTTTATCTGTTGGCTGAAAATTTTTGCGGTCGCGGCGGGATTTATTTTCATGCAGGAAGCGGCGAAACTGTTCTATCGCAAAAACAAGGGCAAAGTGCTGCTTTTGAAAAGTTCCGGGAAATCCGGGCGGGGAAAGCGCCTGAAAACGGGCGGCATGTAAAACGGATAACGGCGGGCGGAGCAACAGACTGACGGGAGGAGTAGCAGACTGCCGGGCGGAAAAACAAACCGCTGCCGGGTGCCGCGGCGAAAAATCTGCAGAAAATTTGTCTGCGCAGGAAAAGCATTTTTTAAAGGGAAAGCCTGCGCCGGGCAGGGAGAAACCCCGCCGCATTCCGGCTGCGAATTAAGGAAAATTTATAAAAACGGGGGAAAACCCTTGACATTTTGCGAAAAAGCGGTATAATGAACGTAATTTCATCCGGAAAGGAAAAGACAAGTACGGTGACTTTGTGACAGCAGAGATCGGGCGGTTGGTGCAAGCCCGACGGAAAAGGAAGCCGGAAACCGCTTTTTTTGCCGGGCGCACAAGGCGCGAAAACTTGAAAAGAGCGGTCGGCTTTTGCCGGCAAATAAGGTGGAACCGCGGCAATTACGCCGTCCTTAGACGAAAGTTTAAGGACGGTTTTTTATTTTCTTACAATATAAAAAATCAGCGAAAGCAGAGGTAAAAGATATGAACGTTACGTTAAAAGACGGCAGCGTGCTTTCCGTAGAGAACGGCAAGTCGCTGGGCGAAGTTGCAAAGAGCATTTCCGAGGGGCTTTACAGAAACGCAGCCTGCGCAAAATGGAACGGCAAACCGGTCGATCTTTCTTTCGTTCCGGAAGAAGACGGCGCGCTGGAGATCGTTACCCTGAAAGACGAAGAGGGGCTGCAGGTCTATCGTCATACCTGCTCGCACGTCATGGCGCAGGCGATCAAAAACATTTATCCCACCAGCAAACTTGCCATCGGTCCCACGGTGGACAACGGCTTTTATTACGACGTGGATTTTACCACGCCCATCACGCGCGACGATTTTGAAAAAATCGAAAGCGAAATGAGCCGCATCATCAAAGCCGATTTCAAAATCGAACGCTTCACTCTGCCGAGAAACGAAGCCATCGAATATATGAAAAGGCTGAAGGAACCCTATAAGGTGGAACTTATCGAAGATTTGCCCGAAGACGCGGAAATTTCCTTCTACCGTCAGGGCGAATTCGTAGACCTTTGCCGCGGACCGCACCTTCCCTCGACGGGAAAGATCAAGGCGTTCCGTCTGCTTTCCATCACGGGCGCCTACTGGCGCGGCGACGAAAAGAACAAGATGCTGACGAGAATTTACGCCACCGCTTTTGAAAAGAAAGCCGAACTGGAAGAATTTATCGCCAGACAGGAAGAAGCCAAACGCCGCGACCACAACAAGCTGGGGAGAGAACTGGGCATTTTCATGACCGACGAAACCATCGGTCAGGGCTTACCGCTTTTGATGCCCAAGGGGGCGAAACTGTTCCAGATTCTTTCCCGCTTTGTGGAAGACGAGGAAGCGCGCCGCGGTTATATGCTTACCAAAACGCCGTATATGGCAAAGAGCGACCTGTATAAGGTTTCCGGACACTGGGATCATTACAAGGACGGCATGTTCGTCATGGGCGACGAAGAAAAGGACGACGAAGTGCTTGCGCTCCGCCCGATGACCTGCCCCTTCCAGTATACCATTTATAACAACGGGTTGAAGTCCTACCGCGACCTGCCTTGCCGTTATAACGAAACTTCCACGCTGTTCCGCAACGAAAACAGCGGCGAAATGCACGGACTCATCCGCGTGCGTCAGTTCACCCTTTCCGAAGGGCATATCGTCTGCATGCCCTCGCAACTCGAACAGGAATTCAAGGGCTGTCTGGATCTTTGCCGCTATATGCTGAAATGCACCGGCTTAGACGGCGACGTATCCTACCGCTTCTCCCGCTGGGATCCCGAAGATACCGACAAATATATCAACGACCCCAAACAGTGGGAGTACGCCGAAGGCGAAATGAAGCGTATCTTGAACGATTTGCAGGTGCCGTATAAGGAAGCCAAGGGCGAAGCCGCATTCTACGGACCCAAGCTGGATATTCAGATCAAAAACGTGTTCGGCAAAGAAGATACGCTTTTGACCATTCAGATCGATATGTTCCTTGCGGAACGCTTCGATATGAGTTACGTGGACGAAAACGGCGAAAAGAAACGCCCCTACATCATTCACAGAAGTTCCATCGGCTGCTACGAACGCACTATGGCGCTCCTCATCGAAAAATACGCGGGCGCGTTCCCCGTATGGATGGCGCCGACGCAGGTCAAAGTGCTGTCGCTGACCGACCGCACGGCGGATTACGCCAAAGAAGTCGCCGCGGAACTGGGCAACTACGGCATCCGTGCGGAAAGCGATACCCGTTCCGAAAAAATCGGCTACAAGATCCGCGAAGCGCAGATGGAAAAGATTCCGTATATGATCGTCCTCGGCGACAAGGAAAAGGAATCCGGACTGTTTGCCGTGCGCGACCGCTCGGAAGGCGACCTCGGCGTTATGACCAAGGAAGCGTTTTTGGAGCGTATTCAGAAGGAAGTTGCGGAAAAGGTGCTTCGCTGAGCGTAGCGGAAAAGGTGCTTCGCTGAGCGCAGCGAAAAAGTCCGAGTGGGAAAATTATCGTCAAATCGCGTATAATGTTTGTACGGAGTCGTTTTTTTGCATACAAAAGTTAAAATTCTACGGAAAAACGGCAAAAAACAGTTGACAAACGGGCTGAAATAGCGTAAAATGTCTTACGGTAAGCAGAAGTGACCCTTCTCGCCGTAAGACTTTTTGCGTTCTACGGCTCAATCAGACGACCAAGCGCGGGGTGCCGCGCACGTTATCACGTCTTTTTGGGGGTTACCATGCGGTAACCCTTTTAATTTTTCATAAGGAAGGTACAAGACCATTAAAGACCAACATCAGATCAATGAAGCGATTCTGGACAGGGAAGTCCGCCTGATCGGTGCGGACGGAGCGCAGCTCGGCATTGTTTCCCGTCAGGAAGCACTGCGGCTAGCCGACGAACAGGAACTTGACCTTGTCAAGATTTCCCCCAACGCCGTTCCTCCGGTATGCAAACTGATGAACTATGGAAAATACAGATTCGAACTTCTGAAAAAGGAAAAAGAAGCAAAAAAGAATCAGAGGATTACCGAGATCAAGGAGATCCGTCTTTCCATGACCATCGATACCGGCGATATGAACGTCAAAGCCCGGCAGGCAACCAAATTCCTGCAACAGGGCAACAAAGTAAAAGTGACGCTTCGGATGCGCGGCAGACAAAACGCGCACTCTTCGCTTTGCGTGGACGTGATGAACACGTTTTACGATTTGGTGAAAGACGTTGCCGTAATGAGCAAAAAACCGTTGACCGAAGGCAGAAGCATCACCATGATGCTCGACCCGCAGGGAAACGGTTAAACTCCGGATCCTTTATGGATTGCGGAAATACAACGAAATACTTATTTTAAGGAGAACACGATTATGCCTAAAATGAAATCGCATAGCGGCGCTAAAAAGCGTTTCAGAGTTACGGGATCCGGCAAGGTCAAAATGTATCATGCCCAGAAGAACCACATTCTGACCAAAAAGTCCAGAAAGAGAAAGCGTAACCTCCGCCAGGTCGGCTACTTCGCTACCACGCAGGAGAACAATATCAAGAGAATCATTCCTTACAAAAAGGCGAACTGAGGAGGCTTAAATCATGCGTATCAAAAGAGGCGTCAACGCCGTTAAAAAACGTAGAAAGATCTTAAAACTTTCCAAAGGCTATTTCGGAGCCAAAAGCAAACTGTACAGAGTAGCGCGCCAGGCGGTCATGAAGTCGCAGGCGTACGCTTACGTCGGCAGAAAAGCGAAGAAGAGAGATTTCCGCAAACTGTGGATCGCTCGTATCAACGCCGCCGCTCGTATGAACGGTCTTTCTTACAGCAAACTGATGCACGGTCTGAAAGAGGCGGGCGTAGAACTCAACCGCAAAGTCCTTGCGGAACTCGCCGTCAGCGACGCAGCGGCTTTCACCGCCGTCTGCGATCAGGCAAAAGCGAAACTCAACTAACGACGTAATTACCGGAAAGCCTTTCTTTCTTATAAAGGAAGGCTTTTCCGCGTATAAGCGGGGTTTTTATGCGCGAAACCATCCGGTCGCTGTCCAACCCGAAAATCCGGCAGGCGGCGGCTTTGAAAGAAAAAAAATACCGTGACGGCGAGGGCTTGTTTCTCGTCGAAGGGAAAAAGATGGTCAGAGAGGGGCTTGCCCTCGGGGCGGAGATCGTCACGATTTTCGCGACCGAAAAACTTGCGGGGGAGTTCCCCGAAAAGTTGACTTTTCCCGTTTCGGAAGAGGTGTTTTCCAAACTTTCGGACGAAGTTTCTCCGGAAGGGGTGATTGCCGTACTGAAAAAACCGGCGGCAGACCTCAGCCCGGCAAAAGAAACCTGTCTGTTTCTCGACGGGCTGCGCGACCCCGGCAACGTCGGTACCATTCTCCGCACGGCGGCAGCCTGCGGCGTGAAAAGAGTTTTTGCGGCAAACTGTTGCGACTGTTTTTCCCCGAAAGTCATCCGCAGCAGTATGAGCGGGATCTATTTCGTGCGCGTGACCGAAGGGAAGCGCGAGGAATTGCTGCCGCTTATCCGTCCGCTCCCCGTCGTCGTGACCGATATGGCGGGCGAAAACGTCTTTTCGGCAAAGGTGCAAAAGCCCTTTTGTCTGGTAGTCGGGAGCGAAGCCTTCGGCGTGAGCGATAAGCTTTCCGCCGCGGCGGACAAAACCGTTTCTCTCCCGATGGAGAAAAACGTGGAGAGTCTGAACGCGGCAATCAGTCTTTCGGTCATTTTATACACTTTAATCAATCAAAGATAGGAGAATTTTATTATGTCGGGACATTCCAAATGGCATAACATTCAGGCGAAAAAAGGCAAGGCGGACGCTGCGCGCGGCAGAATCTTTACCAAAATCGGCAGAGAAATCGCCGTTGCGGCAAAAATGGGTTCCGACCCCAACGTCAACTCCAAACTTGCCGACGCGATCGCCAAAGCGAAAGCGGCAAACATGCCCAACGACAACATTATCCGCAGTATTAAAAAAGCCGCGGGCGAACTCAGCAGCACCAATTACGAAGTTCTGACGTACGAAGGTTACGGCGCGGGCGGGTCCGCCGTCATCGTGGAAACGCTGACGGACAACAAAAACCGTACCGTGGGCGACGTGCGCCACGTGTTCGATAAATGCGGCGGCGCTATGGGGGCGACCGGCTGCGTTGCGTTTATGTTCGACAGAAAGGGCGTTCTGGTTGTAGAACGTACCCCGAATCTTACCGAAGACGATATGATGGAGATCGCCATCGAAGCGGGCGCCGACGACGTCGCGACCGAGGACGACGCGTTCATTGTCTACACGACCCCTTCCGATTTTTCCGCCGTCCGTAAGGCGCTGGAAGAAAAGAACCTTTCCTTTCTGGAAGCGGAAGTGCAGATGGTTCCGCAGAACAAGGTGGAACTTTCCGAAGAAGATACCGCAAAGTTTATGAAAATGGTAGACCTTTTGGAAGACTTAGACGACGTGCAGGAAGTCTGGCACAACGTCGTTCTGCCCGAAGAAGAGGACGAGGACTAAGCGGATCTACGCGGTTTGCGTGCCGACTCTTGTTTGTGTGCGGGCGTTTACACCGTGTCTGCGGTTTTCCGCGGCGTTTGTGCAAGGTGATTACGCAACGCGTGCCCGTGTAACTATTTGCGCAAGGAGAATCTGCGTTTCCGCAGCGTTCGTGCAAGGTATTATTTTTTATAGAAAACAGATATCTCCGCGGCAAAACTGCCGCGGAGATTTTTCGGGGAAAATGATTTTTCGCCCAAAAAGCGGAGGGGTTTTCCGTTTTCCGCACGGGCAAAGATGTCGGAATTCCGCTGCGAAATCTAAAGGCGAAAACTTCAAGGAAATTTCTGCATTCAACGAGGGGCGAGCCGGCGTTGAATTCCGCAAAAAATATGCATTTCTTCCAAAAAACCGGGGCTTTTTCTTCCAAAAAATGCATTTTTTAACGAATTTGAAAAACAAGAAATATAATAAATATTCGAAAGTTTTTATAAAAACGCTTGACAAACTTTCCCCTTAGAGATACAATCTTTACAAGATAATCAGGTATGCTATCAATGGGGGTTTGTAAAGCGGCGGAAACGCCCTTTCGGAAAACTTCTTTTGGCGGGTCTGTCGTTTGGCAGGCGCAGAAAAAAGCGGCATACCTTTTCCGGTTTCTGCCGGGAATATACTAAGCGGGCATTGCAGATATCGGGCAAGCCCCGGGAGGATCGTCATGAAAGGTAAAAAAGAAGTTTTGACCGAAGCAACCACCACGCAAAAACCCAAGCGCGTTCGTCGTCCCGTGGACGAAAAGAAAGCGCTTATCAACCGCCTGAGAAGGATTGAAGGGCAGGTGCGCGGTATTCAGGCGATGATTGAAAAAGACGCCGATCCCGCAGATACGCTCATTCAGACTTCTGCGGTCAACGCGGCAATCAACGCGTTCAATCGCGAACTGCTGTCCATGCACATTCGCAGCACGGTTGCGGAAGAACTCAAAAAGGACAACGCGGAAGCGGCAAACAATCTCGCGACTCTGGTTCAGAAATTGATGAAGTAAAAATCCCGCCGCGGCGGAACTTTTGCACGCAAAACGAAATGCGGAATTCCGCGTTTCGGCGCAGCGGGGTTCGTCTGCCTTCAGGGAAAAAATAAAGGAGGCTTAGCATGGTTTCTTTCACGGTAACGGGCATGAGCTGCGCAGCGTGCAGCGCCCGCGTGGAAAAAGCGGTGCGGAAAGTCGACGGCGTTACGGACTGCTCGGTCAATTTGCTCACGGGCAGCATGGGTGTGGAAGGGGTCGCTTCGGCGGACGCGATCGTTTCCGCGGTAGAAGCGGCAGGTTACGGCTGCAAACTGAAAAACGCGGGGGAGAATACGCCCGCAAATTTGAAAGGAAAAGGCGATCAGGGGGAAGTTGCCGGCGGCGGAGAATTCCGCACGCTGGTCGTCCGTCTGGTCGCCTCTTTGTGTTTCCTTGTTCTGTTGATGTACGTTTCCATGGGGTTTGTGATGTGGAACTTCCCCCTGCCGGCGTACTTCCGCCACAATCCCGTAGCGGTAGGACTGCTGGAACTTTTGCTGACCGTTCCTATCCTCGTAATCAACCGTAAATTTTTCGTATCCGGCTGGAAAAGCGTTCGTCACGGCGCGCCGAACATGGACGTTCTGGTGTCGCTGGGGTCGGGCGTATCCTTTTTGTACAGCGTTTATATTTTATTCGTGATGATCGGCAAGTCCGGCGCCATGACCGAAGAGGGCATGATGCAGGCGCACCATATGCTGCATTCGCTGTATTTCGAGTCTGCGGCAATGATCGTCACCCTCATTTCTCTCGGCAAACTGCTCGAAGCGCGCGCCAAAGGCAAAACGACGGACGCGCTCAGGGGATTGATGAAACTTGCGCCCGAAAACGCGACCGTTCTTCGGGACGGGCAGGAAACCGTGATTCCCGCAAGCGAAGTGCGCATCGGCGACGTGTTTGCGGTGCGCCCGGGGGAACGCATTCCCGTGGACGGGAAAGTGCTTTCCGGCAGCGGCGCGGTGGACGAATCCTCCCTTTCCGGCGAAAGCGTGCCGGTCGATAAGGAAGCGAACGCCCGCGTCTATGCGGGGACAGCCAACCTTTCCGGCTATCTGCAATGCGAAGCGACGGGCGTCGGGGCGGAAACCACTCTTTCCAAAATCATTCGCATGGTGGAAGACGCTTCCGCAACCAAAGCGCCGATCGCGAAGATCGCCGATAAAGTGGCGGGCGTGTTTGTGCCCTGCGTACTGCTGGTGTCCCTGCTGACCCTCGTCATCGGGCTGTTGTGCCGCCTTGCCGTAGGGGAAGCCGTTTCCCGCGCGGTGACGGTGCTTGTCATCAGTTGTCCGTGCGCGCTGGGGCTTGCGACTCCCGTCGCGATCATGGTGGGCAGCGGCGTCGGGGCAAGAAACGGCGTACTGTTCAAAACGGCGGCTTCGATGGAGGTTTCCGGCAAGGTCAGGACGGTGGTTCTGGACAAGACGGGGACGATCACCAAGGGCGCGCCGCAGGTAACGGACGTGTTGCCCGCAGCAGGAGCCTCGGCGGAAGCGTTGCTTTCCGCAGCCGCGGCACTGGAAGAAAAAAGCGCGCATCCGCTGGCAAAAGCGGTGATAAATTATTGTGAGGAACGCGGCGTGGCTTTTGCCGAAACCGAAGACTTCCGCTCGCTTTCGGGCAGCGGCGTGACGGCGGTTCGCGGCGGGAAAACGCTTGCCGGCGGCAACGAAAAGTTGATTTCGGACTACGTTTTATTGTCGGAAGATGCCGCTTCGCTTGCGGAAAATCTGGCAAATCAGGGTAAAACGCCGCTGTTTTTTGCGGAAGACGGCAGGTTTTTGGGCATCATCGCCGTGGCGGACGTCGTCAAGGAAGACAGCGCTGCCGCGATCGCTTCGCTGAAAAAGATGGGAATCCGCACGGTCATGCTGACCGGGGATAACGAACGCACCGCGCGCGCGATTGCCGCTTCCTGCGGGGTGGACGAAGTGATTGCCGGCGTTCTGCCGGACGGAAAGGAAGAAGCCGTCCGTAAGTTTAAGGAAAAGGGCGTCGTCGCCATGGTGGGCGACGGTATCAACGACGCGCCCGCGCTGACCCGTGCGGACGTCGGGATTGCCATCGGCGCCGGGGCGGACGTCGCGGTGGACGCGGCGGACGTCGTGCTGGTGAAAAGCAGTTTAAGCGACGCCGTGACCGCCATTCGTCTTGGCAAAGCGACGCTGAAAAATATTCGCGAAAACCTGTTCTGGGCGTTTTTCTACAACGTGGTGTGCATTCCGCTCTCTATCTGCGGAGTGTTCCAGCCGATGTTCGGCGCCGCCGCGATGAGCCTTTCCAGTTTCTGCGTGGTGATGAACGCGCTCCGGCTGAACTTTTTCAAACCCGAAAAACGGGCGGGAAGCGAGGGCGGCATAGACGGCGATTCGGGCAACGAAAAAGGCGTTGCTTGTGCCGGAAAATGCGATACGTCCGCTGAAAATCGAAAAAATAAAGACCTTTCGGCAAGCGCCGAAGGGAAGGAGAACGATATGGAAATTACGTTGAAAGTCAAAGGCATGATGTGCGCTCATTGCGAAGGGCGCGTGAAGAACGCGCTGCTTGCCGTTCCCGGCGTAAAATCGGCGACTGCCGATCACGAAAAGGAACAGGCGGTAGTCGTTACCGACGGAACCGCCGACCTTGCCGCGTTGAAAGACGCCGTGGTAAAACAGGGTTACGAAGTAGAATAAACAGCAATTTTCGGGCGGGCGTCCGGGAATTGCGGAAAGCGTAAATTGCCGCGGAACGTTACGATTTTTGAGGGACGTTCCGCGGTTTTCGCATACTTTAGCGTTGTGAGCGCGCTGTAAAATCCGGATCGTGCGCGATTTTCGGAGGACTGTAAAAATCGGAGGATTGCAAATGAAAAAGTTGTTGGCGGCAATCGTAATTTGCGCAACGCTTTTATGCGCGGCGTGCGGCACGTCCCATTCCACCGGCGGGAAGCCGGGAGGAGAAACGGGCGGGTCGGTTTTGCCCTCGACAGGAACTTCTTCCGGGGCAGGTGGATCGGCTTTGCCGAGTGAAACGCCTGCACAGCCAAGCGAAACTCTCGCACAGCCAAGTAGTCCGGGCGGGACGGTTCTGCCGGGCGGGCAGCCGACGACTTTGCCTTCCGAAAAGCCTACGCCGGGGGATCCGTCCGTCAGCCCGTCCGCTTCCCCAAGCGGGGAAAAAATCCGGACGGAAACCGCATTTTTCACCCGCGGCGAAAACAAAATTTACGCCACGTTGTATTTCCCTGCCGAGAAAAAGGAGAAATATCCGGCGGTGATTCTTTCACACAGCGCCTTTCTGACGGGCAGCACGTTGAAAGATTATGCCGAGGGGCTGGCGAAACGCGGCTTTTTGTGCTGCACGTTCGACTTCTGCGGCGGCGGTTATTCCTCCAAAAGCGACGGAAAAATCAAGGATATGACGGTGTTTACCGAAGCGGAAGACCTGTCTGCCGTCTTTGCCGCGGTCGCCGCGCGCGGGGACGTGGACGAGGAGAATATTTATCTTTTCGGCAGCAGTCAGGGCGGGCTGGTTTCGGCAATCGTCGCTGCAGAAAAGAAGACCGCCGTGCGCGGGTTGTTTTTGTTGTATCCGGCGTTCAACATCGCCGATCAGGTGCGGGAATACGAAAGCGCGGGGAGCGTTTCCGGCTTGCTTCCGGTGGGGGAAGCCTTCCTTTCAACGCTCAAAAATTACGACCCGTTTGCCGAAATCGGGAACTTTACCGGCAACGTGCTTATCTGTCACGGTACGAAAGACGGCACGGTGCCTATCGCGTATTCCCAAAAAGCCGCGGGGGTTTACAGAAGTTGTACCCTCGTCGAAATTGCCGGCGCGCCGCACGGGTTTAACGCGGCAAATTTCAGTTTTCTGCACGATTACGACGCGGAAGTGTGGAAGGCGATCGACGCTTTTCTTGCAAAATAGAAAGGGAACGCCGGGCGGAATCCGACCTTTCTGCTTAGGCGGAGAACGGGCGGAAGCAGACTTCCTGATTGGACGGAAAAGAGCAGGAACACCGCTTTCCGTCAAGGCGAAAAGCGGGCAGGGGGGACTTTTTGTCAGAATAAAAAGCGGGAGAAAGCGACGTTTTTTGCCAGGAGTTTAAGGGTTTTGAAAAGGTAAGGCGCCCGCCGCGGATTTTCCGCGGCGGGCGCCCGTCGTTTATTCTGATACCGAAAGTCTTGATTTGCAAGAGCGATTGACGGTATTCCGCAATTGGAAACCGGCCGCCGGTTTTTACTCTGCAACGGTCAACCGATGAGACTCAGCAGTTCTTCCGGACGGGAAATAAGAGAAATTGCGCCGGCAGCAAGCAGTTCTTCTTTCGTGCCGTAGCCGAACAGAACGCCGACGGTGGGGATACCGACTTCTTTCGCGCCCAAAACGTCGAACTTGCGGTCGCCCACCATGACGGCGGAAGCGGTATCGAACGCCGCGTTCGCAATTGCATAGCGTAGCACGTCCCCTTTCGACACGCGCGATTCGTTGTCGTCCGCGCCGTAAACGCCGTCAAAAAAGCGCAAGAGATCAAACGATTTCAAGACGTCGTAGGAAAAATGTTCGGGTTTGGAAGTCGCCACCAGCAATTTTTTTCCGCGGGAATGCAAGGCGGAAAGCGTTTCCTTTATGCCGGGGATCAGGCGGTTCTGCCTGATCCCGCGATCGCCGTAGTACACGCGGTATTCCGCTATGGCGCGCATTGCCTGCGCTTCGTCCATGCCGTAAAATTCCATAAAAGAGTCCTTCAGCGGCGGGCCGATAAAACGGTACAATTTTTGCGTGTCCGGCTCCCGGATTCCCATTTTATTTAAGGCATAGCGGACGGAATTGGTGATGCCCTCGCCGGGGTCGGTCAGCGTTCCGTCCAGATCGAAAAGAACGGTTTTAAAGGGTTGCATAGGTGCCTCCCGCAATTTTTTCGTCCTCAATTTTAGCATACGTTCTTTAAAAATGCAACCGCGGGGAGGGGGATTGCGCAAAATTTTTACCCGCCGGAGAAAGAAGCGAAAGGGCGCGGCGGTTCTTTTTTCTGCAATGGAAGAATAAACTATGGAAAAAGAGGCGGGGGAACGGTTATGGGGAACGAAGAGAGGAAAGAAACCAACGATTTCGTCACGCTGTCGCTGACGGGGCAGAAACGAATTTCGCTTACCGGCGTGAAAAAGGTGGACGAATTTACGGCGGAATCCATCGTTTTGACGTTGCCGGACGGCAGGCTGTTTCTTTCGGGAAAGGACTTGAAGGTCATCGACTTTTCCGAAAAAGACGGGACTTTTTCCGCGGCGGGGCTGGTGGAAAACATTCGCTTCGGGACGAAGAAAGTTTCGCTTATGAAACGCATTTTTAAATAACGTATTGCGTTTTTCGTGACACGCAGCAAATTTTTCCGCTTTCGCCTGACGGGGAAAAGGAAGGGGATTTTTCTTTCGCCGGACGGCGGGTTTTCGATGGGCAGGGCTTACTTTCGCCGGACGGTTTTTTCCGCATGGCAAGCGAGAGGCGGAGGCGGACGGAAAATTTTCGGAGGGGAAATGGCTTTTGCGGCGGACGGACAGTTTAAATATTTTTTGCTATCCGCGCTGTTCGGGATCCTGTTGGGCGCGGTAAAGGGGTTATTTCCTTTTCGCGGACGGGCGGAATGGGCGTTTGACCTGTGCTTTTTTTCAGCCGCCGGGGCGGCGTTTTTGTGGTATTCCTACGCGTTCCGGTTCCCCGATTTCCGGCTCTACCTTGCGGCGGGCGTGTTCGGCGGATTCCTGCTTTCCAGAAAAATCTTGTCACAATTTGTTGCAAAACCGGTGAAAAAATGGTATAATAAGCAAAACAAACGAAAAATACGGGGAAAATCCGGTTTTTCGGGGGAGAAGTAGCGAATGACGCAGGAAAAGAAGGCGCGGCTGGTCGCTTCGGCGACGGTGGTTTCCGTGCTTTTGCTGTTTATTCTCGTAATCACGCTGGTGTATCAGATGGTGTCTTATTCCGCCATCAAAAAACAGGTACGCGCGCTGGAAGAACAGAAAGCGTTGCTGGAACGCGAAATTTCCGGCAAAGAGGACGAACTGAACAACCGCAAGACGGAGTGGCAAATGGAATTGCAGGCGAGAAAATACGGCTTGCTGTTTCCAGACGACACGAAGTTCCGGGCGGGAGATTAAAGTCTGCACTGTACGCCGCGCTGAAAGCGCGGCGCGTTTTTATGAACGGGAAGTTGCGCGGGGAAATGTGCAAAGACGCGATCTGCGTTTTTGCGGCGCGGTCGGTCGATCGGAACAGCCCGTTTCGCGCAGTCGCATTTCGGGAATGGCGGAGCAGATTCCGCCATTCCCGGGCATGCTTTAGACTTTTAGTCGATCAACGGGCAACGGTGATTTTCCAAAGCCGTTAGCCGTTTTAAATGCCGGTTCGGGGGCGAAAGGAGCAGGTTTGCAACGTTTAAAAACTGCGGGCGGTACCGGTTTCCGGCTGCCCGGCAGGGAGAAACGGCGGCTTTTTGAGTGAAAACGACGGAGAAAAAGATGTACGGAATTATCGATATCGGTTCCAATTCGGTGCGCCTTGGGGTGACCGACGGGGAAAATACGATCAAAAAAATACTGGAAACCACCCGGCTCGGGGAAGGATTGCACGAAACGGGGCGCCTTTCGGAAGAGGCGCAAAAGCGCAGCGTTGCCGCGATAGAACGTTTCAGAACCGAGGCGTGTGCTTTGGGTGCGGACAAGGTGTTTGCGTTTGCGACCGAAGCCGTGCGGAAAGCGGTAAACGGGCGTTCTTTCGCGCGCGAAGCGGAAAGAGTGACCGGCGTGTCGGTGGAAATTCTTGCCGGGGAACAGGAAGCGGAAATCGGGCTGATGGGCGCGGTTTCTGGGGCGTGCGGCGCGGTGCTGGACGTCGGCGGCGCTTCTACCGAACTTGCGGTAAAAACCGGAGACGGCTTTTATAAAAGAAGTCTGCCGCTCGGATGCGTGGTGCTGAAAAACGCCTGCGGCGAGGACGAAATTCTGCTGGAAAAAATGGCCGCCGAAGCGCTGCAAAAATCGGACTTTCCGGAAAGTCTTCCGGGCATTCCGTTGTACGGCATCGGCGGGACGGCGACCACACTTGCCGCGTTTGCGCTTTCGATGGAGGAGTACGACCCGGACAAGGTGACCGGGACGGTGATTTCTGCCGATAAGGCGTGGGAACTGTATCAAAAAATCGCCGCTCTTTCGGTCAAAGAAAGGCTGGAAAGCGGCATTCCCGCGGGGCGTGCGGACATCATTGCGGGCGGCGCGTATTGGATCGCGCAACTATTGCGGCGGCTGGGGAACCACGCCATGATCGTCAGCGACCGCGATAATATCGAAGGGTACGCTAAACTGCTTGCCGCAAGAAGCGGCGCCGCAGAGAAGAGTGGCGGAGCCTTAAGAAAGGGCGCCGGGGAAGCCGACCGTTCAGCGGACGGCGCGGAGAAGGGCGGCGCCAAAGTTGCCGGAACGGTAAGTGGCAGTGCGGAAACCGTTGGCGTCGGGGCAACGACCGGCAGAGAAAAGGAGGGGTTGTAAATGAGTCGCACCGGCATAAAAATCGGTCGGATTCTGATCTATTTAGCGACCGCAGCGCTTGCGGTGGTCATTTTCTGGATCGGAATCAAACTGTATGACCCCTTTTCGGAAGAAGGGCGCCTGCTTGCCGAATGGGTGGTCGTGTTCGCCCTTGTGGCGGCGTGCGGCTGGGTGGTCTGCTCTCTGCTGCACCCCTATTTCCACGAAACGGGACATCTTTTATTCGGACTTGCCGCCGGAATGCGACTGATCACGCTGTGCATTCCGCCTTTTTGCTGGGAGCGAAAGGGGGACGAAGTGCGAATGCGCGCTTCGGCGGGGCTTGGCGGCGGCAGATGCGTTATGGTCGCCAGAAACGGGAAGCGGATCCGCGGCAAACTTGCGGCGCTGGCTGCGGGCGGCCCCGTGGGAAGCCTTTGTATGCTGGCGGTGTTCGCGCTGGTTCTGACTTCGGCACCCAAAGCGCCGTTCGTGCTGTACGCCTTTTTCGGTATCGGCGCGGCGAACGCGTTTTTCGAGTTGTGTTCTAATTTATTCCCGTCGGAGACGGCGGAAGAAACCGACGGGGCGGTGCTTTGGGGGTTGATCCGGAACACGCCCGCGGCGAAAGTGGAATGCGCCGTGACCGCCGTGCAGAGTCGTATCGCCTGCGGTACGCGCCCCGGCGAAGACAAGGCGGAGGAACTGAGCGATCTGCCCGTGCTGCCCGAGGATTCCCCCGACTACGCGCTGCTGTACAGCCTGAAGTTTACGCTTGCTCTGGACGGGAAGCGGTGGGACGAGTTGAAGACCTGCGCGCTTCGATTGGAAAGCGCGCGGGAGTATCTTTCCGGCGGGTATCTGATGGAGATCGATCGCGATCTTGCCTACTATTACAGTGCGGTGGAGTTCGATCGCGAAAAGGCTGAACTCTACGCGGAAGAGTTGCTCGCGTTCCCGAAAACGCAGGACGTTGCCGATTTTCGGGTACGCACCGCCGTAGAATTGTTTTTGAAAGAGAACTTCGCCGTGGCGCGCGTGTACCTTTGCCGCGGGTTGGAAACGGCGGAGGATTGCCCGGTTTCCGGGATAAGAGAAATGGAAAAAGGGCTGCTGCTTTCCCTGCGGAAACGGTTGATCGCGCGGGAACGGGAAGGATTTTCCGGCTTGAACGACCTGATGGAAGGACGGACGCCCGGCACGCATGCGGAATAAAGCGGCGGGACGAGAACAGAAAGTTTATCCGAGGCAAAACGGATCGTAAGAATGGCCGCGGATACGAGGATTGAAAGTGAAAATCCGGGATTATACAGACAGGAAGCATAGCAGGTGATAAGGAGCATGGAAAGCGTAACTGCGGGACAACGCGGGTAGAAAACGTGGATCCGCGATAATGCGGATTGTAAGTGCATATCCGGGCAATGCAGACAGATAAAGGACCGGCGCCCGCAAGGCAAAGCCTTGCGGGCGCCGGTCCTTTTTGATAAATCGGCGCGGACGTCGGTTCTTTTTGGGCAAATCGGACGTATGATCGCTGAGCCGCATTTGCCGATGCGGCTGAATGATCGGAAAGCCTCGGCGTTATAGGTCTGCCCGTTTTATCGGTGTCTGCCGGGCGCTTCCGTCCGCTTGCTCCGTCAGTGCGGATTCGGGCGGGCAGAACCGCCTAAAAAGGGCGCAATGCCCACGGTGCAGGAAATGCTTCCCGCGGCGAGATAGGCGCCCGCGGCGGCGTAAACGGTGGCTTTTGCCCGCGCCCGCTCTTCCTCGGTCAGGGCGCGCATTTCCGGCAGAGAATTTTTTTCGGATTTCATATCGTTTCCTCCCGGAATAGTATGCGCAGAAACCGGGGCGGCAATACCGGATAGCGATTGCCCGGCAGAATCTTTTCAAGGGAGGGAAACGATTTCAGACGGCGGGCGGGGCGTTTTTCAAAACCGGAAAATTTGCCGAACTTGACTTGGCGCGCCGTAAAAGGGGCAAAGAGGGGCTGAAAATGAGGGCGGCGGAAAAATATTTTGCGAAATTTTCAAAAAACGCTTTTCTTTGCGCGCGCGATATGGTATAATAACTTTGTTAAGATTACCCGTAAAACCGCGCGTTCCCGCGCGGGCGCGCGAGGTTGCAGATAAGACGCGGCGCGCGAGACGGCGTGCATGTCTGAGAATGCGGAATCGCATGCAAAGACGACGTCGTGCGGGCAATCCGCATTGCGCATAAAATGCGATCGCGCACAAAAACGGGTTTACGCAAAAACGTGCAAAACTTTGCGCGCAACAATGCAAAACGAACGGGGATTTCGTTTTTTATCCCGAAACAAAAAGCACACGTTTTTTCAAAACATATTTTTAAGGAGAGTAGCAGTATGGACGAAGAAAAGGTTCAGGGCGTCTACGGCGAGGAACAGATCCAGGTTCTCGAAGGGTTGGATCCGGTCAGAAAGCGCCCCGGAATGTACATCGGTTCGACGGACGCCCGCGGACTGCATCACCTGGTTCACGAAATCGTAGACAACTCTATCGACGAAGCCCTTGCCGGCTATTGCGACACCATTACCGTGACCATCAACAAAGACGGATCCTGCACCGTTTCGGATAACGGGCGCGGCATCCCGACCGATATCCACCACACCGAAAAAATTTCGGCAGTGGAAGTCGTTCTGACCAAACTGCACGCCGGCGGTAAATTCGGCGGCGGCGGATATAAAATTTCCGGCGGTCTGCACGGCGTCGGGCTTTCGGTTGTCAACGCCCTTTCCGAATGGCTGGAAGTAGACGTATATCAGAAAGGCAACCACTATCATCAGGTCTATAACCGCGGCATTCCGCAGCGCAGACTGGAGATCGTGGGGACTGCCGACCATACGGGGACGACGGTTACCTTCTACCCGGACGCGGAAATTTTCGAAACGCTGGATTTTCAGTACAACACCTTAAAAACCCGCCTGCGCGAACTGGCGTACCTCAACAAAGGTCTGACCATTATTCTCGAAGACAAGCGCGAAGGGCAGGAGAAAAAGGACACCTTCTGCTACGAAGGCGGTATCGTCCACTTCGTGGAGGATCTCAACCGCGAGCGCGAATGTATGTTTGAAAAGCCGCTGTATTTTGAAAGCAAATCCGGCGATAATACGGTGGAAATCGCAATGCAGTACAACGACGGTTATTCCGAACAGATCTACGGCTTTGCCAACAACATCAACACGGAAGAAGGCGGCACGCACGTTGACGGATTTAAGGCGGCGCTTTCCAAAACCGTCATCGACGCCGGCAAAAAACTGAACGTACTGAAAGACGCCGATAAACTGAGCGGGGAAGACGTGCGCGAAGGGCTGACCGCCGTCATCTCGGTCAAACTGACCGACCCGCAGTTCGAGGGACAGACCAAAACCAAGCTGGGCAACAGCGAAATGCGTGGCATCGTTTCTAAAGCGGTGACCGAGTGCCTCGGTACCTATCTGGAAGAAAATCCCGCCGTCACCAAAGACTTGGTCTTAAAGTGCGTGACCGCGCAGCGCGCGAGAGAAGCCGCCCGCAACGCCCGCGAACTGACCAGAAGAAAAGGCGCGCTGGAATCCACCACCCTTCCCGGCAAACTTGCCGATTGCTCGTCCAAAGATCCTTCGCTTTGCGAGATCTACCTCGTCGAGGGGGATTCCGCAGGCGGAACCGCAAAATCCGGTCGTGACAGAAGATTTCAGGCAATTCTTCCGCTCCGCGGTAAGATCCTGAACGTTGAAAAAGCGCGTCTGCACCGCGTTCTGGAAAACGAAGAAATCAAAGCCATGATCACGGCGTTCGGCTGCGGCATTATGGACGATTTCGACGAAAGCAAACTGCGTTACGACCGCATCATCTGCATGACCGATGCCGACGTCGACGGCAGCCATATCCGCATTCTGATGCTGACCTTCTTCTACCGCTTTATGCGCCCGCTGCTCGAAACCGGACACGTTTACGCCGCGCAGCCGCCCCTTTACAAAGTCACCAAAAACAAGGTGGAAAAGTACATTTATTCGGATAAAGAACTGGAAGAATATCTGGAATCCATCGGCAGAAAGGCGGAAATTCAGCGCTATAAAGGTCTTGGCGAAATGAACGCGAATCAGTTGTGGGAAACTACCATGGACCCCGAAAAGCGCACGCTCGTCCGCATGACGCTGGAAGACGCCATGGCGGCGGACGAAGTGTTTTCCGTTCTCATGGGCGAACGCCCCGAAATGCGCCGCGCGTTTATCGAAGAGAACGCGACGCTGGTCAAAGAACTGGACGTTTAAGGAGGTAGACCCGTGGCTAAAAAAGACGTAAAACCCGAGTTGAAAGAAGAGTTCAAGCGCACGCTTGAAATGACCACCATCAAGCACGTCAACGTAGAAGACGAAATGAAGCGTTCGTTTATCGCGTACGCGATGGCGGTCAATGTTTCGCGTGCGATTCCCGACGTTCGCGACGGATTGAAGCCCGTCCACAGACGTATTTTATATTCTATGAGCGAACTGGGCGTGACCGCCGACAAGCCGTACAGAAAGTGCGCGCGTATCGTCGGTGACGTTCTCGGTAAATATCACCCCCACGGCGACAGTTCGGTGTACGACGCCCTCGTAAGACTTGCGCAGGACTTCTCCATCAACTTCCCCCTCGTGGACGGACACGGCAACTTCGGTTCGGTCGACGGCGACCCCGCCGCGGCAATGCGTTATACCGAAGCGAGAATGAGCAAACTTGCCGCCGAAATGCTGCGCGATATCGAAAAAGATACCGTTGACGAATACCCCAACTTCGACGACACGCTGATGCAGCCCACCGTGCTGCCGGCGCGTTTCCCCAACCTTTTGGTGAACGGTTCGGACGGGATCGCCGTCGGTATGGCGACCAATATCCCGCCGCACAACCTTGCGGAATGTATCGACGCTACCATTGCGCTCATTGACAATCCGGAAGCGACTTCGGACGACCTGATGCAGTATATTCCCGCGCCGGACTATCCCACGGGCGGCATTATCATGGGGCGTTCCGCCATCAAGCGCGCGTACCGTACCGGTCGCGGCGGCGTGGTGCTCCGCGCGAAAGCAGAGATCGAGGAATTCAACAACGGTACCAGAAACCGCATCATCGTGACCGAACTTCCGTATCAGGTCAACAAAGCCAAACTCATCGAAAATATCGCCGACCTCGTTAAAGACAAAAAGATCGACGGTATTTCGGACATTCAGGACAACTCCGACCGCGACGGTATGCGCATCGTTATCGACGTCAAGCGCGACGCCAATCCGCAGGTCGTACTTAACACCCTTTACAAACACACCAATCTGCAGGTTTCCAACGGTATCACGCTGCTGGCGCTTGTCAACGGCGAGCCGAAGATTCTTTCCTTAAAAGACTGCCTGCATTATTACATTCTCCATCAGGAAGACGTCATCACGAGAAGGACGCGTTACGACCTTGAAAAGGCGGAAGAACGCGAACATATCGTGGACGGACTGATCATCGCCCTTGCCAATATCGACGAAGTGGTTGCCGTCATCAAAGCCAGTAAAGACCGGCAGGACGCGACGCAGAAACTTTGCGAGCGGTTCGAACTTTCGGATAAGCAGGCGGGCGCCATTCTCGATATGCGCTTGCAGCGTCTGACCTCTCTGGAAGTCGAAAAACTGCAGGCGGAACAGATCGAACTTGCCAGATCCATTGCGGACTTCAAGGACATTCTCGCCAACGAATACCGC
The DNA here is from genome assembly GCA_934272745.1 of uncultured Clostridia bacterium. GTDB lineage: Bacteria > Bacillota > Clostridia > Christensenellales > Borkfalkiaceae > SIG402. The sequence goes on along the minus strand of CAKQSI010000001.1, from coordinate 48,196 downwards.
GTGCTGGACATCATCAAGACCGACCTTCGGGAGATCAAAGAAAAATATCCTTCCGAACGGAAAACCGAGATTTCGGTTGCGGACGGCGACCTTCTGGACGCCGATCTCATCGAGGAAGAAGATATCGTTATTTCCATGACCCACGCGGGATATATCAAGCGTCTGGCGGTTTCGGAATACCGCGCGCAGAACCGCGGCGGCAGGGGCGTGACGGCGCATAAACCCAAGGAAGAAGACTTTGTGGAGAAGATGTTCGTCTGCTCCACGCACGACGACGTACTGTTCTTTACCAACTTCGGCAAAGTGTACGCGGTCAAAGGTTTTGAAGTTCCGGAAGCGCAGCGCACCGCGCGCGGCAGAGCCATGGTCAACCTGCTGCAACTTTCCGAAGGGGAAAAAGTCACTGCGGTCGTACCGCTCAGCAAGGATATGCCGAAAGATGGTTTCCTCGTCATGGCGACGGCGAAAGGGCTGATCAAAAAGACCGCGCTGAAAGAGTTTGAAAGTATCCGTAAAGTGGGTAAAATCGCTATCAGCCTGAACGAGGGCGACACGCTCATTCAGGTGGAAGTCAGCGGCGGAAAGGACGAGATCATCGTCGCCTCTCACGAAGGGAAATGTATCCGCTTCAGCGAAACAGACGTCCGCGCGATGGGCAGAGATACGCAGGGCGTGAAGAGTATGGACCTTGCCGACGACGATTACGTTGTAGATATGGCGGTTCTTTGGAAAGACGCAGAAATCGTCACCATTACCGAAAACGGCTACGGCAAACGGTCGGACATCGAAGATTATCGTCTGCAGAGCCGCGGCGGTAAGGGTGTCAAAGCGGGTACGTTCAACGCCAAGACCGGACTTCTGGTCAGCCTGAAACAGGTGAAAGAAAGCGACGATATCATGATGATCTGCGAAAACGGAACCATTATCCGCGTCCATGCGGAAGGGATTTCCAAGATCGGCAGAGATACGCAGGGCGTCCGCATCATGAAGGTGGAAGATACGAAGATTTCCAACGTGGCGATCGCCCCGCGGGAAGAAGAACCCGAACTGCCCCCCGAAGGGACGGACGGCGATTCCGGTGCGGAAACTGCGGATAATGCCGAAGAAAAGGCGGATCGTTTCTCCGGATCCGGCGCCGTAGAAGAGGCGACGGAAGAAATACCGGACGGTACTTCGGACGGGGAAGAATCTTCTGCCGAAGAGGACGGATCGGACGAAATCTAACCGCATTTTGCACAATAGTTCGCGGTGACGGCAAGGGACGAACTTGCTGAAAACGAATCGCGTATTGCGGCAAAGACGAAGAACGGAACTGATGAAATACAGCCGCGTTTTTGCGGCGACGGCGCGGAAAATTCCGGTTTTCCGCGCGATAGAAAACAGAAAGGTTTGCCGCCTGCATGCTATGCCGGCGGCAAACTTGGCAAATGGGAAAGCGCCGTATAAATTTTTAGGAAAGATATGGAAATCATTCTTGCTTCCGCTTCTCCCCGGCGGAAAGAACTTTTGCGGGAACTGGGGGTGGAGTTTTCTGTGGACGTTCCCCAAAATGAAGAAACGGCAGAGGGCGCCGCGCCGGAAGAAACGGCGGTGCTGCGTTCTATGGAAAAGGCGGAGGAAGTCAAAGCGCGCCACAAATCCCCCTGCGTCGTCATCGGGTGCGACACCGTCGTTGTAAAAAACGGCAAAGCGCTGGGCAAGCCGAGGGGCGTTGCAGAGGCGCTTTCTATGCTGAAGTCGCTTGCGGACGGGAGCAGCCACGAAGTGGTTTCCGGCTTGACCGTGCTGGGCGAAAAGGGAGTATGGCAGGCGGCGGTCAAAACCGAAGTTTCGCTTCCGATAAAGACCGAAACCGAACTTTTGACATACGTCAAGCGCGATCAGCCTCTGGACAAGGCGGGCGCGTACGGGATTCAGGACGAATTCTGGGCGGGCTATTCGCTTTCCGGCAGCAAAAATAACGTGGTGGGACTACCCACCGAAACACTTGCCGTGTTCCTGAAAAAGGAGGACGTATTATGAAAAACAACACGTACGCCATTGACGTCGGTTCCTCGAACACCAAAATTTACAGGCTCGGGGCGGGCGTCGTGCTTTCGGAACCCAGCGTGGTCGCCGTTGCCGCAGGGGAACGGCGACAGGTTAAAGCCGTGGGGCTGGAAGCCAAAAAACTCATCGGTAAAACCGCGGAAAACACGTCCATCGTCTGCCCGGTGACCGAAGGCGGCATCAATAACGAACGTATCGCCGTGGAAATGCTGTCTTTTTTTCTGAAAAAAGTACAGCAGGGCGGCGAAAAAGTGCGCAGCGCTTTGGTGACCGTTCCTTGCGGCATGGGGGAGGTTGATCGGTATAAACTTTCCGCCGTGCTGAAAGGCGCGGGGGTGACCCATTTCACCTTTGTGCAGAATCCCGTCTGCGCGGCGCTCGGCATGAACGTGCCGCTTTCCGGCTTCGCGCCTTGTTTCGTAGTGGATATGGGCGGCGGCGTGACTAACGTCGCGGCGCTTTCGTTGGACGGCATCATCGCCGGACTTTCGCTTTCGCTCGGCGGCAGCAATATCGACGCGCAACTGATCGACTACGTCGCGTACGAACACGGCTTGAAGATCGGCTTGCTGACCGCGGAACGCATGAAGCAGCAGATCGGAAGTTTATATCCCGGCGATAAAACGGCTGCGGTCGTCAACGGGCGGGATATTTCCACCGGCAGACCGCGCTCCATTTCGCTCACATCGGAAGACGTGTTCCAGCCCATGAAACTGTATTTCGACCGCGTTGCGGAAGTAATCAATCTGGTACTGAAAAAACTGCCGGCGGAAGTGTCTGCGGAAGTACGCCATTCGGGCGTGATGATTGCGGGCGGAACCGCAAAAGTTCCCGGAATGGGCGAGTATCTTGCGGGCTTACTCGATATGGACGTCACGGTGGCGGATCACCCGGAACTTGCCGCGGTCATCGGCGCGGGCGCTATTTCCGGAGATAAGGAACTGTATAAACAAATAAAATTATCGTTTTAAGGCAACAATTTTGGGGCGTGCACGCGCTTTTGCCGTGAGACTTCGCACAGCTTCGGCTCGTGTGCGAATGAAAGAAATTTCAGCGTGTACGAAAAATTAAAAATTACGGTACGCACGGAAATTGAACAACTCCGGCACGCGCAGTTTGGTGCGCCGAAATTAAAAAATTCCGCATGCTTGCGACTTCGCAATGCTTTGGCTCGTGTGCAAATTAAAAAATGGGGGGAAGTATTATGCGACATACGGTAGCGTCGCAAAATTTTGCGTTTGAAAATTTGAAAAAGGTCATCGAGTCGCTTGCGGACGGGGACGAGATTGTTTTAACTCCGGGGGAATACCACCTTTACGAAGACGAAACGTTTCACGCCTTTTATTACGAAAGCAACTGCGACGCAGGCGAAAAACATATCGCTTTTTACTTAAAAAACAAAAAAAATATTACTATCGACGGGCAGGGTGCGAACCTGATCTGTCACGGCAGAGTGTCCCCGTTTTTGCTGGACGGTTGCGAAAATGTGACCATAAAAAACCTTTCCGTCGATTATAACGTCGCGTTCTATATGGAATGGCAGGTGATAAAAAGCGCGCGCGGCGAAATGGAAGTGCGCGTGTTTCCCGCAAATTCTTACCGGATGCAGGGCGGCGGAATGGTGCATCTCGTGGACGGGATCGAAATTCCGTTCGGCGGAAAAAGCGTCGTCACGTTGCAAGCGTTTGACGGAGAAAAAAAGCGGGTGTTAGAAAACAGTCAGCTGCGCTTTTTGCATTTCTGTACCGAAAAACGAGATACGTATGCCGAAAATGAGGTTTTTTGCGAAGAGATCGGGGATCATCTTCTGCGTGTTTCCGGCGAAAAACTGGACGAATTCGTGCCGGGGTCGCGGCTTTATCTCAGCGCGGAAGGGCGGCATAGTAACACGGTGTTTGCGCTTTCCACAAAAAATCTCACCGTGGAAGATTTCGTCATCTACTACACGCCGTCGATGGGAATCAATTGCCAACTGTGCGAAAACGTGACGCTGAATCGCGTGTCGGTTCGGCTGAACGAGCGCCACGGCATAGTGACGGCAAATGCGGACGCGACGCATTTTATCGCCTGTACGGGGCGCGTGCTGATAGAAGATTGTTTGTTTGAAAATATGATGGACGACGGCGCCAACGTGCACGGTATTTTTACGGACGTTACGGAAGTTTGCGGCAATCGTGCGGTCGTAAAACTGGTACACGGTCAGCAAAAAGGGGTCAACAGTTACCTTGTCGGCGACGAAATTGCCTTTACCCGCGGCAAGACGCTGGAGCGGATCGCGACCTGCCGCGTGCTGACTTCCGTCCTTTTGGACGAGGAGCATATCGAATTGACTCTTTCCGGCGACATGACGGAGGTTCGCCCCTCGGATAAGGCGGAAGACCTGACGCGCCAGCCGGAATTTATCATGCGCGGTTGCACGGTGCGCAACAACCGCCCGCGCGGCGTTCTGGTCGCGACCGGCAAAAAGGCGGTGGTGGAAAATTGTACGTTTAATACCAGTTCTTCCTGTGTGGAAATTTCCGCAGACAGCGCGTATTGGTACGAATCGGGCGGGGTTAGCGATCTCGTTATCCGAAACAATTATTTTCAGGATTTCTGCTATCAGTACGGCGGCGCGGCGGTAGGCGTTGTGCCGCGGTATGAATTCGACAAAAATCATCCCGTTTATTATTGCAGTAATATCCGGATCCTCGATAATCGTTTGGGAAGAAGCGATTTATATGTATTGTACGCGCTCCGTTCGGAGAAAATGACGCTGCAAGGCAACGTTTTTGTGTCAAGCGGAAAGGAAACTCCTGCCGAAACTTACTTTGCGGAAGACTGCCGGGAGATCGTCGTCGAACGCTGAACCGGACGTCCGGATAATATGAGGTGAGGCGGCTCTATATATAAAACGGCGACGAAACGCGCCGGTTTTAAAAGCGGCGACGCTTCTTAAACTGCGGCAGTTTTGCCGGCTTTAAAAACGGCGACGCTTCTTAAACTGCGGCAGTTTTGCCGGCCTCAAAAAGCGGCGTCGGTTCCCGATTTTGGGATACGTTATTGATTTTTAGTGACATTTGGTAGATTTTATGGAGAAAAATACGGCGTTGCCGGACAACGATATTATAAGAGATTCCTTTGCCGAAAGGGGAATTCCGGACGAAAAGAAAGGGGTTTGCGTTCCTCTTAAAGAAGCGGGTTCTTCTCTGTCCAAAGTTTGTCCCGTTACTGCGGCGAACGATTTGCCGAAGGGTGCCGACCCGATTGCGGTTCTCCGCGTTATCGCAATGGCGCTGGTGTTTTTGCTGCACGCAAAAGGATTTTCGGAAGATCGCGGCTTTGACCAGAGCGCTTGCGGCAGGTGGGCATTTTTATGGCAGGCGCCGGCGTGGGGCGGCGTCTGGATCTTTTTTCTGCTTTCCGGTTATCTGATCGGCAGAGGGTTCTTTTCCGGCAGATATCGAACGGACGGCAAGGGCGTTTTGCGTTTTTATTACAAACGTTGGACGAAAATCGGCATTCCGACGTACGTTGCGGCGGTGCTGATTTTCATTTTCTTTTTTCCGGAATTTCTTAAATCGCAGCCGCTGGTACTGCTTCGTATTTTAACGTTCACCTATAACGGAATTCCCGGCACCCCGGGAATCGGCGCGCTGTGGTACGTTTCCACGCTCATGTGGCTGTATCTGCTTTCCCCGCCGGCGTTTCTTTTGGGAAAAGCGGCGGCGAGAAAACTTTCCGCCAAAGGGAAACGTGCGGCAGCCTTGATCGCGATCGCCGTGCTTTTGCTTGCCGGGGCGGGTTTTCGTTTTGCAATGCTCAGTCGAAAAACCGTGTGGTACGAATGCGTTTACTCGCCCTTTTGGAGCAATCTCGACCTGTATCTCTGCGGCTTTTTACTGGCGGTTTTTGCGGGCAGGGGGAATGCCCGCTTAAAGCAGCCCTGTCTTGCGACCGGTAAAGTATTGTCGTGCTGCCTGCTTGCGGCGGTGATCGTTTTTGCGAGTTTTGCCGCGTATTACGAACGGTTCTACGACTTGTATATTGCCCTTTGTCCCACGCTGTTTTTGATTGCTACAGTCGGTTATCTTTTGTTTTTCGACACCCTTTCGGGCGGAACGCGTGCGGAAAAGTTCACGCTTTCCGGCTGGCGGAAGCAGCCTTCTTTGATCGTCAACGGCATTGCGGAATTGAGTTTTGAATTTTACATGCTGCATTCCGTCGTGCTTATGACGGCGCCGCGCTTTGCGGTGCGTTCCAACGTCGGCATTCATTTGTCGCTTTGTTTCTACGCGGCGGTAATCACGCTGCTCTGCTCCCTCTTTTTCCGGGCGGGATTAACGCTGTTTTCGTTGCCGAAAAAAAGGCTGCGCTTGCCGGAAAGTGCCGGATTTTGCCATACGTCCCTAAAAAAATGGGTCGCAACCGTGGTTGCGGTAGCCGTTTTAGCGGGCGGAATTTCGCTTTGGTGCGTCAAAACGCCTTATTCCGTGCTTTCGGGCAACGGAACGGCTGCCGATCCCTATCGCATTTCGACCGCAGAAGATTATTTGCAGTTCGTAAACGAAGTAAATGCGGGGAAAACTTTCCGCAAACGGTTTGTGGAGATCGCTGCCGATCTCGATTTCGGAGGGGGTAAAATCGATCCTTGCGGCAGCACTAAAATCGGTAAAAAATTCTCCGGCATTCTGGACGGGAAAGGACACGTGCTTTCCGGTTTCCGGATAGAGGGGGACGATGCGTTCGGTTACGATATCGGGCTGTTCGGGTGGATCGAAGACGGTGCGGTGTATAATCTCGGTTTGGACAACGGCAGCGTGACCGGTGGGTGTATCGGTGCGTTTGTTTCCGCAGGGCGGGGCAAAATTGTCAATTGTTACAGCAAAATCGCGCTTTCCGGCGCGCGTATGGGTGCCGTGTGCGATAATTTTTACGGAAAAATTGCCAATTGCTGGAGTTTTTCTTCCTTTTTGAACGCCGCCGGCACGGCCGGTATGGTTTCTTACCCCGCAACAGGAATTGCGGTGGAAAATTGCTATCTGTCGAAAGAATCGCTTGCAGACGAGGGAACGACAGGCGGAGCAACGCTGCTTTCCGCTGCCGAAATGAACGGAGAGATGTTTGCCGCCATCATGAACGCTTATACCGATCCCGATTTGTCTTTGGTTCGGTTTACTTCGGGAAAAACTTCTTTACGGTTTGCCGTATAAGCGCGGCGGAAAGATCGGAAACGGATACTTGCGCGGCGACCGGTGCCGATTTTTGCAAAACGTATCTTAAAACGAGGAACATATGACGAAAATTTTATTTGTTTGTTTGGGCAATATTTGCCGTTCGCCCATGGCGGAAGCGGTGCTGAAAGATAAAATCCGCAAGCGCGGACTTGAGGGGAAGTTTTTGGTGGAATCCAAAGCGACCTCGGATGAAGAAATCGGCAATCCCGTCTATCCGCCCGCGGCGCGGGAGTTGGAACGGCGGGGTCTGGGCGCCTTTCGTCACCGCGCAGAGCAGGTGAAAAAATCCGATTACGCGGCGTTCGACCTCATTATCTGCATGGATCACGGCAATCTGGCGTTTCTTCGGCGGCTGTTTAACGGCGACCCGCTGGGGAAGGTGCATCTGCTGGGCGAATATTCTTCGCACGGGGAAATTGCCGACCCCTGGTACACGGGGAAGTTTGCGGAATGTTTTGACGAGATCGAACGCGGCTGCGAAGCGCTGCTGGACGTGTTGTGATTTTTGATTTGCGTTTTGCGCTTCCTTGGTGGGACACCCTTTTACGCGCTTGGCATTGCTTTTAAAAATGCGTCTGTTGCGCCCGTTTACGCGTGCCGGGCGTTTTTGCGGAAGGCGACGGGAAAATAACGTAGAATATGATGCCAAACCCTGCCCGTTATATTCGGGCGGGGTTTTGTTTGGGGGAATATCGACTTGATTTCCTTTTGTGTGGTACGGTTTCTGCCTGCGCCGCAATCAGTGCGGGGCGGGAACGCGCGGGGAAGAACATATGCGCGGCAAATATCTGCCTGTTTTTGCATATGAAAAGAATTTTGCCGAAATTTTGCGGAAGTTTTTGCCGGGTGCGTGGCAAGCCATATGTGCCGCAAAGCACTTCGGATTCCGGCAATTCTACTTTTGCGCCGGCGGTATTCTTTTTAATTTGCCGTTTGCGGCAGGCGGGGAGGACTCCCCTGTCGGATTTTCGGCAGGTTCAGCAAATAGCGAAAGTGCGTTTCGTTTGCCGAAGAACGCACATGCGGAAGAGCGCGTTCTTGCGGGGGAGCGTATACAAAAGCGGCTTTGAAGGCGTTCGGTTCATAAAAAAATAAAACGCGGCGCCCAAGGGAAGGGCGCCGTGCAGGGTATTTATAAAATATCGGGCAATAAAAACGTGCAAAGCATTGCCCGAAAAAGTAAAAATGGCGTGCGGAGCAGTAAACAGCGGCGCTCCAAAGGTTGGGCGCCGCTGGTATAAACAATTCCGGATCAATGCAAAGCCGAGCAAAAAATTCAGATTTTCAGGCGATCAGAAAGGCAAAACGCCGAGATGTTCCAATAAAATTTTCAACCCGATCAGGCACAGGACGATGCCGCCGGCAAGTTCGGCTTTTTCCTTAAACCGGGTGCCGAAGCGGAAGCCGATAAATACGCCCAAAACCGAAAGCGCCAGTGTGGTGGTGCCGATCAGCGAGACGGACGGCACGATTCTGACCTGCAGAAAAGCGAACGAAATACCTACCGCAAGCGCGTCGATACTGGTAGCGACGGCAAGAATCGTCAATTCTTTTAAGTTGGCTTTTTTCGGCGCGGGCGCGGCAGTGGTTTCAGCCGTAGGAGCGGCAGTATCTTCAGCCGTAGGCGCGGCAGCGGTTCCCGCCCGGGGAGTTACGTTGCTCCGATCTGCCGCAGTTGCCTTTCCGGCTTTGCTTTCTATGCTGCTTTTTACGGCTTCGATAATCATTTTTCCGCCGATAAAGGAGAGCAAAACGAAAGCGATCCAGTGATCGAATTTCGTGATATACGCTTCAAACTGCTTGCCGAGCGCCCACCCTAAAAAGGGCATCAGTGCCTGAAATCCGCCGAAAAACAGACCGACGATCAGGGCGTGTTTCCAGTCGAATTTTTTCATCGTAATGCCCTGACAAAGCGCCACGGCAAACGCGTCGGCGGAAAGCCCCAGCGCCAGTAAAAACAGTTCCCACAAAGACATAGCGGTATACCTCTTTTTTATTTTCGGGCAACCCGGACATTATACCGCGCGGGCGTTTGCTTGTCAAGAAAAACGGCAGATTGCGTCCGTATTTCCGCGGGAACCCTGAAATATGTGGAGGCGCAGGAGAAACGCCGGGTGGCTTTTTCCGGACGGATTGCGGGCGGCAGAAAGGCGCGCAGGCAGGATAAGGCGTTTCAGCCGGCGGGGTGAGGGACGGTCTTAATTGTTCTCCGGATTTCAGTCGGAAATTTCCGTTACGGTTAACTTTTCGTCCGCGACGGTAAAAGCAACTTCCTTGCCCGCAAAGCGGAAGCGGTAAACGCGGCTTTCGTCCGACTGGTAGGCGGGACGAGGATCTTCCTTCAAGGCGGAAAGGAGCGCGGCGCGTTTTTCTTTGGGAAACTTTTCAAGAAGCGCGGGCGGACAGATGACTTCCAAATGGTAAAAGACCTGCTTTTCGGCGTAGCCGAAGGTGGCGTCCGGGTGGCAATCGGTAAACGGCAGGTAGGGTTTGACGTCAAAAATCGGGGTGCCGTTTACGAGGTCTGCACCCGAAACCAGTAGGACGTCCCCCTCTTTTTCGGTACGTTCCACCCCTAAAAGCCGCACGGAAGAAAGCCCGATCGGGTTGGGGCGAAAGGGGGCGCGACTGGCAAAAACGCCTACCCGCGCGTTTCCGCCAAGGCGGGGCGGGCGCACGGTCAGCCCGTGGGTTTTGTCGTGGCAAAGCGAAAAGTCGAACAGCAGCCAAAGGTGCGAAAACCCTTCGATGCCGCGGATGGCTTCCGGACTTCGGTAGGGCGGAAGAAAGATGACTCTGCCGATGGATTCGGGGACCTTTCCGCTTTGGCGGGGAACGCCGAATTTTTCGTCAAAGTCGGTTTCGATATAGGCAACGGGGGAAAAGGTGACGTCGGTCATAAAGCCTCCTTGGGGAATTGCAAAAAGTGCGGCTGGCGGGGTAAGAATGGGGAGAGCGCAGAGCGGGCGCGCTATGATAAAAGGGAACGTAAATCTGCTTTCATTATAACCGTTTTCAGGCGGAAAAGCAACCGAACGGGCGGCAGGATATAAGGATATCGCGCTTTGGGTTGTAGCAGCCGGGTGATAGGCGGACGGTACTTGGGTGCGATTGCAGGAAACGCCGCAAACCTACAAAAATCAGCCGTTTTCCGTGGTGAAAATAAAATTCGCTTTCAAAACGCACGGTTTTTAAAAGTATTTGTAATCGGAATGGACGGCATAAGCAATCGATACGGTACTTTCCGCCGAAAGGCGCCCTTGATACTTGACTTTTTGCCCGTTTTTGTGCTATGCTTTCGCCTAAATTTGAAAGAAAGCGGCAGTGCATTCCGCCGCAAAAGGGAGGCGCGTTATGGAAATTTCGGTGCAGAAAGTGAAGGAAAGAAAGCCTTTGCCGGACGAAAAAACGTTGGGGTTCGGCAAAATTTTTACCGACCGTATGTTTTTGATGGAATACGAGGCGGGGCGCGGCTGGCAAAACGCGCGCATCGTGCCGTTCGGCAATCTTTCGCTGCACCCTGCGGCGACCGTTTTACATTACGGTGCGGAGGTATTCGAGGGGTTGAAAGCTTACCGCAGGGCGGACGGGCGCGTGCAGTTGTTCCGCCCGATCGAAAACGCCCGGCGGCTGAACGCTTCCGCAAGCAGAATGTGTCTGCCGGAGATTCCGGAAGAAGACTTCCTTGAAATTATCACGACGTTCGTCAAAGCGGAGGAGCGGTGGGTGCCTTACGGCGCGGGGACTTCGCTATACCTGCGCCCCTTTTTGTTCGGCAACGACGAGGCGCTCGGCGTGCACGCGGTGCATCGGGCGGTTTTTGCGGTCATTGCTTCGCCGTCCGGAAGTTATTATGCGGAAGGGTTGAACCCGGTAAAAATCCTGATCGAAGACGAGGACGTCCGCACGGTGCGCGGCGGCACGGGGTATGCTAAGTGCGGCGGAAACTACGGCGCTTCTACCCGTGCGGGCGAACGCGCTGCAAGAGAGGGATATTCTCAGGTGCTGTGGCTGGACGGTGTGGAACGCAAATACGTGGAAGAAGTCGGCGCGATGAACGTGATGTTTCTGATCGGCGGCGTGGTCGTAACGCCCGCGCTGACCGGCTCTATTCTGCCCGGTATTACGCGGAAAAGTTGTGTGGAACTGCTGAAATCCAAGGGGGTTCCGGTAGAAGAACGACTGCTTTCGGCGGACGAACTGATTGCCGCCGCCAGAAGCGGCGCCCTGACCGAAGCCTGGGGGACGGGAACTGCCGCGGTGGTTTCCCCCATCGGGGAACTGGGATTCCGGGGTGAAAAATTCGTCGTCGGCGGCGGAAAAATCGGCAAACTGACGCAGTCGCTGTATGACGAACTGACGGCAATTCAATGGGGCAAGGCAGCGGATCCGTTCGGCTGGACGGTGGTCGTCGATTGACGGAAATGGACGGAAAAAGGAATCGCGGACGACTGTTTTCGGTTGGGCGGCGATTGTCGATTGATCGTAATCTGACGGTATATTGATTGATTTTTAACGTAAAGGCGGCGCCCCGCAAGAATTTCTTGCGGGGCGCCGCCTTATGATAATCGTCTGCGGGAGTCGCCCCGTTATAACGCCTGCGGGGTGCCGCCTTATGATAATCGTCTGCAGGGGTCGCCCTGTTATAACGCCTGCGGGGCGCCGCCTTATGATAATCGTCTGCGGGAGTCGCCCCGTTATAACGCCTGCGGGGCGCCGCCTTATCATCATCGTCTGCAGGGGTCGCCCTGTTATAACGCCTGCGGGGTGCCGCTTTATCATCGTCGCTTGCGGGACGCTACGTTATTAAAATATATTTTCAATTTATAGTCGCACTCAATGATTATCGGCTTCAACAATCATAAATAGTCGTATTCAAACGCCGAAACCATGCCGGATCATTCCGCGAGATAGGCGTTCTGCAACCGCACGGAGATCGTCCTTGCCGTGCCTTCCGCTCCGCGGACGGTAAAGCAAAGTTCCAGCCGGGACGTAAACTTAGTGAGATCCGTCGCGCGCATAAGACTTTCGTAAGAAATGATAATTTGATGATTTTCGATCCGGCAGAACTCCAGATAATCGAGCGAAATCGACTCTTCAAAACCTACGCTGTCCACAAAAATTGCAGCTGCGGTGACCGATTCGACGTGCATTTCACTGCCCAAGGAAAGCACAATATCTTCGCGCGCGGAGGCGGAAGTAAAGTCGAACACCTCGTCTAAATCGGTGGGGAGAAAGTTGTCCGGCATGGTTGTTTTGTCCGCATCGGCGTCCGTAATCGCGGAAGAAAGCGCAAATTGCAGACTGCCGTCCTCTTGTAAAAGTCCGGTCAGGTTGCGCGGCAATGCGTAAACGGGATTGCTTTTCGCAATTTCGGGAAGCAGCGGCAGATAGGTTCCGTTTTGCAGAATCCCGAAATCAAGATCGGCGCCGATTGCAACGTCTTTCGGCAACGTGTCGCGACTTAGCGTAAGGGTCAGACGAAAGTCCGCCCGCTTTACGGAAAGCGCGGGCTTTTCCGCAGCGGTTTCACTTTCAGTTGCGACGGAAAACGCAGGCGCAAAATCGCGCGATAGGGTCAACGTATAGCCGGTTTCGGTCTTTTGAATATCGAACAAAGACAAAAGCGCCGCAAGCCTTTCTGCCTTGTCCGTCGTTCCCGATTTTGCAGAACGGTTTGCAAAATTCGCGTTTTCCGCGCCTGCAGAGTTGCCAAACAAGACCGAAGACAGGCGGGAGCGGAGTTCTTCTTTCGGGAGATAAATTCCACAGTCATACAGCGTGCGTTCGAGATAGGAAAGGGCGCTTTCGTAGGAAAAGAACCGATAAAATTCGGCGCCGTCGTCCAGTTTGGAACGGTCGCGATAGGAGGGAAAATACAAACCGTCTTCCGTAAACAGCAGGGAAATATTGCGGGTGCGGTACTGCTTGCCTTCCTTTATGTAATTTTCATAGTCGGAAGCGGCGGTGAGGTAGCCCGGTTCGTAACCGATAGCAACCAGTTCGCCGTCGGCGTCTTCGCCAAAGACGTCGTGCCCTTGCGTGTGCTCGATCTCGCCGAAGTACAGACGGTAACTGCGCACAGAACGCAGGGTGAAAGCCGCTTTCAGAGCAAGTTCGCCTTGCACGGTTCTGATCAAAGAGAACGTAAACGTTTCGATCGTGTTTTCCGTGCGGTCGTATAAGCCGCGGACGGGATAGGGCAGGTCGTAACGATTGCCGGCGGTGTCGAATTCAAAGTAAAGGCGGTCGAAATCGCTCTCCTCTTTGACGGCGGAAAGAAACTTTAAATTCGCCTTAAAAGTTGCAGAAAAACCGGCAAAGTCTTCCGCGTTTGCGGCAGTCAGCCACGCCCGCGCGATCTCTTCGGCAGGCGAAAGATCCTCAGAAGGGGAAACGGTCGGCTCTGCGGTGGGCGAAATGGTCGGGCTTTCGGTCGGGTTGGTTGTGGGAAAAATTGACGGGTCGGCGCTCGGGTCTTCGGTGGGGTTTTGGGAGGGGTTTTGAGTCGGCGGCGCAGACGATGGACTCGGCTCTGCAGACAGGCTCGGTTCCGGATTTTGCGTAACGCTCGGCAAAATCGAGGGGTCTTCGGTCGGATTGCTTGGATTTTCGGACGGTAAAGAAGTCGGGTTTTCGCCGGGGTCTTTGCCGGGATCGGTCGGCAAAGCGGTCGGTGTTTCCGTTGGCGCCGGTTCGGACGGGTGCTCGTCCGGCAAAGAAGCGGACGGCAAAACCCTCGGTTCCTCTGCGGAGAGCGAAACGCTGCCGCCCGGCGTTACGCTTGTTTTCGGCGGGTCGGTCGAAGCGGACGGCAACGTGATCTGGGCGGAACGCCCGGAACTTGCGCCACACGCCGTCGCAAGCAGAAGCGACAGCAACAGGAGGCTTAAAAGCAGCAGTCGCAAAAGTATTTTTCTCATAATTTTCCCTCTCATCTTCTTTTGGCGCGGGTGGTGCGTTTGGTTCCGCCCGGCGCATTCGCCGTGCGACAGGGCTTTCCGGTCGTGCCGTAAACGTTTCGCCCGGCGCGGCGGTTTAGAAAAACGACCGGCAAAATGCCGGTCGCAGTCGTCAGGAAATACGGGACAGTTTGTACGTCAGCGTGCCCAGTCCGTAAGGCATGGTGGTGACGATCTCGGTCACAACGTTGCGGATCTCGTCGGTCGCTTCGCCCGGGGCGACGTAGACCGTGTAGGGGGAACCGCTCATCGTGGAAGAAATGCCGATCTGCGCGCGCAGCACGAGATACTCGGTTTCTTTCCCGTCTAAACTGTACTTTCTTGCAAACGGCTCGTCGGAGGAAACCGAGCAAAGCAGCCCCGTCAGTTTGCCGTTTAAAACGTCCAGCGTGCGGATGCTTGCGCTGTACGATTTTTGCAGGGGGAACGCGCGGAGAGCAAGCAGCAGCGCGTCGTTGTCGAAGAAATTGCCCGCGGTAAGTTTGGTGTAGGTTTTTTCTTCCGGAACGTTGGAAATGGGCAGGTCGTACGCGTCCGTCGTGCCGTTGTATGCGCGGGCGGTTGCAGTCGCCGTCTTTTTATCGAAGTCGTATGTGGTTTCGGTGCGGTAGCGGTAGGAATTCAGCACGTACGCGCCGTCCTTTTTCGCAACGCCGGTCTGGCGAATGGTTTTCGTGCTCTGCACGGGGAAGAGACTGTAGTTGGTGATCTCGTGCAGCAGTGTGGAAGTGCGCGTCAGGTCGGAAATTTTCGTAGTTTTTCCGTCGGCGTCGGTGTATACGCCCTGCACCGACAACGTGGTTTCGTACCGGTAGCAGAGTTCGGAACCGTTTTGTTCGGGCGTGATCGTGACGAGATAGGCGCCGTCGGTCAGGGTGAATTCGTACCCCGTGACGTTTTTCTCGCCTTTTTCAAATTCGATATCGTAGGTGTAGGAAATGCTTTCCGTTTTCGACCAGGTCGTGCCGAGGGAAACGGTTGCAACCTGGGACGAGCAGCCCGTAAACGCCGCGACGGCGAAAGCCGAAAGTAGGAGAGCTGCAAATAATTTTCTTTTCATAATAACCTCCGAAGGAAGTGGTTTTCCGCAGATTTTGCGGCAAGAAGGATTTGCCGCAGGGCAGGAATAAGATGGTTCGCCGCAGGGGCGGCAAAGCGGGTGCGCGTTCCCGAAAACGGGATACGTTGTGCAAAAATCGGGTGTTTTGCGCGCGCTAGGGGTTTTGGATATTAATTTGCATATGCAAAGAGTGCGTCTTTTCAGAGGTGCAGAAACTTTCGTCTGCGTGAGTGCAAAGATTTGCATATGCGGCGTTTCGGCGGTCAAACTTCCGGTTAAATTTCGTCCTCGATCTTCCATTCCGGAACGAAAGTCAGAGTGGGTTTTTCCGTGCCGTCCGGCAAGGTTTCAAACCGGAAGGGCAGCCAGACGTAGTCGGCAAGCGAGGTGTTGAACGTGGTGTAAGAATTGAGTTCGGCAGCCGTCATAACGCTTTCTTTTTCGGGATCGAACCAGCCTTCAAACACACGCATGACGTCGGGCATATCTTCGGGCAGGTCGGTCAGCCAGCGGTCGCCCATCGCGATGAAAATATCCGTACCATGTACGCGGAAAACCGACGAGAACTGCGCGTGGAAGGAGTTGCGTTTTCCATCGCCGATGCAAGGATCGCCGAGCGAGGTCCAGTCGCCGTGCATGGAATCGGACACGCCGATCTCCGACGGGTTGGGGAAGTACCCCGTGGTGCCGGAAGAGATGATATAATATTTCCCGTTACGCTTGAAAATGCCGGGCGCTTCCCGTACGAACGGCGGATTTTTGTAGTGGAAATGGGAAGTGAAGGTTCCTTCAAAATCCTCAAAATCGTCCGTAAGGGTGGCGATCATCAGTTCGGTGTGCGGCTTTTCGTAAATGACGTAGGCGGTGCCGTCGTCGTCGATGAACAAGTCGAAGTCGCCGAATTTTGCCTGTCCCTGCGGAGCGATCGTCTTTTGCAGAGTGTACGGACCGGTAAGTTTGTCCGCGGTCGCAATACCTGCGTATTGCACGTCCCAGTCGTCTTTTTTCTCATACGTGCCGGCAAATTTCATCCACATGACGTACTTGCCCGTCTTTTTGCAATGCAGAACGTGCGGACGGTCGAGAATGCGCGACGGGTGCAGCGGGCTTTCGGGGTCGTCCGACGGGGCAAGAATCAGACCCTCGTCTTTCCAGTTGTACAGGTCTTTCGACGAATACATTTCTACGCCGTAGCTTCTTACGCCGCTGTCCGGCGTGGTTTTCGCTTTGTTTTCGCCGTACCAGTAGTAGGTACCGTTTTCGTAAAACACGCTGCCGCCGTGCGCCTGAATGCGCTTGCCGTCGGTATCGAGCCACGGTTTTCCGGGCAGGAACGAAGTGCGTTTTTCCATAATTTCTCCTGTTGGTGCCGCCGGATTCGTCTTTTTGCGCCGGAAAGCGGCGTTTTCGTATAACGAAAAGGCGGTGAACGTCCTTAGGGACAGCGAATGGAATCCCTAAAAAATATCATACCAAAAAACGGCGTTTTCGTCAAGTACGTACACGGTTTTTCGGGAAAAAACGAAATTTTTGTCATAGTTTTTAAGTGGGGCAGTGAATATTTTGTCGGATTTTGCCGAAAAATGCGCGCGGGGTACGGGTTCGGCTCTTGGACCGGCAGGGAAAGGCGCGGGGCTGCGGTGGCGGGCAGAATGCAGAGGTCTGCCGTGGAGGATGAGGGGGATCCGCATCTTGCGGGGGGATGGAAAGTAAGCGTTTTGTACCTGTTTAAAATAGAAAAGTGTGCCGATTTTTGCATAACGTATGGCAAAAAACGGTATGTCTGGGGGACGGTTTTGGGGCGTCGGAAAACGGGCGCTTTGTGTTTGCTTGAAATGAGGAAGTGTACCGATTTTTGCATAACGTATGGCAAAAACGGTATGTCTGGGGGTGGGACGGTTTTGGAGCGTCGGAAAACGGGCGCTTTGTGTTTGCTTGAAATGAGGAAGTGCGCCGATTTTTGCATAACGTATGGCAAAAAACGGTATGTCTGGGAGATTCGGGACGGTTTTGGAGCGGAGTGTTCCGGGCGCCGGGAACGGAAAATTTATATCGTCCGTAGCCGTGTTTCCGGACTTCGGGACAAAAATTTATGCCGCCCAAAGCGACGTTCCGGGGCGCCCGCGGTAGAGAATTTATGCCTCCCGCGGTAGAGAATTTATGCCTTTCGAGGTAAAAAATCCCGTTATTTAAGATGAATTTCCGAGCGTTTGGTACGGAATTTTCCGCCGTCCGGAGCCGGAATCCCCGCTGTTTCCGGTGGGATTTCCCGGGGCGAAAAATGCCGGAAAACGCCGTTTTGCATAAAATCGCGCAGGACTTTCAACCCACGGGCGCCGCCAGAAGCGGCGAAAATTGCGATTATGCGCTTATGCGTTATAAAACCGCCCCTTTTTAATCGTTTTTTAATTTTATTAAAGAATTTATCGCGTTTTCTTGCGTAGGAAGGAAAATTCGTGGGCCGAATTACTTGACTAAAATTGATATTTGGAGTATTATAGAATGCGTGTAATATTTGATCCGCGCGTAACGTGGCGGGTAAAAATGAATAATTATGCAGAGAGTTGAAATGAAAAAGAAAATCATTGCGATCCTTGCCGTGACGTTTGCCCTTGCCTGCTGCCTTGCAGCCTGCTCGGGAAACGACTCCGGAAAGGGAGAGGAAACTTCCGTCGTGTTTGAACTGGAAGGCGGAACTTATAAAAACAGCGATCGTCCGGTGACCTTGCGCGTGCAGTTCCCCGAAGGCGGCAAACGCCGCATTCCCGAGTCGGTCCTTTGCGACTCCAAAACGGGAGCCAGCCTCGTGACCAGAACGGGCTATAAAATCGAGGGCTGGTACCGCACGAAGACCGAAGCGGAAGACGGAACGGTCACTTACGGCGACAAGTTCGATTTCGATTTGGACGAAATCGGCAAAGACGGTATCCGCCTGTACTGCAAATGGGTGGTTCCCATTTCGTACACTTACCAGATCTACTTCCGTCAGGCGGACGGTACCGAAGTCAAAGTCGGCGCCCCGTACGAAGTTGCGGCGGGAGCCGTGTTCAACGACTATTCCGATCGGGCAAAGTACAACGCCCCCGCAAATCACACCTTCCTCCGCTATACGGACGAAAACGGCAGCGACTGGGATACGTCTTTCCGTCACCCGGGCGGGGAAACCGATTGCGAGATCAAGGTCTATGCGGAATATCTCGAAGGGGAATGGGAACTGATTTCTTCCTTCTCCGACCTGCGTTCGGCAAAGAACGGCAAAAAAGGCTTGTACTTCACGGCGGATATCGACGCCGCCGGCGCGAAGTTCTCGTTCAACGATTTCAAAAACCGTACCTTAAACGGCAACGGGCACGCGCTTAAGAACGTGGCAATCGCTTACGACAACACCCGCGACGGCGTGAAGCAGGATCCCGTGGACGGAACCAACAACGTGCTTTTCGTCAGCCTGTTCGGCAACATGGAAAACGCTACGGTGAAAGACCTGAAGATCGAAGGGCTGACCGTTTCGCTGTCGGCGCAATATAACCGCACGCAGAAGATTTACGTCGCGCCTCTTGCGGTGTACGCAAACGGCAGCACGTTTACGAACGTGACCGTGACCGACTTCTTCTACGATACCGGCGCGGAAAAAACCCCGTGGGATAAAGATCCCGACAAAAAGGCGCAGAACCTGATCGTGGTAAAAGACGACGTCTGCTACCTTGCGGACGAAAAAACGACGATTACGGATTGTTCCGTAACGCAAAAAATACAAAACGGTAACTGACGAATCGGGGCTTTGCCCGGCAACCGTGAGAGAAACCGGACAAGCCCGATCCTTTCGTTTGAATCCATACAAGGAGATATGAAATGAAACAGTCTAAGAACATGGGCAAGAAACTTTTGTCGGTGCTCGTGACGCTGACCATGCTGATCAGCACCGCGATGCTTGCTTCCTGCGGGGGCGGAAAGGATCCCGAAGGAAAGAAATACGACAATGCGACCGATCCTCTGGTCCTTTCGACGCAGGAACTGGACAAGGTGTTCAACCCCTTCTTTTCCACTTCCGGAACCGACAGCAACATCGTGGGTATGACGCAGATTTCGATGCTCGGCAACGAAGGCACGCATTGGACTTACGTCAAGTCCGAATACGGCAAGGGAGAACAGGAGCCCGTCGTCGTCGAAGATCTGGAAATCAAGACGCAGGGCACCGCCAACGTCGATCAGACCACGACCTATACGTTTGTCCTGAGAAACAACGTTCGTTTTTCCGACGGGTCGTTTCTTACGATAAAAGACGTTCTGTTTAACCTGTACGTTTATCTCGATCCCGCATATACCGGTTCCGCTACCATGTATTCGACGGATATCGTCGGTCTGAAAGCGTACCGCACGCAGGCGTACGACGAAACCGAACAGGACAACTTCAAAAAGAGATTTGAAAACGAAGCGGAAAGCCGCATTCTCGCCCTTCTGGACGCGTGCGACGATATCCTTTCCGCAGATAAGGATCAGACCATCGACGATACCGCTAAACTCCGCGCCGCGCTGGCGGATTACGGCACCGAAGGCGTCAACGCGCATCTTCTCGAAGATTACGACAAGACGCTTTCGCTTTTCCGCGAAGAACTGGAAAGCGATTACAGCAACGCGCTGAACTCCTACGATTCGATGACCTTTGCGGACGAAAAGGGCAAGGAATACAAGCCCTTTACGACCGACGTGGAAGTCTTCTTCTACAACGAAGGCTATATCACCTGGAACCGCAAAGAAGCCAAGATGGAAAACTCCATCACGAGCGTGGGCGACGAAGATTCCTTAAAATCCTATACTAAAGAACAGGCGATCGAATACGTGTATAACGACACGCTTCCGAGAGATATCTCGCAGGTGCTGCAGTTCTGGAGAACGGCAACCGACCTGAACGATCATCTGGTCAACCTCGCGATGGAAGAATACTTCAAAGTAAACGGCCACGCGATCAAGAGCATTTCGGGTATCGAATTTGCCAACCGCACCGAACCCGTCACCGTCAACGGTACGACGTACGCCGTCCCGACCTATGCGGACGAAAACAAAAACGAAGTGACCGGCGGCAACGAAGTGCTGCGTATTACTATCAACGGCGTTGACCCCAAAGCCATCTGGAACTTCGCGTTCGCGGTCGCGCCTATGTATTATTATTCCGACGCGGAACACATCAAAGCGTTCGACTACGTGGACAACTTCGGCGTGGAATACGGCTCGCAGTCCTTTATGACCAACGTCGTAAAGAACCCCGCTAAGATCGGCGTCCCCGTGGGCGCAGGTCCGTACGTTGCAAGTAAGTCTTCGGGCGGGATCACCAACGTTTCCGCGGGCGACTTCTACGAAAAAGGTATGGTGTATTTCGAGTCGAACCCCTACTACATCACCGGGGAACCCCTCATCAAACACCTGCAGTACAAAGTGGTCAGCACCACGCAGACGCTGAACGCTTTGTATACCGGCGAAATCGACTTTGCCGAACCCAACGCGAAACCCGAAACGGTACGCGAACTGAACGGCAAAAAGAGCGAAGGCATCAACAACAAATCGGTACGTACTTCCGGTTACGGTTATATCGGTATCAACGCCGGTAAAGTTCCCAGTCTCCGCGTCCGTCAGGCGATCATGCACAGCATCAACACAATGGAATGCGTTCAGTACTACGGTACCACCGCGCAGCCCATCTACCGCTCGATGTCCAGAGCAAGCTGGGCGTATCCCGAAGGCTGCCAGCCCTACTATCCGTACGTCGGCGACCCCATTCCTTCCAACCTCAACGTCGTCAACCCCGCATACAGAGAATTCGTACAGAGCAAGGGCTTTAAGACCGGCTATACGATGACCGAAGCGGAACAGCAGGAATTCTTAAAATGGCTGATCGAA
This sequence comes from uncultured Clostridia bacterium, assembly GCA_934272745.1. Taxonomy (GTDB): domain Bacteria; phylum Bacillota; class Clostridia; order Christensenellales; family Borkfalkiaceae; genus SIG402. The sequence goes on along the minus strand of CAKQSI010000001.1, from coordinate 27,017 downwards.
GACGACGGCTACACCCTCAACGCGAACGGCTTGTACCAGAACGGCAAAAACGTGCTGAAGTACACCTTCACCATCGCGGGCGAGGAAAGAGATCACCCGGCGTACCGCGCAATGCTGCATTCCAGCGAAATTCTTAATAAGATCGGTTTCAACGTCAACGTTACCAACGACTCCAACGCGCTGAAAAAGCTCGCCTCCGGAGAACTGACCGTATGGGCGGCTGCCTGGGGTTCCACCATCGACCCGGATATGTATCAGGTCTATCATAAAGATTCTACCGCGACCAGCGTCCTTAACTGGGGTTATAAACAGATCAAAGCCAACGTCGGCGGCAAGTACGACAGAGAAGTCGAAATCGTCGAACTGCTTTCCGAAAAGATCGAAAAAGCGCGCGAAACCAACGATCAGGCGGTTCGTACCGGTCTGTATTCCGAAGCGCTCGACCTCGTAATGCAACTGGCGGTCGAACTTCCGACTTATCAGCGTGACGACCTGTTTGCTTACAACGCGGACAAGATCGACGAATCCACGCTTACGCCGGATAGCGAACTTTCTCCCTACAAAGGACTGATGAGCGAACTCAACAAAGTTTCGCTGCGCGTCAGCTGATAAAAAACCAAACGCCCGCCCGGACGATAACGACCGGGCGGGTATGAGAATACTATGCTGAAATATATTGTAAAAAGATTGGGTATTTCTATCATCATTCTGCTCGGCGTGTCGGTCATCGTTTATACGCTGGTTCGTATGATGCCGAACGACTACGTGGATACCAAGTATTCCGAACAGCTGAAAAGCGGCACGATGAAGCAGGAAGACGTGGACAACTTCAAAAAACTGTACGGCTTGTACAACCCGAAAGCCGAACTTTCGATCACGCTGGACGGGACGACTTTTTATCGCGGCAGAACCAACGCCCGTCAGGAAGTCGATACCGAAGCGGACAACGTTTATGCCGAATTTGCCGTAGGTACTTATACCAGCGGCAACGATTCTCTGGTTCTCGAGAAGGCACAGGACGAATCTCTGACTTTCCGTCTGGTTCGTCCGGAATTCAACACCAACGAAGAAACGGGGGAAACCTATAAAGTCGACGTCATCACGATGCGCGGCACCTTCTCCGTCCATTCGGAGACCGAAACCATCGTTTTCCACCCGGAAAAGGCTGCCGATATCGAAACTTCGCTGGGGTACAGAGAATATAAATTCTTTGAACGGCTGGGCACGATTTTACGCGGCTATTTCAGCTGGCTGGGAAATCTTTGCAAAGGCGACCTCGGGACGTCCTTCTCCAACGAAAAACCGGTTGCGCAGGTCATCAGCGAAAACATGTGGATTTCGTTCGCGATCGCCGTGGTTGCGACCATTCTGCAGTTTGCCATCGCCATTCCGCTCGGCATTTCTTCCGCGACGCATCAGTATACCGTGCGCGATTATCTGGTCACCATTTTCACGATGATCGGTCTTTCGCTGCCGACCTACTTCTTCGCCGCGATCATGATCAAAGTCTTAAGCGTCGATACCGGCGGCTGGCTGCCCAGTTCGGGCTTGCTCGATCCCGGTACATACCCCGCGACCTTTGCGGGCGCGATGAAAAAACTGGGGAATATGGCAAAGCACCTCGTGCTGCCCATCTTCGTCAGCGTCGTGCTGTCGCTCGGCGGTCTGATGCGTTATACGCGTACCAACACGCTGGAAGTTTTAAACTCCGACTATATTCGTACCGCGCGCGCGAAAGGACTTTCCGAAAAAACGGTCATTTATAAACACGCGTTCCGCAACACGCTCATTCCGCTCGCAACGCTGCTTGCCGGCATTCTGCCGTCGCTGTTCGGCGGTATGATGATCACCGAGGAAGTGTTTGCCATCGACGGTATCGGTCGTCTTGCGTACAAAGCGCTGAAAGGCGGCGACCTGCCGTTCGTCATGGGCTACAATATGTTCCTTGCCGTTCTGACGGTCATCGGCACGCTGCTTTCGGATATTATGTACTCTATTGTAGACCCGCGGGTCAAACTCGGGAAATAAGGGAGGCTGTTTCAGATGAATACTACGGAAAAAGATACCTCTTTTGTTTCTCCGGAGGCGGAAGAGAGCAAAAAAACCGTCGCCGCAGAAGAAGCGGTGAAGGCGGAAGAAAACGAGATCATCTCCGGCGTTGCGGAAATCCCCGCGGGAGAATCCGGATCCCTTTCGGACGAAGCGCAGCAGGAGATCCGTGCGGAAGCCGAAAACGAAGAAACCTATAAGGAAATGAGTCCTTTCAGCATGGTTCTCCGCCGGTTCTTCCGTTCCAAACTGTCCATTTTCGGACTTGTCATGGTCGTGGGGTTGTTCCTGTTCTCCTTTTTAGGACCGGTGCTGTACTCCCGCTGGTACGACAAAAATGCATACGGCAATAAATTCGTCGTCGATCGTACCGAATTCGTCAAGGTGGAAGAAACGCCCAACCTGACTTTCAAGGACGCGGACGGCAACGACGTTACTTATACCGAAGTCGTGGAAATTCTCACGACCGACAACAAATATCTTTCGCCCAGCGGAAAGCATCTTCTGGGGACGGACGACGTCGGATTCGACGTCTTTACCCGCCTGATGTACGGCGGCAGAATTTCGCTTACCATCGGCTTTATCGTCGTCATTTTAGAAACGTTGATCGGCGTTATCCTGGGCGGCCTTGCCGGTTATTACGGCGGCTGGGTCGATCAGGTCATCATGCGTATCGTCGATATTTTCAACTGTATTCCGACGCTGCCCATTCTTCTGATCGCTTCCGCGCTGATCGACGGGTGGAAAGACAAGGGCGTCTTAAACGACAGCCAGCAGATTTACGTCCTGATGATCATGATCACGATCTTCAGCTGGAGCGGTACCGCCCGGCTGGTGCGCGGTCAGATTCTCGGCTTGAGAGAACAGGAGTTCATTACCGCAACCGAGGTAATGGGGCTTCCCACAAGGCGTCGTATTTTCCTGCACTTGATTCCGAACGTTATGCCGCAGCTCATCGTTTCGATGACGCTCGGGCTCGGCAGCGTTATTCTTTACGAATCCACGCTGAGTTACCTCGGTCTGGGCGTCCCGATGGGAAAAGCCGCCTGGGGTACGATGATCGCGCTCGTCAACGATCCGGTGGCGTTCAAATACCATATCAATACCTGGGTTCCCGCCGGTATCATGATCGTTATCGCGGTGCTCGGATTTAACTTCGTAGGCGACGGATTGCGCGACGCGATGGATCCCAAAGCCAAGAAATAAGGCGGATATACCGATGAAAAAAGAGAAAAACAACAATTATATCTCGATTAAAGAAAGCCGCCGTATTTTAAAATACAACAATCGGCAGATGCGCTTTTACGAGAAAGAGAAAAAGCGTAAGCGTTCCCCCGAAGAATATACTTCGGTCATGCGCGACCCCGAAAACATCATCGAGATCGAAGATTTAAAGACGGTTTTCTTTACCGACACCGGCACGGTGACGTCGGTCAACGGCGTATCGTTCAACATTCCGAAAAAGAAGATCGTCGGCGTCGTAGGGGAATCGGGCTGCGGCAAAAGCGTAACGTCGCTTTCCATCATGCAACTGGTGCAGGCGCCGCAGGGGCAGGTCGTCGGCGGAGAAATCCGCTACAATGCGGATTCGCTCGGCTATAACGAAAAGGGCGAAAAGCTTGCCTACAACATCGCGAAGATGCCCACGGAAGAAATGTACAAAGTCCGCGGCAAAGACATCACGATGATCTTTCAGGAACCGATGACCAGTCTGAACCCCGTGTTCACCATCGGCAATCAGTTGGACGAAGTCAGTTTTACGCATAATCCTTCGGTCACGAAGGAAGAGGCGAAACAGACCAGTATCGATATGCTGAAAAAGGTCGGCATCGCGATGCCCGATCACGTATACGAAAGCTACCCGCATGAACTTTCCGGCGGTATGCGGCAAAGAGTCATGATTGCAATGTCGCTGGTAGCGAACCCCAAACTGATCATTGCGGACGAACCGACCACCGCGCTGGACGTTACCATTCAGGCGCAGATCCTCGAACTGATGAAAAAACTGCAGAAAGAAGAGGGTTGCTCCATCATGCTGATCACGCACGACCTCGGCGTTATCGCCGAAATGGCGGACGAAGTGGTGGTTATGTACGCGGGCAAAGTCATCGAAAAAGGCACGGCAAGCGAGATTTTCCACAATCCGCTGCACCCGTATACCGTAGGGCTGCAAAAGAGTAAGCCGCTCATCACGTCGTCTTCTACCGAGCCGCTTTACAGTATTCCCGGACAGGTACCCAGTCCTATCAACCTGCCCGACCGGTGTTACTTCAAAAACCGCTGCTCCAGATGCACCGCAAAGTGCGAAGGAGTTTACCCGCCCGAAATCAAAGTAAGCGACACGCATTCCGTGTCCTGCTATCTCTATCAGCCGAAGGAGGAAACGGAACGTGAATAAGCGAAACCACAATCTTTCTTTGGAAGAGAAGAAGAACGGCGCAAACGGCAATCCCGCCGCAAACGCGCAGCAGAATGCGAATAAGCCGGGCGCGAATCGTCCGCAAAACGCCAACAAATCGCAGGGCGCGAAAAACGGTCAAAACGGCGCTAAAAATAGCCAGAACGGCGCGGCGAAGAATCCTTCTTCCGTAAAAAATAATCCTCCAGCGAGCGGGAAACAGGGCAACGCTTCTACGAAAAATCCGCAAAACGGCAATTCCGTAAAGACTGCCCCCGCAGGAAAATCCGCAGAAGAAAGGCGGACGGTCCTTACCGAAACCGTGACCGAAGAAGTGGTTTCGGGGACGAGCGAAAAACTTATGGAAAAGACCGAAAGCGTCACTGTCGCCGCAAACGGCGTTAAAACTACGGTCGCCGAAACTACGGAAACGGTGGAAATCGTCGCTCCCGCAGCCCCGGAAAAAGACCCGGACGCGCCGAAGGAAGACGAGATTTTAAAAGTCGAGCATTTAAAGAAATATTTCCCCATCGAAACCAGCATTTTCGGCAAAACGCTGCGCTCTTTGAAAGCGGTGGACGACGTTTCGTTTACCATCAAACGCGGCAAAACGCTGGGCGTCGTAGGGGAATCGGGCTGCGGCAAGACCACGCTGGGCAGAACGGTTCTGAAGCTGTACGAAAGCGACGGCGGAAAAATCTGGTTCGAGGGCGAGGATATCACCCATATCAAAAAGAACGCTATGCGGAAATACCGCACGGACATGCAACTGATTTTTCAGGATCCGTACTCCAGTCTGCCTCCCCGTATGACCGTCGGCAACATCATTGCCGAAGCGGTAAAGGTGCATAAAATCGTACCCAAAGAACAGGTACGCGAATACGTCCACGACATTATGAAAAAGTGCGGCTTACAGATGTCGTATTACGACCGGTACCCGCACGAATTTTCCGGCGGACAGCGGCAGAGAATCTGTATCGCCCGCGCGCTGGCGGTGAAACCCAAACTGGTCATCTGCGACGAGCCGGTTTCCGCGCTGGACGTGTCCATTCAGGCGCAGATCATCAACCTTTTGAAAGAGTTGCAGAACACGATGGGGCTGACCTATCTGTTCATTTCGCACGACCTTTCGGTCGTCAAATACATTACCGACGACATTCTGGTCATGTATCTCGGCAACATGATGGAAACGGGGGACACGGACGAACTGTTCGATCATCCGCTGCACCCGTACACCAAGGCGCTGTTCTCCGCCGTTCCCGTGCCCGATCCGGACGTCAAGTCCGAACGCATTATTCTGGCGGGGGATATTCCTTCGCCTGCCAATCCGCCCAAGGGGTGCAAGTTCCATACCCGTTGTTCGGAATGCAAAAACGTCTGCCGGTTTATGGTTCCGGAAGCGATCGAGGTTCGCCCCGGTCACCGCGTCGCCTGCCACCTGTATAACGAAGAGGTGATGGCGCATCTGGAAGATTACGACCGTCAGTACGAAGAGATGCTTGCCGCCGAAAAGCGTGCGGAAGAAGAGCGTCTTGCAAAGAAGCTGAAAAACAAAGTCCGCGCGGGTAAATCCTCCGCGGCACCCTCCGAAGAAGAAAAGAAAGAAGCGACCGACCCTGCCGCAAACGCCGCGGAAGGGAAGAAAGAAGAGTAAAAAACCTTCGTTTTTCTTCCGGCGCAGCGAGAAGATCCGTCCCGAAATTTGCCGGACGGATTTCCGCCGTTTTCCGGACGGATAAAACGGAATCCGACGACAGAATAAAATTGATTCCGTAAACCGGGAAGCGTTGATTTTCGCGATCGGAAAAATCGATTCCAAAACCCAAAAACGCGGGCGGGAAAGCGAGAGTTTTTAAGGAGATATCCGTGAAGAAGTATACGGACGACGGGCGCACGATCTATTCCATGGACGGCGTAGGAAGCCCCGCAGAAATGAAGCGCATGAGCGGCGAAGAAAAGAAATCGGACAAAGAAAGAGTTTCTTTGACGAGAAAAGAACGGTTTGCCGCCATCCGCGCAGGTTTCGCGGTGTTTTTTCCGCGGGTTCTGATGATCCTCGGGTGCTTTGCCGCGGTTGCGCTTCTTTTATACTTTTGGTTAAAATAGGAGAATGAACAGAATATGAACAAAAAGACGAAGAATAGAATATCCGTGATCCTCGCGATCGCGTTGGTATTCTGCATGTCGTTTGCCGTAGTTTCCTGCGCGAAGAACGACGGTTTCAAACCGTCCGGCTCCGCAAACGTCGGTTATGACAGCGAATCGGGAGGAAGTTCCTCTTTCGGATCGAGCAAACAACTCCGCGTTGTCAAAAGCCAGAATTCCTTCACGCAGGAACAGAAACTTTCCCGCATCAAGGCGGAATACCTGCTGAAAAACGAAGGCTATAAAAACAGCGATAAAGTCACCGTTATCGTTTCGTTTGAAGGGCAGTCTTTGATCGAAATGTACAACGAAAAGTATTCGGACACCTATCAAAGCGTCGCCGCGTTCGCGAAAAGCGAAGAGGGCGCCAGACTTTCCGAAGAACTCGAACGCGAACAGGCGGATATGATCTCCCGGTTGTCCTCTCTGGGCATGAATTTCGAGATCAAAAACACCTATACCACGGTGCTGAACGCCGTCGCGATCGAAACCGAATACGGCAATCTCGATAAAATCGAATCCACGGGCGGCGTTTCTTACGCCATGCTTTCGGATACGTTCAACCAGCCGAAAGCGGTGAAAGGAGACGCTTCCACCATCAATAACGCCGTCGAAATCCGCAACACCGGTATTTACGACAGCAGCAGCGCCGTCGATAAAAACGGACACCAGATCACCGGAAAAGGTACGGTCGTCGCCGTTCTCGACTCCGGTTTCGACTGCTCGCACAGCGTGTTTCAGAAGATGCCCGACTGCTCGGACGACGAACTGCTTCTGCACGAAGAAGAAATTCAGGCTTTTCTTTCTGCCGGCACGAGCAACGCCCTGAAAAACACGCCGGGACTGGAAGTTTATCAGGTGTACGTCAACAAAAAAATTCCTTATGCTTACGACTACGCCGATAAGGATTACGACGTTTATCCGTACGATTCCGAACACGGCACGCACGTCGCGGGCATCATCGCGGGGAACGACGACGTCATCACCGGTATCGCCGTCGACACCCAACTCGTACTGATGAAGGTGTTCCCCGACCTCGAAACGGGTGGCAGAAGCGAAGACATTCTGGCGGCTCTCGAAGACGCGGTTCTTTTAAACGTCGATACCATCAACATGTCCCTCGGTTCCTCCTGCGGGTTCACGAGAGAAGTAGACGAAGTACATATCAACGAAGTGTACGACAGCATCGGCAAAGCGGGTATCGGTCTGATCACCGCGGCGAGCAACGATTACAGCGCAGGCTTCGGCGGCGCGCAGGGTAACACCAACAAAGTCACCAATCCCGATTCGGGTACGGTCGGCGCCCCTTCCACTTACGAATCCGCTCTGTCCGTCGCTTCCATCAGCGGCGTCAAGAGCCGTTATATCGTTGCGAACGGTTCGCAGGTGTTCTTCTTTAAGGAATCCAACTCGGTTGCCGGAAAAGAAAACAACCTGTACGAAGAACTGTACGCGCTCCTGAAAAAGAACGGTTATACCGAAGAACAGTTGAAGGGCGACGTCACGCTGGAATACGTCACCATTCCCGGCGTCGGTACGAAGGCAAACTTCACGAGCGCCGGAAACGTCAAGGGTAAGATCGCTTTGGTCAAACGCGGCGACAATACCTTTGAAGATAAGGCGCTGCAGGCGAAAAACGCCGGCGCGATCGCCTGTATCATTTACAACAACATCGACGGCGACATTTTAATGTCGATGGGAAAAACCGATCACATTCCCACCGTTTCCATCAGTAAATCGGACGGTACCGAACTTGCCAAACACAAGACGGGTACCATGGTGTTTAACTTCGACAGTTATAAAGCCGGTCCGTTTATGTCCGACTTCTCCAGTTGGGGTCCCACGCCCGACCTGAAGTTAAAGCCCGAAATCACCGCGCACGGCGGAAACATTCTGTCTTCCGTTCCCAACGGCAAATACGACGAACTCAGCGGTACCAGTATGGCGACGCCCAACCTGTGCGGCATTATGGTGCTGATCCGTTCGTACCTGAAAGAAAGATTCCCGACCTATTCCTGGTCGCAGATCAATTCGCTGGCAAATCAGCTGTTGATGTCCACCGCCACCATGATCCTGAACGAGGAAGGCAACCCCTATTCTCCCAGAAAACAGGGCGCGGGACTTGCCAGCATCCGCAACGTCGTTTCCACCAACGCTTACCTTTCCGTGGACGGCAGCGACCGCGTCAAACTGGAACTGGGGGACGACCCCGATCGCGACGGCGTTTATACGATGCAGTTCAATCTGGTCAACTTCTCCGATAAGTCCCTGTCGTACAAGTTCGACTTTATCGGTATGACCGAAAGCGTTTCTTCTTCGGACGAAACCTTCGTTGCGGAAACGCCGTATATTCTCGGCGGCGGCGCGCGTCTGGAATACGTTTCGGGTGACGGTACCTACTCCGGCGACACCGTCAGCGTTGCCGCGGGCGGAAAAGTTACGCTGAAAGTGACTTATACTCTGACCGACGAAGACAAAGCGTATATCGACAGCCGTTTCATTTACGGTATGTACGTGGAAGGTTTCGTAAAACTCACCCCCGTGACCGAGGGCGAAACCGTACAGCTCAACGCGCCTTTCCTCGCCTTCTACGGCGACTGGACGGAAGCGCCCCTGTTGGATAAAGACTACTACGAAGTGGACGCCGACGAAAAGAACGCCGCGCTGAACGACGAAGACAGAGTCAAAGCCGATTATTACGCGACTACGCCGTACGGCTCCTATTACTACAACTATATGCTGCCCCTCGGCACCTACCTTTACAGCGTGGACGAGGATAAGTACGACGTCATCGCCGCCTCGCGCGATCACGCCGCGGTTTCCAACTTCTTAGGCTCCGTGGACGGCATTTCCGCGGTTGCGGCGGGACTTCTGCGCAACGCGAAGGAGATGTACTTCACCATCACCGATAAAATGACGGGCGAAGTCGTGTTCGACAAAACCGATTACAACGCGATGAAGGCGCATTCCTCCGGCGGTTCGCCCGTTCCGTATTATCAGAGTCTGAACGCCAAGTCCCTTTCGATGGGACTGGTCAACAACCACCAGTACGAACTGAAAATGTCCGGCAGACTGGACTACGGCGAGGACGGCGGCGCAACCACCAATATGCGCAACGAATTCTCCGTAGACTTCTATATGGATAACGAAGCGCCCGTCATCAAGGACGTGCAGTACGAAAAGAAGTACGAAACGACGGATAAAAAGTATCACTACTACCTGACCGTGACCGTGTACGACAACCACTACGCGCAGTCTATTTCGCCCATCGTCTTTACGTCTTCCAAATCGTATACGACGCTGACCGAAAACCCCATTCCCATCTACAGCGAACGGGGCAAGGACACTGCCGTCCGGTTTGAAATCACCGATTATCTCGAAAGCGCTTATTACGACGAACTGGTTGCCAACGGCTTGTCGCTCGCGATCGACGATTACGCGCTGAATACCAACATTTACGTCCTGCAACTTCCGGGCACCGACGGCGAACTCAAATTCACCAAAAACGGCGAAACGGACGGCAGCGACCTCATCATTCTCAACGTGAACGAAGGCGACGTGGTCGATCTGACCCAATACCTTTCTTCCACCGACGAAAACATCGACCCCGATAAAGATTACTTGAAGCATCTCGTCTGGACTTCTTCCAACGAAAACGTGCTGACCGTCAACCGCGGGCAGATCGTTGCGAAAAAGGAAGGCTGCGCTACCGTTTCCGTAAAAGAACAGGTGGAATCGCGGCAGGCGGTTCTGATCGTCAACGTCAATAAAAAGGAAGGGGAGGAGGAAGAGCGCGTTCTGCCCGACGCTTCCGAAATTGCGAACGCCAAGATTCAGGACGCAGACTTTACCTATTTCGACACCGTATTCGCTTATTCCCGCGCGGCGCAGACCAGCGAGATCGGCGGAACGGGATCGAGAATTTTCGTCAGCAGCCTGAGCGGTTCTTCTACCGCCAAATCGGTCAGTTTCTATCCCGGCGAAAAGATCAGACTGGCTTATGCCATCGACCCGTGGTACGTGACCGACAAATATAACGTGACTTACTCTTCCACCAACCCCGCGGTTGCGACCGTGGACGAAGACGGCACCATTACCGGTCTTAAGGAAGGGAACACCACCATTTCGCTGAATATCGAAGGCTCCAACATCATGCCGCGTATCCGCGTCACGGTCAAGAGTCCGTTCGTCATCGAAAACCGTATACTGGTCGCTTATAAAGGACTGGGCGGCAACGTCGTCATTCCGGACGACGAAGGCATTCTGTACATCGGCTCGTACGCGTTCTGTCTGTACAGCACCGACAACTCGATCGAACTGCCGGAAGACGATTACGACGCCAACAAGATTCCCGCTACCAACACTTCGGTAACTTCGGTCGTCATTCCCGACGGCGTGACCGAAATTCAGAAATACGCGTTCTACAACTGCACCGGCTTAAGAGAAGTCGCAATCCCCGAGGACGTGCAATTTATCCGCGAATTCGCCTTCTACAACTGCCAGAAACTGGAACGCGTCGTGCTGAACGACACCTTAAAAACCGATCCCGCGTCCACGACGTATAAGGATCGCTACGTTTACGAAAACGGCAACTTTGTCTTTAACGGCGAAACGCCCGCTTCCCTGACCGGAACCAAGGCGGAAGTACTGGGCAAAAACGCGTTTGCCGGCTGCGTCAAGCTGGACAACGTCGATCTTTCGGGCGTTTACGCCATCGGCGAACGCACTTTCGACGGCTGCACCTCGCTTTCTTATGCTGATCTCACAGCGCTGCGCAATACCGGGAAGGAGGCCTTCCGCGGTTGCACTTCGCTGCAGCAGGCAGCGCTTGCCGAACACACCAAACTTTCGTACGCGCTGTTCGTGCGGAGCGGTCTTACCTCGGTCGATCTGTATACCGAATCTGCGGATCTTCCCGAATACCTCTTCGCGCAGTGTCCGGATCTTACTTCGATCACCGTACACGGCAACGTCGTCAACGTGCTGAAAGGCGCGTTCAGCGAATGCCACAAACTGACCTCGGTCGTGTTTGAAGGCAAAGTCGAGTCCATCGGCGAACTGGCGTTTTACGATTCCGACGCGATGACTTCGCTGCAACTTCCCGATTGCGAAACCGAAATCGCGCTCAACGCTTTCCGCGACTGCAGCGCGCTGACCACGCTGAAGTTCGGAGAAAGAACCAAATTTTCGGACGTCACGGGCGCGATCTTCTACAACACGGCGGTGAACGCGTTTGACGTTCCCGACGCCAACCCCTATTACAAGGCGGAAGGCGATCTGCTTCTGTCGAAAGACGGCAAGACGGTCGTCCTCGCCGCGCCCGGCAAGAACTATGGCGACACCTACACGCTCCCCGCGAAGTACGAAGCGGTGGGGGCAAGCGCCTTCTCCGGGGCAAACTTCAAAAAATTAGTCATCGAAAATCCCGACGTCAGGATCGGCGCATATGCGTTTGCTTCCTGCGAAAACTTAAGCGAAGTGGTGCTTCCCGCAACGGCGGGTACGCTGACGATCGGCGACAGCGCGTTCAACAGCGACGCGAAACTGACTGAAATTTCCGGACTGGAACACGTCAAAACCGTGGGCGAACTCGCGTTTGCCGCCACCGGACTTACCGCAGTCACCGTTGCGGACGACGCGGTTTACGGAAACGGCGCGTTTATGAGTTCCAAACTGAAGACGGTTACCATCGGTAAAAACGCGCAGTTCGGACTGAGCGCGTTCCGCAGTTGTATCGCTTTGAAAACGGTCAATATGCCGGCGGAAGGCGGCGTGCATTTCGGCGCGATGAGTTTTGCAAACGACGCCGCACTGACCGAAATCGACCTTTCCAAGACCGACGGCGTCATTGAAAGAGAAACCTTCTTCTCCTGCACCAGACTGAGAAAAGCCGATCTTTCCGGCGTCACGGTCATCGGGGACTACGCGTTTGCGGATTGCAAATCGCTGAGTCAGGTTACCACCACCGACGGATTGAAAGAGATCGGAGAGGGGGCATTCAGCCGCAATACCGAATACGGCGGCGCGCCCTGCTTCAGTTCCATTTATCTGCCGGATAGTCTGGAAAAGATCGGCGTGGGCGCGTTTATCGGCAACAGTTCGCTGAAAACCGTCACCATTCCGAACAAACTCGCAGACCCCGAAAACCCCTATGCGTTCGGCAAAAAAGTCGTCGACGCCGACGGTGCCGACCGCGACTTCCGCTACGGCGATTCGTTGTTTATGTACTGCACCGCTCTTACCGAAGTGAACCTGCCCGCGGGGAATGCGTACGTCGGTTCGTATGCGTTCTACAACTGCACCTCGCTCCGTAAAGTGACCAATCTGAAGGGAACGGAAGAGATTGCGGAATACGCCTTTGCCCTGACGCAGAGCCTGATTTCACTTTCTCAGGACGACCTGTCCGCGGTTAAGTCCATCGGCGAAGCGGCGTTCGCTTCCGGCGGACTGTCCGGCACGATCTCGGCGCCCGTCCTCGAAACGGTAGGCGCTTACGCCTTCCAGAGCGACCGTTTCTCGGTTTTCAACGCGCCCCTTTTAAGAGTGGTGGGAGAGGCTTCCTTCCAACTCAATCCCAACCTGAAAGTCTTTACGTTCGGCGAAAAGATCGAAGAGATCGGATTGATTCCGTTCTACGGCTGCACCTCGCTCGAAGCGTTTAAGTTCGGCGACGAAACCGACGCGGAAATTAACGATTACGTCAAACTGGCGGACGGCGTTCTGTACACCAAAATGCCTTCCGGCGAATATCAACTGTCCGGCGTTCCTTACGCGAAAAAGGTTTCCGTCCTCGAAGTGGAGGAAGGTACCGTCCGTATCGAAACCTACGCTGCGAACGAAAACCCCTCGATCACCTACGTCGTCCTGCCCGACAGTCTGGAAGTCATCGGCAACTATGCGTTCTATAACTGCGCCGCACTCAAAACCGTTGAGTTCAAGTCGGTCAAGGCGCCCGCGCTGGAAGATCAGTACAACAGCAAGATTTCGCTTGACGAAACCGATCCCGGCTACGACGTGATCCACAACATTTTCGATCTGTTCGGTATGGAACTTTGCTACTGCAACTTTGTGGACGTTCTCGGCAAAAAGGAACCCATTCGCATGGTGCTTCCCGCAAACGAAAAGATCACCGGTTACGACGCACTGCCGTATCAGGTATACTTCGGCAGCGTGGAGGGTAGCGACCGCAGCGATTACGTTGCGATGGAACAGCGCCTGCGCGACTTTATCTATTACGCGAAGCAGGTCGTCAAACTCGATACCGTCACGCTCGCAAACGAAACCATCGTCACCGAAGCGGCGACCGCGCTCAACGCGCTGACGCAGAGCGGTCTGGATTACGGTTACAGCAAGGAAGAATGGTACGTCATGATCGGCGCCGTAAACGAAGCGAGAGAAACCATCAAAGCGCTCAAGATCCGCACCGCAAGTTATAAAGCGCAGCAGATCCAGAAGCGGATCGACGCGCTGCCCTCGGTCTTCTCCATTGCGGATTACGAAGCGCTGAAGACCCTTTCCGAAGATATCAAACTGTTGGGCGTGCAGGATAAAGCGCTGCTCGACATGACCAACTACAACGCTTTCGTGGACGCGTTCAAGGCTTATACCGACGCGATCGCGAAAGAAAGCAATCCGTTTGCCGGAATCGGTACGATTTCCGGACTGGCGGATTAAAGGAGTGTGGAAGAAATGAAAAAATCCGTAAAATCCGTTCTGTTTCTCGCCGCGCTCGTCGCCACGCTGTTTCTGACGCTGACCGCCTGCGGCGGAAGCGGCAAGATGACTTACGAAAAGTACGTTTCGGCGATGGAATCTTCTTCCGTCACGGCAAAGCAGACCAAAGTCGAAACGACGATGACGGACGGCGCCGTCGTCGTGTGGAAGCGCGTGACCGAAACCACCGCGGACGAAACCGAAGTACTGGTCACCGTGACCGAATCCACGCTGGATTCCTCCACGATGGAACTGAAAGACGATACCACGACGGCGACGGCTGCCCTTTCGGACAGAAAGGCGCCCCTCCGTCTGACGGCGGAAAACGTCGCCTCTCACGAACTGACCGAAACCGGCTTTACCTGCGTGGTAAAGAAAGACGCGGCTGCGGAAGCGTTTGACGTTTCCTCGCTGACGGTTGCGGAAGACGTGACCGTGACGGTGACTTTCGACGGCGACAAAGTGACCGGAATTTCCTGCGAAATGAAAACCGCCGGGAATAAAACGGTCGCAATGACGATGACGTTTACGTACTAAGGAGAAGGAAGTTATGAAAAAAATCTTAGTCAGTTTTCTGCTTGCCCTTTGCCTCGCGCTGACTGCGTGCGGGGGCAATACTCCGACTCCCTCGCCCACGCCGTCCAAAGCCGCGCAACTTGCCGCGCCCACCGGCGTGACGGTCAGCGATTCCGGCTACGTCGGCTGGAACGCGGTCGAAAACGCGACTTCGTATATCGTCGCCATCAATTCCGACGAATACGAAACCACGACCACGGGCTATCAGGCGCCCGACGTGACGAAGAGTTTCAACGTCACCGTCAAAGCCAAAGCGGCAGGGTACGAAACCTCCGCCGCTTCCGAACGAAAGACCTTTATTCCGAAAGTCATGCCTACGCCGCCGGCAAGCACCGTTTCGGTCGCAATCAAGGGCGTTTCGGAACTGAAAAGCGGCAAACGCGCCACGCTTACCGCCGTCGTAACGGGCGCGGAAAATAAGGAAGTCTACTGGGAAATCATGCAGGGCGCCGAATTTGCGACCGTGGACGAAGACGGCGAAATAACGGCGGAAGAAGTGACGGGGGATAAGACCGTAGTCGTCCGCGCGACGAGCAAGGAAGACGAAACGGCTTATGCCGAACGCGCGATCGGGATCGTGGCGAAACCCGTGCTGACGGCGGAAATGCTGGGCGTGTTCCTTAACGTAAACAAACTCAGTTTTGAAGGGTATATGACCGTGGAAGTCTACTCCAAGGGTCTGACTTCCGAACTGCAAAAGACCTACGTTTCGGTCATTAAAACCGCCATGGATAACGACGGTCACTGGTACGCCGAGTACGAGAATCCCAGCACGGGCATCAGTCAGGGAATTTATTACGCAAATCACAACGGTATTGCCTGCAACGTCGGACTCAGCCTGAAAAACGACGCGGAATATTTTCCGCTTACGGATGACGACGGCAGAGATCTTTCCTGGGAAAATTCCGGTCTTTACAACAACCTGAAATTCCTTTCGGTGGACGACTTCACTTTTGACGAAGACTCCTGGCGTTTCGTTTACAACAAGCGCGGCGATTTTGTCAAGCGTATGATCGCTTCCGCCAACCCTTACGACTTTAATACCGACACCTTCTCGCTGATCATCGACGAAGGAAAAGTAATGGGCATCACCGCAAAAAGCAAGGCGGACGAAGGACTGATCGACGGCTATACCTGCTATGAAGAACTCTTCGTTGCGGTCAACACCAAAGACACGGTGGAAGTGCCTACCATTCCGACTTACGAATACGACGCGGAAAAACACGCGGCGCTTTCGGAAGCGATGGAAAATATGGAAGCGCTGAACAGTTACACCGTCGATTTTTACGAGTACAGTTATTATCTTCTGTCCTCTTCCTACGTCACGCAGGGCTACTACGAAACGGTGACGAACGATATCTGCTATTTCGTTCCTTACGGCGTTTCCACCGTCCTTTCGCAGGAAGTCAAGACCAAAAAACCGGACGACGCCTACGGATTCAAGAAAATTTCGGACGATTTGTATAACACGTTCAACCGCGAAGCAGACGGAACCTACACTGCGGCGCGCGCTTTTTCGGGCGACTTCGGTGCGGCGAAACCCAGTTTTGCGTTCGCTCCCGAAATTTTCCGCACGGTAAACGTGGACGAAGAAAGCGGCAAGACCACCTATACGGTGGAAAAGCTGATGGCAAACGTCGCGACCACCTTCTATAACGGTGTGGGCAACGACGCGGCGCTGTACGGCATTTACGCGACGCAGGGCACCACGTCCCAAGGTCCCTTCCTCCCGTACGTCACGGTGGAAAAGATAAACGGCAAAAATTATGTTACCGAAGCGGGTTTCTATTACTACCTCGGTTCGTTCTACGGATTTATTACCATCAAGTATACCGATTTCGATACGGCAACGCTCGCTTCCGCGCTCCCCGCAGGGGAAACCGAAGTGTCCTTTGCCGCAAGAACCGCTCCTACGAGTTGGAAAGACCTCATGGTGCAGGTTTCGGAAGATAGTTCTTCTACCGAAACCAATTACGAAATGTCTGCGGACGCGTATCTCAGCCAGTTCTTCGGCGCGGAAAAAACCGCGCTAAGTGACGTGGACGTGGCAGAGGACGGCACGATCTCGTGGCAGGAAACGGCGGGCAGCGCGTTCTATCTCGTAAAATATACGACGGGCGGCAAGGCGAAAACCGCAACCGTAACCGGTACTTCTTACGAAACCGGGCTTGTCGCGTCCGAACTTACGGACGTTTCCGTCGCCAGTTTCAAGGAAGACAGATCGGGACTGCTGCCCTTCTTCGGCAACGTCATCGGCGATACGTTCGGCTTTGCGCTGAACGGTCAGCGTTTAAGAAGCGGCGAAAAAGAGTTAAAGTCCGTCCTGCAGTTCTATTACGACGTACCGATGGATCTCAATTACTCCATCGACACGGCGCTGAAGTCGGTTCGGGAATATCTTATCGCGAACGGGTTTGTGAAAAACGCCCGCGGCGAATACATCAAGGGCGACGTCGTCGTTCTGCCGATGGACGTCAGTCTGGATTTTGTAATCTACGTCTGGTACGACCCGGCAAAATAATTTTCGGCAATTTCTTTGACGGGCGGTTCCGGGAAGAGCCCGGAGGATCCTGCGGACTACTTTGTAAGATCCGGAATCGCCCCGGTCAAAGAACTGCATATATCCGCGCTTTTCAAAGGGGAAAGCGCTTGCTTAAGACGTAAAGAGGGAGGGAAGTTCGTTACTTCCGCCCGAAAGCGTCGCACGGCGAAGAGGGAGGGAAGTTCGTTACTTCCGCCCGAAAGCGTCGACTTTATCTGGCAAGAAAATTTTTGAAGGAGAGAGATTTTATGAAAAAACTCAAGAAGACACTTACGCTTGTTTTGTCGTTCGTGTTCGTTCTCGCGGTTGCTTTCGGCGTAGTATCCTGCGCGGAAAACGACCCGAACCCGAGCGAGACGCCTTCCGTGTCCGTTTCGGCCAGCGAAAACGAAGCAAAGATCGCCATTTCTTCCAAAACGCAGGTTCTGAGTGAAGGAACCAACGCTGCGATCACCGTCACGACGACTCCTGCGGGACAGGACTTTGACGTCACCATCTCGCAACCCGCGCTCGTCGCATACGAAGAAAACGGCAGTTATCTGCACGTCATCGGCAGAGCGACCGAAAACACCGAAGTCAAGGTGACCGTTTCGCTGGTTTCCGATCCCACCGTCAAGGCGGAAAAGACCTTTACCGTGCTGGCTTCTTCCAGAACGGACGAAGATTTCATCGTGATGACCGCGGATACTTACACCGTCAAGAAAGGCGAACCCGCGCGTGTTACCGTGTCGACTTCCAACAACGCCGCCTATACCGTTTCGGTTTCCGATACCAAGCTGGTGGCGTACAGAAACGGCGTTTTGTCCGTCGTGGAAGAACCGGAAACCGATACCGAAGTCACGGTGACTGCGATTTTAAACAAAAATTCCGAAATCAAGGCTTCCAAAACCTTTACCGTTAAGGCAAAAGAAGTGGAACCCACCATTAAACTGAAGGCTTCCGCTACCGAACTTGCCGCGACCAAAGAAGGGGAAGAAAAGAACAAGATCACGCTGACCGTAGAACTTTCCGTTCCCGATATGGCGTACGTCTTTACGACCAATTCGGATAAAATCCGCGTTAATGCGGACGATAACACGGTCGAAATTGTGGGCGAAATTCCGTACGACACCCGCGTTTCCGTCACCGCAAAACTGAAAGATAAACCCGAAGTATATTCCACCGTATCCATTCTGCTCCGCGCACTGGTCGTCGACGGCAAAGTGACCGGACCGAACGGACTGGATCTGACTACCGCGAAACTGACCGACCTTGCAGATGCAAGCCTGACCGTCAGCGGCGTCGTGGAAGACCATTACGAAGTTCTGAGCGGTTCCGGTTCCAGTCAGGTCACCAGTTACGACACCGTCGTCCAGATGGAAGAAGGCAAGTGGAAAGGCACCTGGAAGATCACCGGCAGAAAGGAAGGCACCGAGATCACCGAAATGTACGTCAAAGGTACAAAACAGATCAACTACGCTTACGACAGCAAGACCAAAACTTTCCTTACCGGCACCGAAATGTTCCGCGTGTTCGTCGGCAAAAACAACACCGTCGAAACCAAACGGTACACCACTTCGGACAGCATTCCCATCGCGTGGGAAAACGCGCACCTGTATAACCCCGCGGAACACTTCTCCAACAACGTGGCGAAGAAGTTCGAATACAGAGAAGATTTCAAAGTAGCGGACTATGGTTTCGACGAAAACAACGTTGCGGCATTCCGTTATAAAGTTGATCAGGCCGATCTCGAC
Organism: uncultured Clostridia bacterium; assembly: GCA_934272745.1. Classification (GTDB taxonomy): domain Bacteria; phylum Bacillota; class Clostridia; order Christensenellales; family Borkfalkiaceae; genus SIG402. The sequence goes on along the minus strand of CAKQSI010000001.1, from coordinate 7,861 downwards.
GACCTGTATTTCACCACGTATCTTTCGTATGCGTTCACCCCGATGGTGTCCGATACGCTGCTTGACGTTTACCTTATGGTAGACGGCAACGGCGTCGTGGGTATGGTTGCGACCAGCGAATATCTCATTTACGGCACGACCGACGACGAAGGCAACCCCATCGACGGCGCTTCGCCCACCGCACAGTCTTATACGGTGCTGAATCTTAATTTCAGCGATATCGGTTCCACCGTGGTGGAAAATCCCGCCGTCTTTATCGGCAAGATCGAAAATCCCACCACGCTTACCGAACAGTGGAACAATCGGGCGATGGATCTGCTTGCTTCCGCACTGGAAAAAATGAACGGTTCCACCAACTACACCTTCCACGCCGTGGACAGCACGACCTATTCGCCCGTCGTGGACGAATCGGAATATCAGGTGCCCGGCAGCACGCAGGCGCTGAGCGCGTCTTCCGTGGCGGTACGGTCGGATTCCGTTGCCGTGCGGGCGGCAGGCTCCTCCTACGGCAGAGTAAAGACTTACGACGGCACTGTCGGCACCGTGGGTAAGATCACGGCGGACGGCATTCTGCTCGCGACGACCGGCAAGTACGATTACGGTATGGACGGCGACCCGCTGTACTACACCGATTACACCGGCTATCGTCCCGCAGGAGAAGGCGTTTACGATTACTTTGAGTATAATTACGATCTCCAGACTCTTGCCGGCAAAACGCAGAACAAAGGAGATATGAAGGACATCATCCCGCAGTTCAACTTCTCGGCGGATATCTTCAAGTTCAAGAGCGCCAGCCAGATCGAAGGAACCGAACTTATGGCGTTTGAACTGGTTCTTCGCGACGTGACGATCGCAAAAGACGTTGCGATGCAACTTTCGATGTATAAGAACGCAAAGGACGCCACCAGCGACGTCGGTTCGTCTTTTTCCGTCTGGGTAGACGAACTGGGCAACCTTGTCAAATCGGTATATCAGTATTCGCTGGTCGGCGGCACCTATCGCGGATATGTGACGACTACGTATTCCGCAATCGGAACGACGACGCTGCCCGAAGACGTGTTCGACGGCTACGTTGCAAGATCGCCCGAAACGTCCTGGGCGCAGTTCACCGACAAATCTTTCTTCAAACAGCACTCCACGCTTTGCTCGGTGTACGGCTGCGATAAGGGCAACGGCGTATACGATCACTCCGGTCACACCGGCACCATCGAAGAAGTCCTCAAATATATTTTCGGTGAAGACGTCGATATGACGAAGATTCCTACCCCCGATCTCTTTATCGGTATTTTCGGCGACAACATCGGTTTGCCCGGATTCAAATATAAGGGGGACGGTACGGACGCAAGTCCCTATCGCCACTATATGGAATTTAACATTTCCTATTCCTATAGCGATGAAAACGGCAAGATCCGTCAGGAAGATTACGAAACCATCGTCGCTTCTTTGAAGACCGCGCTGGAACAACTCGGCTATACCTATTCCGCAAGCAATTCCGACGACAACAAAGATCCGCTTATGGGGGGCAGCAGATATATCACTTTCCTGGGGGATAACGGCGTCGAGATCGTCGTCGAAAACAACTTTACGAGATATTTCTGGGTGAAATATTACCACACGGGCGATTGGTCCTTGAACTGACACGGCATTTTTGCGCCTAACTTTTGAGGAGAGAACCCATGAGAAAGAAATTGACAGTTCTTGTTTGCTTTCTCGCAGCGATCTTCGCCCTTTGCGGGTGCGGGGAAAAGAATCCGGGGGAGGGTGACGTTTCCGTCACTCCCACGGAAACCCCGTCCGTTTCGGGGATGGTCACTCCTTCCGTCAGCGTTTCTGCGGAAGACCTGATCGACGTCGTTGCGTTAGTACAAACAGTTACCGTCAATGCGGAAGAGTCGGGTGCGTATGATTACGCCCGACTTTTCAGTATTGTCGAGAATGGAAAGATCGTCGAAGTGACGTCTTCGATGATCGACGCGTCCGGCGTGCCGCAAGGCTACGGCACGGGCGTCGTCATCTGCACTTATAAAGGCGTATCCGCTTCTGTCACGGTCTACGTGTACGAAACGGTATACGAACTCCATCTGTCCGCTTCCGCGGTCACCGTGATGCAAAGCGAAGCGGATAGTTATAACTTTTTGCAATATTTCACCGCCAAAAAAGACGGCGAAAAACAGCAGATTACCGCGGATATGGTGGAAAGCGACGTGACTTCCGCGCTCGGAACCTACCGCTTTACCGTGACCTATCACGGCATTTCAAAAACGCTGCGCGTCACCGTGGATAACGAAGCGACGGTAACGGCGTACACCACCACGAAATCCCTGCGCGACGACGAAATTCTGTCGTACGACTACGCCGACCTTTTCACCGTCAGAAAAAGCGGAAAACTGGTGGACGTCACGCCCGAAATGCTGGAGATCCACGTCACGATGGACGGCGGCTACGTCGTCTGCACCTATATGGAAAAGTCTGCGCGGGTGGAGATCGTCGCAATTCCCCTGGATTATAAAATCGTTCCGCTTCGGGAAAGCCTGACGCTGTACCGCGGACGGGCGGAAGAGTTCGACTTTACCGCGCTTTTCCTCGGTTACGTGGACGGAAAGCAGGTGGAAATTACGAAAGATATGCTTTCTTCCGATATAAAACCGGAAGCGGGCGAATACCGCGTGACGGTGACCCTCGGCAGGGCGACCTTCGTTTTGCCCGTTACGGTGACCGCGGGACACGTCGTGGAAGTCGTTCCCGCCTATCGTCCGCTCACGCTGCATACCGACGAAATAGCGGAAGGGATCGACTATACCACGCTGTTCTGGCTGTATGTCGACGAAGTTTTGTGCGACGCAAGACTTCTGACCTTTGACGACGAAGCCCTTCGTTCCGCCGGGGCGGGCGAGACCGCGACCCTGACCGCGCGTTATCAGGACGACGAAACCGACGAAAAACGGGACTTCTCCGTTTCGGTCGTCGCCCCGAGCGAACCCGTCGTGACCGCGAAGCACGTCGTGACCTACCCGAATTCGGGCGTGATCGACCTTACGACGCTGTTCACTATCGAAAAAGACGGTAAAATTATCCCCGTCACGAGCGATATGATCTCCGGCACCGTGGATTATTTCAGCGAGGGCGTCAACGTCATCACGCTGACTTACGCGGGCGGGGAATATACCGCCATCGTAGAAGTCAGACGCGGCGTTTCCATTACCCCCGTCCGGGAAACCGTCGTCGTACCCAAGGGAACGGACAAAAACGCTTACGACTTTGCGGGCGATTTCGTGGTATCTGTCAACGGTATCCGCTTCCGCCAGATCGAGCGGCTTGTCGATACTTCCGCGGTCGATTTTTCGGCAGAAGGGGAGTACGTCGCAACGGTGACCGTTCCGTATACTTATTTAAAAGAAGGAACCAAAACCACCGAAAACTTTACGGGAACCGTCACTTACCGGGTAGAAGCCAACCTCGTATCCTGCCGCGTTCTGCAGGAAACGGTGACGTTGCCGGTGGACGCGACGAGTTACGACGTGACTTCTAACCTGCGACTTACGATCAACGGTATCCGCCAGAATTTTACGGACAAATCCGACTGGGTGGACGCGATGACGACCTATTATGAACTGCGTTCGGCGCCGCTCGATTTTACGACTCCCGGCACGCAGACCGTCGCCGTCGCTCTGTTCGTCAACGGAACGGACGCCGACCCGCTCGAAGTTTCGTACAAGGTCGCAATTTCCGCAGGGATCCGCCTGTACGGCACCGATAAAGCGGTCTTTACGGGCGAAACCGTGGATCCGATGGATCTTTTCGTTATCGAAGAGAACGGCGAACAGGTCAAGACCGAGTTTTCGTATATCAGCGGCAAGGTGGACGTGTTCCGCCCCGGGGTGTACGTTCTGACCGCGACCTACCGCGGCATTACGGCAAGCAGCCGCATCGTCGTGCTGGATAATGCGATCAAGGGCGTTTACCATACCAGAATGACTACCATTCCCGTCGAAAAAGACGAAGACGATGACGGCGACGTCATTTCCGACGCGGTTGCCGCGCGCACGTTCGGCGATCTCGTCATCGGAGAAGACGGTAAAATCACCTTTGACGGCAAGCCGATGGAAATTTTAGGCGCGGAAGACGAAAAAACGCTGCTCGTCCGCGTAGGAACTTACGATTTTACGCTTATCTACATGGACGGCGTCGTCGTACTCAATCCCGATAACGAACTCCGTATGCAACTGACGGACAACAAACGCCCGCTGCTGTATTTCAACGAAAATATCTGGAATATCGATAGTGCGATGGTGATCAACCGCGGCTCGAAATACGTTCTGCAGGATATCGTCGTCAATTATTCGGTCGATCTTGCGCACGTGACGAGAAAGGACGACTCCGCCGTATCGATGTGGTACGGGTTGAAAGTCCGTCTGGTCAAAAAGACTTCTTCGGACACCTATTACGAGATTACCTACGGGGAAGCGACTTTTTCCGACGGGTTCACGGCAAAGAAAGGCGAGCGCGCCACGTTTACGATGGGCGACGACAGTTTCGTGTTCGATATGCTCAGCGACAGCGCCGGGAAGGTGGATCTGAATGCCGCCGCGGAAAAGAAATACGCCGGCAGAACCTTTAACGGCACCATCGACGGAAAAATTGCAAGGCTGAGTTTCAACGTTTACGAGCAGCTTTCGCTGACCGTGGACGGCAGTGCGCTGATCTCTTCGCTGATTCCTTCGGGAATGAAGAAAAACGCTTATTTCGATTATGAAAACGATATCGTGTTCGTCTACGATTTCGACGCGAAAAATGAAGTCTATTTCTCCTATCGTTTCCGGCTGGATCTTGAAAACAAGACCTTTACGCTGGACGAGCGCGACAGCTTGTTCGGCTATTACGAGTACGGCAACAAGTATATTTTCCTCGACGGCTACGGAACGGGGCATATCTCGTTCGATTCCTCTTCCTACGCGGACGTGCAGGTGACGTACGCCCGCCACGGGAACGAAGTTCTTCTGACCTTCAAGGACGTGACGTACGATTACGCGGGCGGAACGGGCGCTTCGCTGTATATCAGCGAACTGCTGAACGTTCTGACCGGGAAAGAATTTGCAGACGACGCTCTCGTCGGCGCGCAGTTCGTCAACCGGAAGATCGTGGACGGCGCCATCGTTACGATGGAAGAATTCTCGGTCGGCAGAGGCACCACCAAAGCCAATTTAAGAAAACTCATCACCATTCGCACCAAAGACGGACTTCTTTCCGAAACCGAAAAAGCGAACGTGGTGGACGTTTCTCTGATTACGAACACCAAAGCGGGATTCTACCAGTTCACGGTCAAGTTGACCGTGGAAGGGAAGGAAGTCACTGCCTATTACGCGATCGAATATCGCGAACGGCTGTACCGCGGAAACGCTTTGGTGCAGGATTTCGGCACCGGACTTTGCAATCCCAACAATACGCTGTCGATTGACGAATTCGGCATTGCCCGCCTGACCTACGCCGGCGTTTCCTATATCGGGGAAACCTGGATCGGGGACGACGGAACCTTCCTCATCAAGGCGCGGTCGGAAAACGGCGCGTTCCTTTCGATCAAAGGGCTGACGGCGGCGGACGGCGTAGTGACGATCAGCGCTTCCGGCGCGGAACGGTTCACCGAAAGTTTCACGACCGGAAAAACACAGATCGTCGGCGCTTCGGGTTCGTTCGTCCTGCGCGAGATTACGGTGGGGGAAAGCAAGACCTATTTCCTTGCGAAAGCCTCCTCTTCGCTGGGCGAGATCGCGACCGTGACGCTTCTTTCCGGCTCCGACCTCAAAGCCGCCGGCACGATCTTTATGGCGGAAAGTCCGTCGTTTACCGCTTACGGCAAAGTGGTGCGCTGGGATAATCCGGTTGCCGGCGCAACGCCTTCGGACGCGCTGCGCGGCACTTACCGTGCGGAAGGCAAGCCCGACCTTACGTTGGACGGCTTCGGCGGTGCGACACTGGGCGATCTTTCCGGCACCTACCGCATCAACGCGCGCGGCTCCGTGACCTTCGTTTCCGAAAGCAAAGCGGCGGTTCTGGTGCCCGATCTCGTGACCGGCGCTTACCGGGAAACAGGTCTTGCGCTGGACGGAACGCTGGTTTCCGGCATGCAATTTGCCGCTTCGTACGTCTTCGTCTGCGGCAGCACGCCCTATACCGCCAGCACGACTTTCGTCTTCGGCTCGGACGGCACGGTGACCGTGATTTCGACCTCAACCGAACACGACGAGGGCGAGGATTCCTGCACGGACGACCGTTACAGCCCCGTTTTCGCCTCGAAAGAGGGTGTTTCCGGCACTTATACCGTATTCGGCGACTGCGTGACCGTCATCGTGGGCGAAACCACGTTTACCTTCCGTATCGACGACGTGACGAACGTTTCGTCGCTCGTCGCGCTGTCTTCTTCGCTTGACAGCAGCGCGCACGGGTATTTCTCGGCGGGGACAACCTTTTCCGCGTAAATCGGAAGGGCAAAACGCTCGGAAAATATTTGCATAATATGCAATAATAGAATTATTTATACAAACTGCGCGGCGGAAAAGGGAATGCTTTTCCGCCGCGTTCGTTTATTTTGTCTGCGGTATGCGTTCTGCTATAACCTGTAATTATAAGTCTTATTATATTTTTAATATTTTTTTAACTTTGCATAAAATGCTTGACTTCGTAGCGAAATCGGTGTTAAAATTCTACGGTAAAGCAGTTGGCGGAGTCTGTCCTCTCGCGCGGGCGCGCGGGAGGGCTTCCGGGGGTCGTCTTCTTAAAAAACGGGGAGCCGGCTTCCAACCTTATAGGAGGGTTCCAACCCTTCTGAAAAAAGAAATTTGCATTGCAAAATGTAAAAATAATTTGAAGGAGACAAAAGTATGAAAAAAAGCAAAATTTTATCGTTTTTGCTTGCACTCGTAATGCTGTGTGCCGTAGCGGTCGCTGCTGCCGGGTGTAAAGAAGACGTTGCTTGCGAACATACTTACGGCGTCTGGATGCTGACCGAAAATCCGACCGATTCGGCAACCGGTTCCGCCGTACGTATCTGTTCCAAGTGCTCTTTTGCTGAAACCACAACGGTCGCAAAATTGAGCGACACGTCGGTATGGACTCCCACTCGCACGGAACCCACCCATACCGCAGCGGGAAAGATTGTTTACTCGTCCGCCTACGGCACGGTAACCGTCGTTCTCGACAAACTGGAAGAGGAGGAATGCAGCCACACCTACGGCGACTGGCAACTGACCAAGGCGCCCACCGCAACCGAAACGGGAACGGCGGTGCGCGTTTGCTCCAAATGTCTGGTTGCGGAAAGTGCTGACGTTGCGGCTCTGACCGACGAAGCCGTCTGGACGGCGACCACCACGCCCGCAACCCACACGGCGGACGGCGAAACGGTGTATGCTTCCGTTTACGGCACGGTGAAGGTTGCCATTGCAAGACTTGCCGATCAGCACACCTTCGATAAAGAAGTCGTGGACGCGCGCTACTTAAAGACCGCCGCCGACTGCCACAACGCAGCCGTCTACTATAAGACCTGCGAATGCGGCGCCGTCGGTACCGACACCTTTACCAGCGGCGAACACCTTGCCCACGTTCCGGAAGAAATTCCCGCGGTTGCCGCGACCTGCACTTCTACCGGACTTACCGCCGGCAGCAAATGCTCGCTTTGCGGCGAAATTCTGACCGCGCAGGAAGAAACCGAAAAAACGGCGCACACGCCGGAAGAAATTCCCGCGGTTGACGCGACCTGCACTTCTACCGGACTTACCGCCGGCAGCAAATGTTCGCTTTGCGGCGAAATTCTGACCGCGCAGGAAGAAACCGAAAAAACGGCGCACACGCCGGAAGAAATTCCCGCGGT